>NZ_JBFBBZ010000015.1:31592-216577 GCF_040682935.1 Amycolatopsis sp. NPDC051061
CCCAGATGGGCCCCCAGGGAGGCCGGCTTGGTGGTGCTCAAACCTTTAAAAACACTTGTACCCCCCCCACGACCCTTAGGCTGGGACCATGAGCGACTCGACCTCGGAAGAGCTGGCCCGCACCCTGCGGGGCCGGGCCAGGAGCGCCGCGACCACGGCCCTGCGGGAAGGGCTGGAGGACATCGAAGCCCGGCACGGTCAGCACGTCGCCGACGAGGTCGCCGCCCTGATCGACGTCCCCGGGGTGTTCGACGGCCTCACCGAACGCGCGGCCCCGGCGCGCCGGGACGACCGGAATGAGGACGGGGAGTGGGAGTTCAAGCCGCTGACCGGCTACTGAGCCGTCACTTCCGCCAGTCGTAGCTCAGCGTGGGCGGGTCGTCGGTACCTTTGTGGACGGTGAGGTGCTGGTCGGGGTGCGCGGCGGCGTACCGGGTCATCTCGTCGTACATCCGGTCGCGCATGTCGGTGTCGCGGACCTCGATCGTGGAGCGCTGGCCCAGGTCGGCGGGGTTCACGTCCGAGTCGGTGCGGATCGCCAGGTTCCAGAAGTGCTTCTTGTCGGTGCCGTCGGCGCCCTGGCCGTCGTTGGTGAAGTAGACCTCGCCGGTCGTCTTGTCGTAGATCTGCTGGGTCACCTTGATCTGGTCGTCGCCCTGGGCGGCGGAGTAGTAGCCGTCGGGGTGGTCGTCGCCGGGTTCGCGGGTGTAGAACCCGACCTCGCCGCCGTACGCCCCGCCGAAGCCGTAGCTGCCCTTCCACAGCTCCAGCCGGTACTGCTTGCCGGTCTTGGGGTCGGTGAACTGCATGTTGTCGCCGCCGTCGCTGGTGTGGTCGAGCTTCGCGCCGATGACGGGTTCGAGCTTGTCGTAGACGTCGTGCCAGCCGAGGTAACTCTGCATGGAGTGCTCGCCGGTGGTGTAGAAGTCGCCGTTTTCGTCGTACTTGAAGCCGAAGTAGTCGTAGATCACCTGGGCGACGTCCGGGTCCTGCATGATCTTGTCCCAGTCGCCCGCGAGCAGTGCGAGCCGCAGTTCCGGGTTCTTCGCCACCAGCGCGGCGAGGGCCGGCAGCTCGCGGAGCAGGATCGCGGCGATCTCGGCGGGGTTGCGCTTTTCGGAGCCCGCCAGCTCCCAAATCCGGCCCGTCTTGTTACGCAGCTTCAGGCCTTCGGCGAGCAGGACGGCGTCGTAGGTGGTGACGGCCAGCTGCAGGTCGGCGAGCAGGACGACGGCCTCCGCCTTGAAGAACTTGTCCTGCGCCCACGCGAAGACGAGGTTGCCCTTGCCGTTCCCGAGGTCGCGCCAGACGGTGTCGATCTTCGTCCGGAGGGCGTCGGCGCGTTCGCGCTTGTCCCTGGCTTCCGACTGGGCCTTCGCCAGCGCGTCGCGGATCACCTCGAACGACTTCGCCGAGTCCTCGAGGTCCTCGGCCTGGTCGTCGCGGTTCTTCTTGAAGGCGTCGAGCGAATTCAGCGCGGCCTCGCCGGCCCCGCCGGTCCAGCCTTCGCTCAGTTCGACCCGGACGCTCTCGATCAGCGCCTTGGCGTCCTCGACGGCTTCCTTGGTGGTCCGGCAAGCGCGGGCCCGGTCGTCCAGCTCGGTGGTGCTGCCCTTTTCGACCTGGCCGGCGAGGTCGTAGATCCGGTCGAAGATCGCGTTCACCGGTCGATCCGCCCGAGGCCGCTGTCGAGGGTCTTCAAGAACGCGTCGCGCGCCCCGTCGTCGGTGGCGTGGTAGCTCTTCGCGGCGGTTTGGATACTCTCGACCAGGCTTTCGACCTGCTGCTGTGCGGCCTGCAGGTCTTCTTGCCGGGTCGTCAGCCAGACGTCGTAGTCGCCCGCGAACCCGCCGGCCCGGCTCGTGGCGCCCACGTTCGGCGACCCGCCCGCGGCGAGTGCGGGCGGCTTTCCCTCGCCGAGCTTGGCCGCGGCCTTGCTGATGCCCTCGACGTCGACCTCGAACCCCACCGGTTTCCTCCCCGTGTGACACGATCTGTCGGCAATGTAACAGTCGTGCCCCCGGTGGCGCGGGGTTTTCAGTCTGCCGGGTGGGCCGGGAACTTCGGTTCGCGGCGCTCGTTCCAGCTGGCCAGCCCTTCGGCCAGCTCAGGACGGCCGAACGACTCGATCATCAACGCCGTCGCCTCGCGGGCCGCCTCCTCCAGGGGCAGCAGCGCCTCCCGGGTGAACTGCGCCTTCATCACCGCCATCGACCGAGGCGCGCTGTAGGTCGCCAGTTCGGTCGCGTAAGCGTGGGCCCGCAGGCCCAGCTCCTCCGCCGGGACGACCTCCTGGACCAGCCCGTAGTCCAATGCCTGCTCCGCCGTGAACGTCCGCCCCGACAGCAGCAGGTCCCGCGCCCGGCCCTCGCCCACCAGGGACGGCAGCAGCTTCGCGATCCCGTACTCCGCGATCAGCCCGCGGCGGGAGAACGCCGTGGTGAACTTCGCGCCCGCCGCGGCGAAGCGGACGTCCGCCGAGCACGCGATCACGAACCCCAGCCCCGCGCAGCCGCCGTTGATCGCGGCCACCACCGGCACCCCCACCGAGGACGCTGCCAGGACGTCGCGGAAGTTCTCGTGCCCGCCTCCGGAGGCCGGGGGAGCGGCGGCGATGTCGTCCAGCAACCCCA
This sequence comes from Amycolatopsis sp. NPDC051061, assembly GCF_040682935.1. NCBI lineage: Bacteria > Bacillati > Actinomycetota > Actinomycetes > Pseudonocardiales > Pseudonocardiaceae > Amycolatopsis > Amycolatopsis sp. NPDC051061. The sequence goes on from NZ_JBFBBZ010000015.1 coordinate 34,226, forward strand.
GGTCGGCGCCGGGGCAGAAGGCCTTGCCCGCCCCCGTGACGACCACCGCCCGGACCGCCGGATCCGCGTCGGCCTCCCGCAGCAGCCCGCCGTAGCGGGCCTGCATCGGCACGTCCATCGCGTTGCTGCGGTCCGGTTTGTCGAACGTCAGCGTGGCGACCGGGCCGTCCGCCGCGTACCGGACTCCGTCCACAGTGGACATGGCTGCCTCCTCGGGGTCGCGCTCATACTAAGCGGTCGCTTGGCCATCCGTCACCCGCCGGGCGTGGAACCGCTGCCGGACCCGGGGCGCCGGCGACCCCGGCGTGGTCTCCTCGGCCCGCCACTCGAAGCTGTCGCGGGTCAGCTCGGAGAAGATCCATGACCGGCCCTCGGCGTCGAGCCGGAAGCCGTCCGGTGTCGGCGTGCCGATGAAGGGGATCACCCAGCCGCGCCCCGGACCGAGCCAGGTGGAGCGGAACGCCTCGATCGCGGGGTCGTAGAACCGCAGGCTCATGCCCCATTCGCCGTCCAGCCCCTCGGCCGCCCGCACCGCGCGTGACGGGCTGATCCAGACGTCCGTGAGCGCCCGGCCGTCGAGGGCCCAGGCGAAGTGCCACTCGCCGTCGGTGACGTCGGCGCCGCCGTCGTCGCGGACGTTCTCCACGACGAGCGACCAGCTGCCGATCAGGGGTGCGAACACGGCCAGCCGGGCGGCGAGCTCGGGCCGGGGCGCGTCGGCGAAGAAGGGAATCATGACAACATGCTGTCACTATGGCAGTATGCTGTCCACCATGGACGAGGTCACCGCCTACCGCGAGCTCATCGCCGACGTCTACGAGCTGGCCGGGCTGAGCCGCCGGATCAGCGAGCGGGAAGCCGCGGCGCACGGCACGACCGTCGCGCGCTGGCACGTGCTCAGCGCCGTCTCCGGCACGCCGCTCACGGTGCCCGCGATCGGACGGCGGCTCGGCCTGGTGCGGCAGGCCGTCCAGCGGGTCGTCGACGACCTGGTCGGGGCCGGTCAGCTGCGCGTGGAGCCGAACCCCGCGCACCGGCGCTCGCCGCTGTTCGCGTGCACGCCCGGCGGCCGGAGCGTGCTCGACCGCTTGTGGGCCGCGAGCGAACCCGGCCGGGGGGAGACCTTGGCCGCGGCGGGGGTCACCGCGAGCGACCTCCGGCAAGCCCGCGAAGTACTCGCCAAGGTGATCGACGCTTTGCGGGACTGACCGCCGGTTCGAAATCATCGAACCCTTTGTTCATCGGGAAACCCTTGTGCGATAGTGCTTTCCGCCCGCACTCCGCCCCCGCCGCCGGAAGGGACCTCCCGATGTCGAACGAAGAGCCGAGCGGCTTCAGCAGACGTCTGGTCCTGGGCGGTGTCGGCGCCGCCGTCGCGACCTCGGCTCTCGCGCCGGTCGCGAGGGCCGTCGAACCGCGGCCGGACCTCGCCCTCGCCGGCCGGAGCACCGACCTGACCGACGGCTGGCGGTTCGTCCTCGCGAACCCCGACGGCGTCACCGACCCGGACGGGCGCTTCGCCGACGCCGCGAACCCCGCCTACGACGACTCGGGCTGGGCGGTCGTCGACGTCCCCCACGACTGGAGCATCGAGCTCCCGCCGGTCGACGACGGACGCACCGTCAGCTCGTCCGGCTTCTTCCGCGGCGGCCTCGGCTGGTACCGCAAGACGTTCACGCTGCCGCCGTCGCTGGCCGGCAAACGCGTGTCGGTCGAGTTCGACGGTGTTTATTCGGACGCGCATGTTCACGTGAACGGTGAGCTGCTCGGCAACCACCCGTACGCCTACACGGGCTTCTCGTTCGACCTCACCGGCCGGGTGCACACCGACGGCCGGACCCCGAACGTCCTGGCCGTCCGGGCGGTGAACCCGCTGCCCAGCAGCCGCTGGTACTCCGGCAGCGGGATCTACCGCAAGGTCCGGCTGGTCGTCACCGAGCCGGTGCACGTCGCCCGGCACGGCACCTTCGTCACGACCCCCGACATCGCCGCCGGCCGCGGCACCGTGCGGGTGGCGACCGACGTCGTGAACGACTCCGCCGGAGCGTTGGCGGCCGAGGTGCGCACCACGGTCACCGACCTCGCAGGCCGGGTGGTGGCGAAGGGCTCGGCGACCGTGCCGGTGGCCGCGGGCAAGACCACCACGGCGGTCACCACGCAGAGCGTCGCCGATCCGCGGCTGTGGTCGGTCGAACAGCCCCGGCTGTACCGCGTGTGCACGGACGTCGTCGTGGCCGGGCGCGTGCTCGACACGACCACGACGGACTTCGGCTTCCGCTACACCGAGTTCCACCCCGACCACGGGTTCTCGCTCAACGGCGTGCCGATGAAGCTGCGCGGGGTCAACCTGCATTCGAGCCAGGGCGCGCTCGGCGCCGTGATCGACCCCGCCGCGCTGGAGCGGCAGCTGCGGCTGATGCTCGCGATGGGCGTCAACGCGCTGCGGACCGCGCACAACCCGCCCGCCCCGGAGCTGGTGGCCGTCTGCGAACGGCTCGGGATCCTGATGATGGTCGAGGCGTTCGACTGCTGGCGGACCGGGAAGGTCGAGTTCGACTACCACCGGGACTTCGACGCGTGGAGCGCGCGCGACATCGCGGAAATGGTGCACGCCGCCAAGAACTCACCGGCGGTCGTGCTCTGGTCGATCGGCAACGAGGTGCCGGACGCGTCGATGGCCGGCGGCCCGGAGATCGCGGCGGGGCTGATCGCCGTGGTCCGCGGGATCGACCGCACCCGGCCCGTGATCATGGGCTCGGACCGCTACCGCAGCGTGCCCGCGCCCGGTTCGCCCCAGGACCTGATCCTGCGGCAGCTCGACGGGCTCGGCGTCAACTACAACACCGCGCAGTCGATCGACGGGCTGCACGCGGCCTACCCGGACAAGTTCTTCTTCGAGTCCGAGTCGTCGTCGGAGACCTCGACGCGCGGGGTGTACCAGGACCCGGACCTGCTCAACACGGGGGAGAACCACACGCCGGGCAAGCGGGCGACTTCGTCGTACGACAACAACCTGGCCTCGTGGACGTTCAGCGGCGAGTACTCGCTGAAGAAGGACCGCGACCGGAAGTTCTGCCAGGGCCAGTTCCTCTGGGCCGGCCAGGACTACCTCGGCGAGCCGACGCCGTACGACGTCTTCCCCGTCAAGACGTCGTTCTTCGGCGCGGTCGACAGCGCGGGCCTGCCCAAGGACGCCTTCCACTTGTTCCGCAGCCAGTGGACCACCGCCCCGATGGTGCACCTGACCCCGATGGACTGGACGACCCACCGCCCCGGCGAGCCCGTCGCGGTCTGGGTGTACTCCACTGTGGACACCGTCGAGCTGGTCCTGAACGGACGGTCGCTCGGCGTCAGGAAGTTCGACCGGAAGACCACTGTGGACGGACGGCCGTACCTGGAGACGACCGAGCCCGTCGGCGACGACAAGAACGACCCCTCCGGCAGCTACACCAGCCCGAACGGCGGCACCGGCAAGCTGCACCTGACGTGGACCGTGCCCTTCGAACCCGGCACGCTCACCGCGATCGCCCGGTCCGGTGGGCGCGAGGTGGCCCGCGACCGGCTCGTCACGGCCGGGCCGCCGCGCGCGGTCACGCTGACCGCCGAGCCGCGCGGCGACGGCGCGATGGCGTTCGTGACGGCGTCGGTCGTGGACTCCCGCGGAGTCGTGGTGCCCGGGGCCGAACCGGTGCTGCGGTTCGCCGTCCGCGGGCCGGGGCGGGTCGCCGGGGTGGACAACGGCCGGCAGGAGCTCGCGCAGAGCTACCAGCGGCCGACGATCCCCGCCTTCCGCGGCCAAGCCGTCGCCGTGATCGCCGCGACCGGCGGCCGGGGCCCGATCACCGTGACGGCGAGCGCGCCGGGCCTGACGCCGGGGAAGACCACGGTGGCGGGGACGAACCTCGGGCAGCGCAACGGCCCCGGCGCGCGAGCCGGGGAACGGCCGGAGGCTCCGGCCGTCCTGGCCGCGGACGCGAGTTATTCGGGCGCCCCGGACACGCTGCCCGCGGCGATGCTGGACGGCGATCCGGCCACGGGCTGGTCGAACTTCTACGTCAAGCCGGCGACCGCGACCCTGCCCGCGGTTAGCCGGCCGCGGCCGCAGGACTGGGTGTCGCTGGTCTGGCCGCGGCCGCAGCGCTTCGGCACACTCACGGCGAACTTCGTCGTGGACGCGAAGCTGGTACTGCCGGAGACCGTCGAAGTCGCGTACCGGACGGCTCGCGGCTTCGAGCCGGTGCGTGGGTTGAAGATCTCGTGGGGGACCGGGTCGAACGACCCGACGACGTTCTCGTTCGAGCCGGTCACCACCACGGAAGTGCGGATCACGATGACGACCCGGGGGTTCCTCCGGATCAGCGCCCTCGTGGCCCGCTGACCCTCACCGGCTGCAGGGGGCGAGCGCGTCGAGGCCCTGAGGCTTGTCGGCGTTCCGGCCGATCGCCGTGGCGATGCGGTTGATCGTCGCTACGCGCTTGTCCTCCAGCGGGCCGAGGATGGCGTTCTGGACGAAGTTCGGGCCGCCTTCGCCGGCGCTGGTGACGAGCCGGTTGTTCGCTTCGCTGATCTGCGTGGTGAGCAGGTCGAGGTTGCGTTGGACCTCGGCTTGGGCCTGAGCGGGAATCGCGGGGAGCTGCGAGGCGACGTCGGGGCACGAGATCTGCCCGGCGTCGGTGCCGGCGTTGCCGCCTGTGTTGCCGGTATTCCCGGTGCCCTGCGCCGGAGCGGTCGAGACCGTGCCCGCGCCGGTGTTCGCCTGCCCGCCCAGCGAGCACGCGGCGAGCCCGCCGAGGTTCTGCGGCTTCTCGCCCTGGCGGCCGATGGCGATGGCGATCCGGTCGATCGTCGACGTTCGCTTGTCGGCCAGCGGTCCCAGGATCGCGTTCTGCACGAAGTTCGGGCCGCCCTGGCCGGCGGTGCTGACGAGGCGGTTGTTCGCTTCGCTGATCTGCGTGGTGAGCAGGTCGAGGTTGCGTTGGACCTCGGCTTGGGCCTGAGCGGGAATCGCGGGGAGCTGCGAGGCGACGTCCGGGCAGGTGATCTGCCCGGACGAGGCCGCGCCGGCCGCGTTGGCGGCGCCGGGGTCGCCGACGGTCGTCGCGATCACCAGCGCCCCGGCCGCGATCCCGAGGCCGAGGGCCGCCGTCGCGATCTTCGTCCGCCGCGAGAGGCGGTGTCGTCCACCGGTAGCAGGCATGAATCACTCCAAGTTAGCGTGAACATAGAGGGTCCACACGGGCAGCGCGCGGTTGTTCCGAATGGTGCGGCCGAACCGGCCGCGGACGCCATCGTGGCTGTTCCGCCAGGGATTTGTCCAGAGTGAAGCGGCGAAAAGAGAGAATCTGAACCATTCCGAACCGGCGTCCGTATTCCGTGGTGAAAGGCGAGTTCTGCATTTACCGGCGGAGCCGGGTCTTGACGCGGACCGCCACGGCCTCCTAGCGTCGCCATACCGACCGGTCGGTGTCCAAGGGAGGTCACTGGATGAGCTGGTACGACGCGAAGCCCTGGCTCGCGAGCTATGACGAACGGGTCCGGGACGCGGAACCGGCGAAGCCGACGACGCTGCCCGAGTCGTTCCGCCGCGCGGTGGATCACGTGCCCGACCGGGCCGCGATCGCGTACTTCGACGCGCGGCTGAGCTATCGCGAGGTCGACGAGCTCTCCGACGGCGTCGCCCGCTACCTCACGAAGAACGGCTTCGCCCGCGGCGACCGGCTCGCCCTGGTGCTGCAGAACATCCCGCAGTTCGTCGTCGCTCTGCTCGGCGCGTGGAAGGCCGGCGGGATCGTCGTGCCGGTCAACCCGATGTACCGCGAGCGCGAGCTCACCCACATCTTCACCGACGCCGGCGTCAAGGCGGTCGTCTGCTCGCAGCGCGGCTGGAACGCCTACATCGGCCGGACCGCGGCCGAAAACGGCGTCGGCATCGCCCTCACCACCAGCGAACTGGAGTTCCAGACGCGCGACGACGAGCGCGTCCTGGGCAAGGTCACCCGCGAGGAGACGCCCGGCGCGCTCGAACTCCTCGAAGCCGCCGCGACGCCGGGCCCGAAGCCGCCCGAACCCGCGTTCGCGCTCGACGACACCGCGCTGATCAGCTACACCTCCGGCACGAGCGGCACGCCGAAGGGCGCCACCAACACCCACGGCAACGTCGGCACCAACGCCGCCAGGCTCGGCTCGTTCAGCGGTCTTCCCGAGGGCTCGACGCTCTTCGGGCTCGCGCCGCTGTTCCACATCACCGGCATGGTCTGCGAAGTCGGCTCCGCGATCGACATCGGCGGCACGCTCGCCCTCGCCTACCGCTTCGACGCCGGGGTCGTGCTCGACGCCTTCCTCGAGCACCGGCCGGCGTACACGGTCGGGCCGTCCACGGCCTACATGGCCCTGATGGCCCACCCGTCGTTCAGCCGCGACCACTTCGAGTCATTCGCGCTGCTCTACTCCGGCGGCGCCGCGCTGCCGCCCGCCGTCGTCGAGGCCTTCCGCGCGAAGACCGGGCACTACATCCACAACGGCTACGGCCTCACCGAGACGACAGCCGGCTGCGTCGTCGTCCCGGGCACCCTCGAGGCGCCGATCGACCCGGAGTCCGGCACGATTTCGATCGGCCTGCCGGTGCCGGACACGATCGTCCGGATCCTCGGCGAGAACGGCGAAGAGCTGCCGTTCGGGCAGCCGGGGGAGATCGCCGTCGAGGGTCCGATGGTCGTCTCCGGCTACTGGAACCGCCCGGACGCGACGGCCGAGGCGCTGCCCGGCGGCCGCCTGCTCACCGGCGACATCGGGTTCATGGACGACCGCGGTTGGGTCTACGTCGTCGACCGCAAGAAGGACATGATCAACGCGTCCGGCTTCAAGGTCTGGCCGCGCGAGGTCGAGGACGTCCTGTACACGCACCCGGCCGTGCGCGAGGCCGCCGTCGTCGGGATCGCCGACGAGTACCGCGGCGAGACGGTCAAGGCGTACGTCAGCCCGGCGCCCGGCGCGAACGCCGACCCGGCGGAGCTGGTGGCCTGGTGCAAGGAACGGCTCGCCGCCTACAAGTACCCGCGCACCATCGAAGTCCTCGACGAGCTGCCGAAGACCACGAGCGGCAAGATCCTCCGCCGCGAACTGCGGGCGAGGGGGTAGCGGCGTGGTCGAGACCGTCCGCGGCGCGATCGCGCCGGAAGCGCTGGGCCGGGTGCTGATGCACGAGCACCTCTTCGTGCTGAGCCCCGAGTTCGTCGCCAACTACCCCGAGCACGAGGGGTTCCGGGAGGACGAGCACGTTCCCGAGGCGATCCGGCGGCTCAAGGAGCTGAAGGACGCGGGGATCGACACGATCGTCGACCCGACGGTGATCGGCCTGGGCCGCTACATCCCGCGCGTGCAGCGGGTCGCCGCCGAGGTCGAGGTCAACATCGTCGTCGCGACCGGGCTCTACACGTACAACGACGTGCCGCACTACCTGCACTTCCGCGGACCCGGCACGATGCTGGAGGGCGAGGATCCGCTCGTCGGGATGTTCGTCGGGGACATCCGCGACGGCATCTCCGGCACCGGCGTCAAGGCCGGGCTGCTCAAGTGCGCCACCGACGAACCCGGCGTGACGCCCGGCGTCGAACGCGTGCTGCGCGCGGTGGCGAAGGCGCACGCCGAGACCGGCGCGCCGATCATGACGCACACGCACGCCGGCACGCGGCGCGGACTCGAGCAGCAGGCGATCTTCCAAGAAGAGGGCGTCGACCTGAGCAAGGTGCTGGTCGGGCACTCCGGCGACTCGACGGACCTGGGCTACCTGACCGAGCTGGCCGACCGCGGGTCGCTGCTCGGCATGGACCGGTTCGGCCTCGACCTGCTGCTGCCGTTCGAGGAGCGGGTCAACACGGTCGCGGCGCTGTGCGAACGCGGCTACGCGGGCAGCATGGTGCTCTCGCACGACGCCTCCTGCTACATCGACTGGCTGCCCGAGGACCAGCTGCCGGTGCTCACGCCGAACTGGCACTACCTGCACATCACGCGGGACGTGCTGCCCGCGCTGCGGGAGCGCGGGGTGTCCGAAACGGACATATCGACGATGCTCGTGGACAACCCCCGGCGGTTCCTGTCCTGGGCGGGCTGAGCCGTTATCCTGTGCGTTCGATCGGAGAGGGGGTACTCGCCGTGACCCGAGCAAGCACCCGCAAGCCGGGCGAGGCGGCGGGCGACGACCAGGCCGCCGTGCCGCGCCGGCTGCTGGAGCACGCCACGAAGCTCTTCGCCAAGAAGGGCTTCGACCGCACGTCCGTCCAGGAGATCGTGGAAGCCGCGGGCGTCACCAAGGGCGCGATGTACCACTACTTCGGCTCGAAGGACGACCTGCTCTACGAGATCTACGCCCGCGTGCTGCGCGAGCAGACCCGCCAGCTGGAGAGCGTCGCGTCGTCGAGCGCTCCGCTGCGCGAACGCCTCGCCGCCGCCGCGTCCGACGTCGTCGTGTCCAGCATCGACAACCTCGACGACAACACGATCTTCCTGCAGTCCATGCACCAGCTTTCGCCGGACAAGCAGAAGGCGGTGCGCGCCGAGCGCCGCAAGTACCACGAGCGCTTCCGCGGCCTGGTCGAGGAGGGGCAGGCGTCGGGGGAGTTCCGCACGGACAAGCCGGCCGACGTCGTCGTCGACTTCTTCTTCGGCTCCGTGCACCACCTGGGCTCCTGGTACCGGCGCGGCGGGACGCTCTCGGCGCGGCAGGTCGGCGACCACTACGCGGACCTGCTCCTGGACGCGCTCCGGCCGCCTGGTTAGTTGGACGGGTGACCGAGTTCCCGCCGCTGCCGGTGATCGACAAGCTGACCGGAGCGGAGCGAGAGCTGGCCGACGCCGCCCGTCGCGGCCTCGCGTACGTGACCGACGCCCCGGTGCGGGCCGTGGTGCTGCGCGAGCTGCTGCTCGGCCTCCGTGGTCCGGTGGACCCCCGCGGAGTGCGCCTCGGGGGCGCCCGGATCGCCGGGACGCTGAACCTCGACCACGTCGAGGCCGGCACCGGCCTCGCGCTGGTCGACTGCGTGGCCGTGAACACGATCAGCGCGCGCCACGCCCGGCTCCCGTGGCTCGACCTGTCCGGCAGCCGGGTCGCCGGGTTCGACGGCACCGGCGTCCGGATCGGCCACGACCTCGACTTCACCGGGGTGCGCGCGACCGGCTCCGGCGACTTCGGCGTGATCTGCCTGCGGGACGCCCGCGTCGACGGCCTGACCGTGTTCGCGCAGGCGGAGGTCCGCAGCGGCGACGGCCCCGCGCTGTACCTCGACGACCTCGAGTGCCGGGCGATCAAAGGTCTCGGCCTGCGCGCGAGCGGCGCCGGCGACAGCGGCGCGATCCGCCTGCTCGGCGCGCACATCTCCGGTGAGGTCTTTCTGGGCGAAGCGGTGCTCGCCAACGAGTCCGGGCCCGTGGTGCACGCCGACAGCGCGGCGGTCGACGGCGACCTGAGCCTGGCCGGCGCCACGGTGACCGGCGCCGGGGGAGACGGCGCGCTCCGGCTGCTCGGCGCCCGGGTCGGTGGCCAGCTCGACCTCGGCGACGCCACGCTCGTGAACGACAGCGGCCCGGCCGTCGGAGCCGACCGCCTCCGAGCCGGCGGTCTGTACGCGACCGGCGTCACCGTGACCGGGGCGATCTCGCTGCTCGGCGCCCGCGTCGACGGCCAGGTCAACCTCGGCGGCGCGGTGCTCGCCAACCCGCGCGGCCGCGCGTTGAGCGCCGACAGCATCCAGGTCGAGGGCAGCTTCTTCGGCGAAGGCATGAAAGTGCGCGGCTCGGGCGAGTACGGAGCGCTCTGCCTGCTCGGTGCGCACGTGGGCGGGAACTGCTACCTCGAGGGCGCGGAGCTGACCAACGACGCCGGGGCGGCGTTGAGCGGCGACCGTCTTCGGGTCGACGGCAACGTCCACATCGAGGGGCTGGTCGCGACCGGGGCCGCTGAGCCGGGCACGATCCGTCTGCTCGGCGCCCACGTCGGCGGCGAGCTGTACCTCGAGGGTGCCCGGATCGCCAACGACTCCGGTCCGGCGCTGTATGCCGACAGCCTGCACGTCGGCGGCAACTTGGACCTGACGGGCGCGTCCGTCGCCGGAGCCGGAGAGGCAGGGGCACTTCGGTTGCACGCCGCCGAGGTCGGCAGCCAGCTGCGGCTCCCCGGCGCGGAACTGGCCAACGCGTCGGGTCCCGCCTTCAGCGCCGACGACCTCCGGGTCGGCAGCTACCTCGAACTCTTCGAGGTGAAGGTGACCTCCTCGTCCGAACTCGGCGCGCTGAGCCTGCGGGCGGCCCGGGTCCACGGCTCGGTCACCCTCGCCGGCGCCGACGTCACCAACGACGCGGGACCGGTGCTGGTCGCCGACCGGTGCGAGGTCCGGGGCAGCCTGGCGCTGAGCGGCCTGCGGGGGACCAGCGCCGGCGAACGCGCCACGATTCACCTGCTCGGGGCGCACATCGGCGGTCAGCTGAGCTTCACCGGCGCCGAGCTGACCCACCGTGACGCGCAGTTCCTCGTGGACGTCGAAGACGCCGTGGTCGACGGGCCGATCTTCTTTCCGGTCGAGCTGGTGGGCCCGGCCGGCCAGGTGGACCTCGACGGCTTCCGGTTCGGCTCCCTCGGCGACGTAACCTGGCGCGAGTGGCTCGACCTGATCCGGCACCACACCGCCGCCTACCGGCCGGGGCCGTACCAGCGGCTGGCCGCGTCGGAACGAGCCGCCGGGCACGACGGCAACGCGCGGCAGATCCTCATCGCCCAGCAGCGGGACCTGCAGCGGCGGGCGCCCGAAGCGATCGGCGGCTGGCCGGCCCGGCGGTTCCACTGGGTGTGGGGCGCGCTCGCCGGGTACGGCTACCGGGCCCGGCGGACGGCGGCCGCGCTCCTGCTCGCCGTGGTCGCTGCGGGGGGACTGGGGCTCTGGGCCGGGCACGTCGGCGACGCGGGCCATCGCGCGGCGGAGCGCACTTCGGACCTCACGGCTGCTCGCGGCGCCCCCTGCACGACCGTCGAGCTGATCGGCGTCGGCCTGGACCGCGGGCTGCCGTTGTCGCCGGGGGTGCGCGGGCGGTGCGACCTCAACACCGGGATTCCCGCCGGGCAGTGGTTCACCGTGGCGATCTGGCTGGTGCAGGCCGCGATCTGGGCGCTCGCCACGCTCGCGCTGGTCGGCTACACCGGGCTGGTCCGCAAGACCGCCTAGTGCCGGCGGAGGTGGTCCAGCAGGAGGGCGCTGACCTCGTCGGGGACCTCCATCGCCATCCACTGGCTCGCGCCCTCGACGATCTGGAAGCGGTACTCCGCGTCGATGTGGTGGACCGTCAGTTCCGCGGCGCTCTGGCCGAGGTAGGGGTCCTCGCTGCCCCACAGGTAGAGCGTCGGCACGGTGATGCGGCCGGCCGGGACGTCGAATACGTCGTTCGTGGCGCCGCGGTACCAATTCAGCGTTGCGGTCAGCGCGCCCGGTTCGGAAAGGCGTTCGACGGCGCGTTCGACGAATTCGACCGGAATCCGGCGGTTGTAGACAGCGCGTAATTGTGCGGCTTCGTCGCGTAAGAGGAATTTCTCGGCTTTCCCGACACCGCGGCGGAAGAAGCGGATGTAGCCGAGGTCGTGGAACTGCCCGTCGTCGGTGGCGGCGGCGCGCTGCAGCGCCGACGGGTGCGGGGTGGAGAGCACGGTCAGCGACCGCAGCCGGTGCGGGTGCGCGGTGGCCAGCGCCCAGGCGATCATGCCGCCCCAGTCGCGCGCGATCAGGTGGAACCGGTCGGCGCCCTGGCTGTCGGCGAAGGCGAGGGCGTCGCCGACCAGGTGCTCGATCGAGTAGTGCTCGACACCGTCGGGGCGCGCTTGCCGCGCGTAGCCACGCTGGTCGACGGCGAGGGCGCGGTAGCCGGCCTCGCCGAGGGCGTGCAGCTGCTCGGTCCAGGCGTCGGCGAATTCGGGCCAGCCGTGCAGCAGGAGGACGAGCTCACCCGTTTCGGGGCCGGCCGCGAGCGCACTGTGCCGATGACCGCCGACGACGACGGTCAATTCCTCCAGCACGGCGGGCACCCCGGCATCCGTCGGCGCGACGGCGAATTCCATGGCGCCCAGGCTAGATCGCGACGGGTGGGAAGAACCATGGGAAGCGGGGCACTTTTGCCACCCTTTTGCCTCCCGAGTGGCCTGGCTCACAGAATTTTCGCTCAGATGAGCGAAAATACGAAAGAAAATGAAGAGTATTCACGAAACCGGGCCGACCTACGCCGCGTGGCCGCTCTTCCGAGCTGGGCGCGAAGGCCCCCGCCCCGGAGGTCCCCCCCGCCCCAAGGTGGCCTTGGTTGCTCCATCCATGCCCCCGCCACCACCCTCAACGGAGGCGCTTCGCGCCGCAGTGCTGATTCAACGCACCCAAGGCGGCCTTCGGTGCGTCTGACGCACCGAAGGCCACCTTGGGGCGCTGGCGACCGGTCATCAAGCCCGCCGGTCAGGCGGGCAGGTCGACCAGGTCCGCCAGCCGGGCCCGGTGCTTCCCCGGAGTCCCTAGCGCCAGCTCGTCCGCCTTGGCCCGCTTCAGGTACAGGTGCGCCGGGTGCTCCCACGTCATCCCGATGCCGCCGTGCAGCTGGATGGCCTCCTCCGTCGCGTGAACCGCGATCGGCGAAACCCGCGCCTGGGCGACCGCCACCGCGATCGGCACGTCCGTGCCCGTGGCCAGCGCGTCCGCCGCGTTGCGAGCCGTCGCGCGGGCGAGCACCAGGTCCGTGTACAGGTTCGCCAGCCGGTGCTTGAGCGACTGGAACCCGCCCACCGGACGGCCGAACTGGTACCGGCCCTTCAGGTAGGAAACCGTCTCGGTCAACGCCCATTCGGCGATGCCGGTCTGCTCCGACGCCAGGATGCCCGCGCCGAACAGCAGGGCCTCCTCCAGCGCCGAAGCCGCGTCCATTCCCGAGGCCACGAGCACCGCCGGCGCGTCCGAGAGCACCACGTCGGCGACCCGGCGCGTCAGGTCGAACGAAACCAGCTCGGTCACCGTCGCCGCCGACGCCTCGACCACGTACAGGGCCGGCCCGTGCGGGCCCGCGGCCGGGACGACCAGCAGGTCCGCCACCGACGCGTCGGCGACCGTGCCCACCCGGCCGCTGAGCTTGCCGTCCGCCGAGACAGTCACCGACGACGGGAAGCCCGCCCCCGGCGCCGTCGACAGCGGCACGGTCAGCGCGCCGATCGCCGAACCCGCCGCGAGCCGGCGGACGAAGCCGCCCGCGCCCGCGCGGACCAGCGCCGTCGTCGCCAGCACGACGCTGCCCAGGAACGGCACCGGCGCGACGCTGCGGCCCAGCTCCTCGGCCACCACGGCCACCTCGCGGGCCGACGCGCCGTGGCCGCCCAGCTCCTCGGGCACCGCCAGCCCGGCCACGCCGACCTCGTCGGCCAGCGTGCGCCACAGCTTCAGGTCGTAGCCCTCGGCCGTCTCGACGCGGGCCAGCAACGCCGAAGCGTCGGCCTTGTCCTTGAGCAGGTCCCGGACGGAAGCCCGCAGGTCTTCCTCGACGTCCGAATACAGCAGATCCGGCTGTGCTTGACTCATCGGGGCAGGTCCTTCCAGGCGACGTCCTTATCGACGCGCGGCTCGGACGGCAGCCCCAGTACGCGTTCGGCGATGATGTTGCGCAGGACCTCCGAGGTGCCGCCCTCGATGGAGTTCCCCTTCGCACGCAGGTAGCGGTAGCCGGCTTCGCGGCCGGTGAAGTCGACGATCGCCGGGCGCCGGAACGTCCAGTCGTCGTAGGCCAGGCCCTCTTCGCCGAGCAGCTCGACCTCCAGGCCGGTGAGGGCCTGGTTCAGCTCCGAGAACGCGACCTTCATGGCCGAGCCCTCCGGCCCGGGCGCGCCCGCCGTCAGCTGCTGGCGCAGCCGGGTGCCGGCCAGCCGCAGCGTCTCCGCCTCGACCCACCGCTGCACCAGCCGGTCACGCAGCTCCGGCGTGCGCAGCTCGGGCCGCTCGCGCCAGGTCTTCGCGACGATGCCGATCAGGCCGCCTTCGCGCGGCTGGACGTGCCCGCCGATCGCGACGCGCTCGTTCATCAGCGTCGTCTGCGCGACCTTCCAGCCCTCACCGACCGCGCCGAGGCGCTGGGTGTCCGGGATGCGGACCTCGGTCAGGAAGACCTCGTTGAACTCGGCCTCACCGGTGATCTGGCGCAGCGGCCGCACGTCCACGCCGGGCGCCTTCATGTCGCACATGAAGTACGTCATGCCCTGGTGCTTCGGCACGTCCGGATCGGTGCGGGTGACCAGGATCGCCCACTGCGACTCGTGCGCGCCCGACGTCCACACCTTCTGGCCGGTGACGATCCAGTCGTCGCCGTCGCGCACCGCCCGCGTGCCCAGCGCCGCGAGGTCGGAGCCGGCGCCCGGCTCGGAGAACAGCTGGCACCACACCTCCTCACCGGTCCACAGTGGACGCAGGAAGCGCTCGTGCTGCTCCGGCGTGCCGAAGGCGAGGATGGTCGGGGCGGCCATGCCGAGGCCGATGCCGATCCGGCGCGGGTTGTTGTCCGGCGCGCCCGCGGCCGTGAACACTTCGTCCACAACGGACTGCAGCGCGCGCGGCGCGTTCTGCCCGCCGAGCCCGGCGGGGAAGTGGATCCAGGCGAGACCGGCGTCGAACCGGGCCCGCAGGAAGTCCATCCGATCAGTAGTCCCGGGATCGTGCGAGGCGAGGAACTCGGTCGCCTGGCGGCTCAGATCCGAAGCGGTGACAGTCACTTGGCGCCCTCCGAGAGGTACTTCTTCAGCTCACGCCGGGCGAGTGAGCGCTTGTGGACCTCGTCCGGCCCGTCGGCCAGGCGCAGCGTGCGGTTGCCCGCCCACATCGCCGCCAGGGGGAAGTCCTGGCTGACGCCGCCCGCGCCGTGCACCTGCACGGCCTTGTCGAGGATCCACTCGACGGTGATCGGGGTGGAGATCTTGATGGCCTGGATCTCGGTGTGCGCGCCCTGGTTGCCGACGGTGTCCATCAACCATGCGGTCTTGAGCACGAGCAGCCGCTGCTGCTCGATCTTGACGCGCGACTCGGCGATCCAGTCCTGCACGACGCCCTGCTGGGCGATCGGCTTGCCGAACGCCTCGCGCGAGATCGCCCGGCGGCACATCAGCTCCAGCGCCCGCTCGGCCATCCCGATGGCGCGCATGCAGTGGTGGATGCGGCCCGGGCCGAGCCGCGCCTGGGCGATCGCGAAGCCGTCGCCCTCACCGGCGACGAGGTTCTCGACCGGCACGCGGACGTCCTCGAAGAGCACCTCGGCGTGACCGCCGTGGTCGCTGTCGTCGTAGCCGAACACGTGCATGCCGCGCTTGACCGTCAGGCCCGGCGCGTCGCGGGGGACGAGGATCATGCTCTGCTGCTTGTGCGGCGCGGCTTCCGGGTCGGTCTTGCCCATCACGATGAAGATCTTGCACGCGGGGTTCATCGCGCCGGAGATGTACCACTTCCGGCCGTTGATCACGTACTCGTCGCCGTCGCGGCGGATGCTGGTCTCGATGTTGCGGGCGTCGGAGGAGGCGACGTCCGGCTCGGTCATCGCGAACGCGGAGCGGATTTCCCCGTGCAGCAACGGTTCCAGCCACTGCTTCTGCTGCTGCTCGGTGCCGAACATCGAGAGCACTTCCATGTTCCCGGTGTCCGGGGCGGCGCAGTTGACCGCGGTCGGCGCCAGCCGGATGCTGCGGCCGGTGATCTCCGCCAGCGGCGCGTACTGCAGGTTCGTCAGGCCCGCGCCGTGGTCGCCGGGGAGGAAGAAGTTCCACAGGCCGCGCTTGCGGGCCTCGGCCTTGAGTTCGTCCATGACCGGCGGGATCGCCCACGGGTCTTCGCGTTCGGCCAGCTGCTGCTCGAACACGGGCTCGGCGGGGTAGATGTGCGAGTCCATGAACTCGAGGAGCTTCCCGCGCAGCTCCTCGGTCTTCTCGTCGAACGCGAAGTCCATTACTTCTCCTCTTTGAGAATCTCGTTGCCGTGCGTGATGAGCAGCGGGACGCCGGCCCCGACGCCCTCGAAGCCCGCCCCGACCGTCTGGCCCTTCGTGTAGCGGTAGTAGATGCCCTCCAGGATCACGGCGAGCTTGAAGAACGCGAAGCTGACGTACCAGTTCAGCTGCGAGACATCGCGCCCCGAGCGTTCGGCGTAGCGGGCGACGACCTGGTCGGTGGTCGGGTACCCCGGGGCCGAGCTGGCGTTCGAGACGAACTGCAGCGACACCTTGTCGCGCTCGGCGTAGGCCACCAGCAGCGCGAGGTCGGTGAGCGGGTCGCCCAGCGTCGACATCTCCCAGTCGAGCACCGCCGAGATCCGGTCGTCGGCGTCGACCAGCACGTTGTCGAGCCGGTAGTCGCCGTGGATGATCGACGGCTTCCCGGACACCGGCACCGCCGCGGCGAGCCGGTCGTGCAGCTCCTCGATGCCCGGCAGGTCGCGGCTGCGGGAGGCGTCGAGCTGCTTCTTCCAGCGCCGCAGCTGCCGCTCGAGGAAGCCCTCCGGCCGGCCGAAGTCCCCGAGCCCGACCGCGCCCGGGTCGACGGCGTGCAGGTCGACGAGCGTGTCGACCAGCGCGTCGGCGATGGCCCGGGTGCGGGCCGCGCCGAGTTCGGTGAGTTCGTCCGCGGTCCGGTAGGGCGTGCCCTCGACGAAGCTCATCACGTAGAACTGCGCGCCGACGACGTCGGCGTCTTCGCAGAGCAGCAGCGCTTCGGGCACCGGCACGGCGGTGTCGCGCAGGCCCGAGATCACCCGGAACTCGCGCGTCATGTCGTGCGCGGTCGGCAGGACGTGCCCGAGCGGCGGGCGGCGCACCACCCAGCGCGACCGGCCGTCGCCCACCACGTAGGTGAGGTTCGACCGGCCGCCCTCCACGACGTCCGCGGTCAGCTCCCCGGCGACCAGGCCGGGCCGGTGCGCGTCCAGGTGGGCGCGCAGGCGGCCCAGGTCGAGACCCGGGGGGTCGATCCGGCTCATCGTGCCTCCTCAAGCAGTCTGCGGGAGAGCATACCGACTAGTCGGTATGACGTACAGCGGCCAGGGCAAGCGCCGCTTTCACGTGAAAGCGGCGCCCTGATGGCCTCACGCGAGGAAACGCGTGACCCATTCGGCGACGCAGGCGGGCTTCACTTCGCCATCGATCTCGGCCGTCCACCTCGACACCGCCTGCTTGCCGCCCGGGATGTCGGTGATCTCGATCAGCTCGGCCCCGGCGCGCAGCTTCGAGCCGACCTTCACCGGCTGCGGGAAGCGGACCTTGTTGAGGCCGTAGTTGATCCCCATCTTGATGCCCTTGATCTGGTAGATCTTCTGTCCGAACGCCGAGAGCAGCGACAGCGTCAGGAAGCCGTGGGCGATGGTGCCGCCGAACGGGCCCGCGGCCGCCATCGCCTCGTCGACGTGGATCCACTGGTGGTCGTCGGTGGCGTCGGCGAACTTGTTCACCCGGTCCTGGGTGATCGTGTGCCACTCGCTGTACCCGAGGTGCTCGCCGACCGCCGCGGCGAACTCGTCCAAAGAAGCGAACTCGCGCATCTGCCTCAGTCCTTCGGTCCGCCGGCGGCATAGATGACCTGGCCGGAGACGAACCCGGCGCCCTCGCTGACCAGGAACGACGTGAGGTGCGCGATGTCGTCGGGCGTCCCGACGCGCTGCACCGGGATCTGCGTCGCGGCCGCGGCCTTTAAGTCCTCGAACGACATGCCGATCCGTTCGGCGGTCGCCGCGGTCATGTCGGTGGCGATGAAGCCCGGCGCGATCGCGTTGGCGGTGACGTTGAACTTGCCCAGCTCGATGGCGAGGGTCTTGGTGAAGCCCTGCATGCCGGCCTTCGCCGCGGAGTAGTTGACCTGGCCGCGGTTGCCCAGCGCCGACGTGCTCGACAGGTTGACGATCCGGCCGTACTTCTCCTGCGTCATGTACTTCTGCACCGCGCGGGTCATCAGGAACGAACCCTTGAGGTGCACGCCGAGGACGGAGTCCCAGTCCTGCTCGGTCATCTTGAAGATCAGGTTGTCGCGGGTGATGCCGGCGTTGTTGACGAGCACGACCGGCGGGCCGACCTCGTCGGCGACACGGGTGACGGCCGCCTCGACCTGCTCGGCGTCAGTGACGTCCAGCGCGACGCCGACGGCCTTGCCGCCCTTGGCGACGATCGCTTCGGCGCCCTGCTTGACGCCGGCTTCGTCCAGGTCCAGCAGTCCGACGGCGAAGCCGTCATCGGCCAGCCGCGCCGCGACGGCGGCGCCGATGCCACGGCCGGCACCGGTGACCACGGCGACACGGGAAGGGGAATCGGTCACAGGGACCTCCTCGTCGTTGAGAAACGGACTCGTGCTCGTCAGCCTACTAAGCGGTTGGTCACCTGACGATACGCGGGAGTGGTCCCCAAAGTGGTGACACCATGGGCAGGATCATAGCTACGCCCTAGTGCGCGGAACCGACTACTCCGCTCGGGGCAACCGCTTCCGGTAGTTCGGCCGACTAGGCCCTTGACTTGACGGACAGGTTGCTGTATTCGGTGGGCCGCGAACCTGGACGGCGCGGGTCCAGTCGATGAAGCCTGGTCTTCTCCTGGCCGGCAGGGCGCGGGACCACGGCTGGACTTTGGCCGAGCAGGCCGGCCGAGTGCCCCGGCTGATCTCCTGCTCAAGGTGGCGGACGTGGGTGTCGGCACGGAACGGGGCCAGCTGCGGACGGAGGGCGGCCAGTTTGCGGCCCACGTACCCGGCCGTTCCGGTCTGCCGTGCGACGTCGGCGGGTGTGTTGTTCTGTCACCCCAACACGATCCGCCATCGGCTGCGCCGGATCGAGTCGGCCACCGGTCGCTCCCTCAGCGACCCGAAAACCACCGCGGAGATCCTGATCGCGATCGAGGCCGCGTTACTCCTGTCGGAATCGCTCGTCGGCAGTCACCTGGCGTTTGAGTCAGGCACGGAGGAGTTGCGCACTCCCTTGTAGACCGGGGAACGAACGGCTTTCAGCAGGCCTTCGAAGTCGTCGACCAAGTCGAACACGTTTGATCCGGTTGACGCGACTGGAGATCTTCTCGATGTCTTCCGGCCTTTCGGCCTTCGGTGTGGCCTGGCTGGTCACCCGATCGCGGAACCGAATTTCACTCCTTCTTCGCGGCTCCGGTGAGCACAATGGATTGACTCGCTTGTTCGAGCGTCGGTGTCTCGTCGGTGGACGAGGCCTCTTCGGGATGTCACAACGGCGTCCACGTCAGCCCGGGATCGATGATGTGGAAATTGCCGAAAAGCGCCTCGATCTGCGCCTGGGCTATTCTATAATGCGCCCTCACTTCCTGGTGACGGCTGTCACCGCGCCGCCGCTCACCGTGCTGACCGAGGCCCGCCGGAGCCGACTCCGGTGACATCTTCCTGAACCCGACCTCCGCTGGTGGCGCCTACGCCGCGGCGCTCGCGATGGCTTCGGACGTGCGCGGGGCGAGTCCAGGTGGACTATCGAACAACGGCGAACGGCTGAGGAGGGGCTCGGTCGTGCCGGGCCGGTCGCGCTTACGACACCGAATCCCGCTTTCTGCGGCTTCGAGCCGGGGTAATGAATTCTGGGAAACGTAAGAATAAGCAGGCCGGGTCACCGGCAAAGAATCGAAGAAATCGACCATGACACTTTCCTGCATTGCAATTCTTCCTGCGGACCCGCCTGTTCCAGGCTGCTTCTGATGTTGTGTGGTGCCGGTGGGACGTCGGCAAGATAGTTGACAGTTCAGTCTCTTGATGTCATGGTAACTGGCGGTGATCGCGTCATTACGAGTTGACCGAGGCAGTGTGAGGTACGGGAGCTATCCTGAATGTCCGAATCAGTGGTGGTGTCGTTTCTTCCAACCATAAATTGCCCGGTCAGGTCAATAAGGTTGCCCGATCGGGCAACCTTATTGACCTGACCGGGCAATCTGTCATTCGTCGGTTTGCTTGGGCTAGTGGATGGCGACGGAGCTGAGCGGGTGAAGGATGAGGTTGCGGTCCTGCGGTCGGTCAGCTCCGCGTCCGGTGACGTCGAGCCGCAGCCACTTCGGCGGGTGCCGATCGCGGAGCTCGCCGGTGCCTTCTCGCCGCGCCTGAGCGGGGAGAGCCTGGAACACGCCAGCCTGCTGGCGGATCTGGACAAGCCGTTGCCCCCGATCGTCGTGCACCGGCCGACGATGCGCGTCGTGGACGGCATGCATCGCGTTCGCGCCGCGGCCCTGCGCGGTGAAGAGCACGTCAACGCGGTCTTCTTCGACGGGAGCGAGGACGACGCGTTCGTCCTGGCTGTCGAACTCAACCGCGCGCACGGTCTGCCGTTGTCCACCGCCGACCGGCGCGCCGCCGCGGATCGCATCGTCGCCGCACACCCCGAGTGGTCGGATCGCCGTATCGCCGCCGTCGCAGGGCTGGCGGCGAGCACGGTCGGTTCGATCCGTGCGCGTTCGACTGATCGGATCGAACAGCCGAACACCCGCATCGGGAGCGACGGTCGCCGTGGACACCGAAGGCCTGAACGCGAGCCGGTTCCAGGCCGAAATCACGATCGTCACGTGATCAGCGACGGCCAGAGCGGGACTCGAGGCGAGACTGATAGCCCGCGTGATCACTCGGATGCGGAGCCGGCGGCTTCTGCTTCAAGGGCGGCGATCATCGTTCGGACCGAGGCGGTGCCGAGCACGGCCGGCCGGGTGACTGCTACCGCGTGCCGCACGGGCCGAGTTGCCGGAGACAGCGGTCGAACGGCGACACCGCCGTGGAGCACGCTCAGCGCTAGGGCCGGGATCAGCGCGAGGCCCAGTCCGGCTGCGACAAATCCTTGTGCGGGCCAGTATTCGTCGGCTTCGGTCGGCCGGTCGGGAAGGAACCCGGCCTGCGCGAACGCAGCATCGGTGGCTTCGCGGCAGCAGCCGATCTCACAAGCGACGCGGATCCATGGCTCCTCGGCGGTGTCGGCCAGGTCGATCGTGCGCTTGCGGGCCAGCCGGTGGCCGCGCGGCAGGACGATCCTGAACGGATCGGTGAGCAGGGGCCGTCGAACGAGCGCGTCGTCGATGGCGGGGTCTTGGTGGTCCTCGATGATGGCGAGGTCCAGCTCTCCTCGTCGGAGCAGGCTCAGCGCGTCGTCCCGTTCGGCGACGCGAAGGGTGATCCCCAGCTCGGGTAGCTCCGATCTGGTCTGCGCGAGCGCTCGGGGTACAAGTTCGCCCCCGGCGGTGGCGAAGGACGCCATCCGCAGCACACCCGCCTCGCCCGCGGTCAACGCCGCGAGGGCCGCTTCGGCTTCGGCCGCCCCGTCGAGCAGTCCGGCAGCGTGCTGGGCGAGTAGCAGGCCGGCGGCAGTAGCTCGCACGCCCCGCCCCGCCGGCTCCAGCAACACCGACCCGGTCTGTCGTTCGAGCGCGGCGATGTGCTGGCTCACAGCCGACGGGGTGTAGCCGAGTTGCGTGGCGGCAGCTCGCACCGATCCGGCTGTTACCACGGCGTGCAGTGCGCGGAGGTGACGGAGATCAAGCACACCGAAACTGTACAGCAACACTGAACAGACGACCGGAAATCCTTGCTTGTGCTAACCAGTTCGAGTCCCGGAAGGTGAGGGCATCTCCCGATGAGAGGAACACGCTCGCGATGCCCACCTCCGACACGCTGCTGGTCTTCGCCGTCGTTTCGGCAGGAATCATGCTCATTCCCGGGCCGTCGAACTTCTACCTGCTCGCGCACGGAATCAGCCACGGCCGTCGAGCTGCGCTCGCCGCCGCTGCTGGAATCGAGGCCGCGTCACTCGTGCGCGTCCTGCTCGCCGCCGCAGGACTCTCGGCGGCGCTGGCCGCGTCCACAGTGGCTTTCACTGTGATCCGCTGGGCGGGAGTCGCCTATCTCGTATACCTCGGTTTCCAGGCGTCGCGCACTCCCGCACCGAAAGCGGGGACCTCCACACCCGTGGTGGCGACGGCCGTGGCCCGATCCGTCGGCAGAGGTCTGCTCGTCGGGCTGGGCAACCCGAAGATGATGGTCTTCTACCTCGCGTTCCTACCCCAGTTCATCCATCATGAACGCGGGTCCGAGACCATGCAGATCCTGGTCCTCGGCGGCGTGTTCTGGATTGTCGGCGCTGTCTGGGACCTCGCGTTCGCGTGGGCGTCCGCAACGATCGGGAACTGGCTTCGTCGCCGACCCCGGATCGCAGCGTTCCGACCAGGGGCCGAGGGGCTGGCCTATTTCGGCCTCGCCGGGTGGGCCGCGATCACCGGTTCACGATCGAACTGAGCTTGCATGGCCGCCTGGCATTCCCTGCCGAGTGCAGCATCGCCGAGAATCCCACCGCATCCGCCAACCGCCGGTTCGCGGCGCCGCCGGGCCATGGGCCACGCGCTGCTTCAGGGGATCGGCAGCTCGGCGAGCTGGACCAGCGCCGTCGCGTCCGTGGTGCTGTGCCGGGCCAGCTCGCCGAAGAACCGCGTCACGTGCTCGGTGGCCAAGTGCGCGTGGAACGCCTCGATATCGGTGTAGATCTCGTACAGGTAGAACACCCCGCCCGCCGTGACCTCCCGGAACGACCGGAACTCCGAACAGCCCGGCTCGCGCCGCACCGCGGCGGTGAGGGTCGTGATCGCGGCGGCGAGCTGCTCTTCGTGGCCGGGGATCGCCCGGACGACGGCCACCATCGGCCGCTCGCCGGGCGGGAGGTCGTCGCGGACCTCCGGCAGGAACCGCCGGTCGCTCACGGGACCGTCACCACGGTTCCAGGCAGGGCCAGGCGGACGTCGACCTCCGGGGCGAGGCGCGCGACCGCGTCGGCGTAGTGGCGCGGGTCCTGGTCCGCCTTCGTGATCATCCGGTCGCCCAGCCGTCCACTGTGGAACGCGTAGTGGTGCGGCACCGCCATGGCCGGCCGCAACGCCGCCGTCAGCCCTGCCGCCTCCTCGGCGTCCATGACCACCTGCCGCAGGTCCATCGGCCGGACGCACAGGCCGTTGGTGGGCAGGATGGCCAGGTCGACGGGCCCGAACCGGTCGGGAATGGTGTCCAGTTCGGGCACGCGCAAGGAATCGCCGCCGAAGAAGATCGTGCGCCCGTGCGCCTGGATGACGAACGTGACCTCGTGGACGCCGTGCTCGCCCGGCGTCGCCGTCACCGTCAGGTCCCCGACCGTGGCCGCCTCCCACGCTTCGACGGTGCGGACGTCGCGGAAACCCTTGCCGCGCGCGATGGTCGCGACGGTGCCGGGCCCGATCAGCGGCGTGCCCAGGTCGAAGCCCCCGGCGACGAGCGCGTCGAGGTCGCAGTGGTCGTAGTGCTCGTGGCTGACCACGACGGCATCGACCCGGCCGAGGGATCCGACGGTCGCGGCGACCGGTTCGCCCTGGTAGTAGACCGCGGTCTGGGTGAACCACGGGTCGGTCAGGACGCGAATCCCGCCGATGTCGATCAGCTGGCAGGCGTGCCCGATCCGGGTCACGCTCAAGGGGGTGCTCATGCGGTTCTCCTCGTCCGGTGCGGAAGATCAGAGGTCGAGCAGGGCGCCGAGCAGTTCCTCGGGCGTCTCCACCTGCGGCAGGTGGCCGGTGCGGGGGAGCGGGGTGAACTTCGAGAGCGGGATCGCGGCGGCGAAGGCCCGGCCGTAGTCCGGGCCGGCGATGCCGTCGCTTTCGCCCCACAGCACGTGGACCGGGATGTCGATGTCGCCGAGCCGCTTGGCGAGCGTCGGGTCGGACATGGCCGGGCCGGTGTAGCCGATCAGCGCTCGCACGTCGGGGCTCGGTCCGGTGCCACCGCCCGGCGGGACGGGCGCCTTGCTCGGGTCGTGGAAGGAGAACGACCGGAGCTCGGCCGGGGAAAGACCGCTGACGTCGGTGATCGGGTGCCCTTCGACGTCGATGCCGATCCCGTCGACGATCACCGCGCCGCTGACCCGCGGGCTCTTCCGCAGCGCGATCTCGGCGGCCAGCCAGCCGCCGAAGGAGTTGCCGAGCACGGTCACGTCGGTCAGGTCGAGCTCCTCCAGCAGGTCGACGTACACGCCGGCCAGCTCGGT
Source organism: Amycolatopsis sp. NPDC051061 (assembly GCF_040682935.1). NCBI lineage: Bacteria > Bacillati > Actinomycetota > Actinomycetes > Pseudonocardiales > Pseudonocardiaceae > Amycolatopsis > Amycolatopsis sp. NPDC051061. The sequence continues at coordinate 58,282 of NZ_JBFBBZ010000015.1, forward strand.
GACGCTGCTCAGTTCCGCCGGTTTCGGCGTGCCGCCGAAGCCGGGGTGGGTGGGCAGCAGTACGCGGGAGTGGGTGCGCTCGGCGAGCAGGTCGGCGAAGCCGGCCATCGTGGCGACGCCACCACCGCCGTGCAGGAGCAGGAAGGGGCGGGTGCGGTCGCGGTCCTGGAGGGTCACTTCGACCGGGCCGAGGGCGTGGGTTTCGGTGCGGGTGGGCCGGAGCGAGCCGGCGGCGGGGAGCGTTGTCATGGTTCCTTCTCGGGGTTCGTGGGGACTTATCTAAGGAACCTTATATAAGCTTCCTTAGATAAGCAACCTGTCTTCGATGAGCTAGGGTGGGCGCATGAAGTACCGCCCGGGCGAGGTCTCCTTGGCCGTCAAACGCCTGCAGTACCGCCACCACCGCGCGCTGAGCCGGGCGCTGGCGCCGCTGGGGCTTTCGCTGGTGCAGTGGGACACCCTGCGGCACCTGCACCGCGAGCCCGACGCTTCGCTGCACGACCTGGCGGTCCTGACCTTCCAGACCGACCAGTCCTTCGGCTCGCTGGCCACGCGGATGGCCGAGCGCGGCCTGATCGAACGGGTTCCGGGACCGGGCCGGGCCGTCCGGCACCGGCTCACCGAGGAAGGGGCCCGCCTGCGCGCCGAGGGCCAGGACCTCGCGGACGCCGTCGTCGAGTCCTCGTTCCGGAACCTGTCGGCGGCCCAGGTCGACCAGCTGGGCGAACTGCTCGACCGGGTCCTCGGCCCGGACCCGACCGCCTAGCGGCCCCGTCCCGAGCTCACCCCGCGGCGCTGACGAGCCCGGTCCGGTAGGCCAGCACCACGGCCTGGACCCGGTCCCGCAGGTCGAGCTTGGTGAAGATCCGCGAGACGTACGTCTTCACCGTTTCCACGCTCAGCACCAGCTCGGCCGCGATCTCGGCGTTCGACAGGCCGCCGGCGATCAGCTCGAGCACCGCCCGCTCCCGGGGCGCGAGCCGGTCCAGGGGGCCATCGGCGGGAGCCACCGGCTGGATCCGGTCGGCGTAGCGGCCGATCAGCGTCCGGGTCACCGCGGGGGAGAGCAGGGACTCGCCGCGCGCCACCGTGCGCACCCCTTCGGCGAGCTCGTCCAGGGGTGCGTCCTTGAGCAGGAACCCGCTCGCCCCGGCCCGCAGCGCGTCGTAGACGTACTGGCCGACGTTGAACGTCGTGACGACCAGGACCTTCGCCGGGTTCGCCGCGTCGGGCCCGGCGACGCGGCGGGTCACCTCGATCCCGTCCAGCAGCGGCATCTGGATGTCCATCACGACGACGTCGGGGCGCAGCCGGTCGATTTCGATGAGCGCCTCGCGGCCGTTCGCGGCCTGGCCCACCACGTCCATATCCGGCTGGGCGCCGAGCACGGCCACGTACCCCGCGCGGATGAGTTCCTGGTCCTCGCAGATCAGCACCCGGATCGGCTCGCCGGTCATCGGCCGCTCCCCACGGGAGTGCCGGCCGTGGGGAATTCGGCGCTGACCCGGAATCCGCCGTCCGCCGGTCCGGCGGTGAATCGCCCGCCGAGCGCGTCGACGCGGTCGCGCAACCCGGCCAGTCCGCGCCCGCCGGAGCCGAGAGCGCCGGCCTCGGTCGCCGGACCCCGGGTGGTCACCTCGATTTCGAGGAGGTCCGCGCCGTAGCCGACGCGCACCCTCGCGGGCCGGCCGGCGGCGTACTTGGCCGCGTTGGTCAGTGCTTCCTGCACGATCCGGTACGCGGTGAGCTCGGTTTCCGCCGGCAACGCCGGGCGTTCGCCCGCTTCGACCAGCTCGACCTCCCGGCCCGGCTGCTCCACGAGGCCGCGCAGCGCGCTCAGGCCCGGCGTGCGCGCGCCGGTCGCTTCGAGGACACCGAGCAGGAACCGCAGTTCGGTGAGGGCGTCGCGACCGGAGCCGGTGATGGTGGCGAGCACGTCGGGGAAGCGTTCGGGCGGGAGGAACCGGGCGGCGTCGGCCTGGACCACCATGGCCGTCACGTGGTGGGTGACGACGTCGTGCAGCTCGCGGGCGAGGCGCTCCCGCTCGTCGGCCGCCGCGGCCCGGGCGGTGAGCCGCCGCCGCTCGGCTTCTTCCCGCCGTCGCTGCCGCACCAGGGCACCCAGCGACCAGAACAGGACCAGCACCACGTAGTAGACGACGTAGGTCGGCAAGTCCGTCGGGGATCCGCGCAAGACGACCAGGATCGCGAAGACGACGTATCCCGCAGACACCGCCGCGGGCAGCGCCCGACGGAACCGCTCCTCGCGCGCTCCGGCCGAATAGAGCGCGAAGTACAGCGCGAGACTGCCGATCGAAGGGGGACAGGCGAGCACTTCGTGCGCCGCGAAACAGGTCGCGATGATCGCGAGGGTCGCCGCGGGCCACCGGCTGCGCACCGCCAGCGGGAGCGTCTGCCCGAGCACGAGCACGACCGCCGCGAAACCGCCGTCGTGCCTCGGCAGATCGCCGAACTGGGCCCCGAGCATCGCGAGTCCCGGCACGAACGCGGCGGCGGTGACGGCCGCGGCGAGGGCCCGATCCCGGATTTCCGGAGTGACGCCTGCCCAACGGTTGCGAAGACGTCCCAGCGGCGGCATGGCGGGAGCCTAGCGAGGCCGCGCGCTTCCCGTTCGCCCCGGCGGAAAAAGGCGACCGCCCGACGGAGCTCGACGGTACGCGAGGGCAGGAATCGTGGTCAGCAAGGCAACCCGCTGCCGAATCCGCGGCGGCGCGGGCGGCCTCCGAGGGGAGGGCCGCCCGCGCCGGGATGCTCAATGCGGGGTGACGTCGGTGCAGTCGAAATCCTTGTCCGGCAGCCGGCCGGTGTCGAGGAAGGCCACGGTCGCGTTGTCGGCACAGGCCGAGCCTTCGTGGTAGACGTAGTGCCCGCCGTTGTCGACGCCGACGAAGGCGGCGCGGTTCCCCAGCGCTCGGCGCAGCCCGATGCCGGACTCCCACGGCGTGGCGTGGTCGCGGCGGTTCTGCAGGATCAGGGTGTTGCGCGCGCCCCGGTCCGGCACGGTCACCGGCTTCTCGATCGGCTGCGGCCAGAACGCGCACGGCCAGATGTTCGCCGGCATGCCCGCGGTCAGCGGCCACGCCTTGCGGTCGGCGGCGGTCTGCCGGGCGTAGCCGGCGACGTCGTGGGACCACTCGGCGTCGCCGCAGGTGAGGGCCAGGAACATGGTCGCCTGGTTGTCCGCGGGCACGCCCGGGGTGGCCGGGGTGTCGGCGAACACCTGCTGGAGCACCTTGCCGTCGGCCTCCGTGAGGTGGCCGTCGGCCAGGTCCGCGGCGGCCTTCCAGACCTGGGCGAGCACCGGCAGGGTGTCGTTGTGGATCAGCAGCGCGTAGGTGACGCTGCGCAGCATCGCCCCGGTCAACGACTGCGGTGTGCCCGGCACCGGCGCCGGCCGGTGGTCGAGCCGGTCGGCGAGCGCGAGGTAGGTCCGGGTGACTTCGCCCGGGGTGGCACCGAGGCCGAGGGCGGCGTTCTGCCCGGCGGCGACGGCGGCCGCGTCCGGGAACCGTTCGGCCATGCCCTTGCCCCAGCTCGCCGCCTCGCCGGCCCAGACGTGGGCGGGGTCGACGTTGCCTTCGAGGATCATGCGGTCGGTCCGGTCCGGGTACAGCGCGCTGTAGACGGTCCCGAGGTAGGTGCCGTAGGACTGGCCCCAGTACGAGATCTTGGCTTCGCCGAGGGCTTCGCGGACGCGGTCGAGGTCGCGAGCGGTGTTGGCGGTGGTGAAGTAGCGCAGGTTCTCCCCGGCCTTGGCGGCACACTTCCCGGCCGTGTCGCGGGCGGCCTGGACGTTCGCGTCGATCGAGCCGTCGGCGGCGGGGTAGGGGAAGAGGCCGGCGACGCTGGGGTTGTCGAGGCCGCAGCTCTGCGGGCTGCTGGTCCCGACGCCGCGCGGGTCGAAGCCGATCAGGTCGTAGCCGTCCAGCACGGGCTTCGGCAGCGTCGGCGCCATCGCACTCGGCGTGTCGAGACCCGGCAGCGCCGGACCGCCCGGGTTCAGCAGCAGGACGCCGTGGCGCTTCGCGGGGTCGGCGGCGCCCAGCCGGGAGATCGTGACGTCGATCGACGTGCCGTCCGGCCGGCCGTAGTCGAGCGGGACCTTCACCTTCGCGCAGGTGAGCCGGGGATCCCGCGGCGTGCCCGGCGCGGCTGCCGGGCACGCCCCCCACGTGAGGGTCGCGGCCGCCGGGCCGTCCTCGTCGTCGGCGCTGTCGCAAGCGGCCACGCCGAGAACGGTCAGTGCGGTGACCGCCAGGGTCGCGGCGAACCGCGTCCCGCGTGTCTTCCTCATGGTGCTCGCCCTCCGATTTTCCGCGGCGGCGGCCCCTTCCGGTCCGCCGTCCGCGGTGACGGCGACGAAGTTATCGAGGAAAGGACGGCGAAAACGTCACCCCGGGGCGAGCAACTCTTGTAGCTCGCCAGGGGGACAACGCACCGGTGTCCGATGTGGACACCGGGCGATGTACCGCGGCGACAGCGACCTCGACGACCGGCAGCCCGCCCTTGCCGAGCATCACCCGGCCGCCGGTGGACACACCAGCGCGAGGGCGACTTCGCTGCTCGCTCCCGTCATGACGCGCTCCTCGTCAGGCCGCCGTCGACGTAGGTCGTCGTGCCCGTCACGTACGAGGCCCGCGGCGAGGCCAGGAACGCCGCGACGTCGGCGAACTCGCGGACGGTTCCCCAGCGCCGCAACGGGATCTCGTCGGTGAGGTGGGACGGCACCCCGTCCGGGTACAGGACGTCCCGGCGTGGGGTGGCGATGCGTCCCGGTGCCAGGGTGTTGACGGTGATCCCGGCCGGTCCCAGCTCGGTCGCCAAGGTCTTCAGGTACCCGTGGATCCCGGGGCGGACCGCGTTGGAGGCGGCCATGCCCGGGGTGGGCTCCCGGACCCCGTTCGTCGTGATCGCCAGGATCCGCCCGCTCGAACTCCGGCGCAGGTGCCGGGCGCCGGCCTGCACGAGCCGGACGAGGGGGAGCAGCACCAGCTCGGCGGTCTCGACCACGTGCTCGGCCGTCAAGCCGACCGCACTGCCCGGCGGCGGTCCGCCGCTGTTCCACAGCACGATGTCCAGCCCGCCGAACCGCTCCACGGTTTCCGCGACCACGCGCGCGGGCTCGCCCGGCAGGCTCATGTCCGCCGGGACCGCGTGCGCACCGATCCTCGCGGCGTGCCCGGCCAGCACGTCCGCGCGCCGGGCGGTCATGACGAGGTTGGTGCCTTCCGCCGCCAGGGCCTCGGCGATACCCAAGCCCATTCCGGACGACGAGCCGCTGACGAGGGCGGTCTTGCCCGTCAAGCCCAGGTCCACGGCGATTCTCCTTCTGCGCGCTTCTTCATGCGGGCGAAGGTATCTTCGGGATATCGGTATCTTCAACGAAACCAGGAGGAGCCAGGCAATGGGCGCCGCTCACGACCTGCTGGCCGCCCGGTGCCCGAGCTGGGCGGTGCTCAACCTGATCGGTGCGCGCTGGGTGCCGACCGTGCTCACCGCCCTGGACCCGGGACCGATGAGGTTCACCGAGCTCAAGAAGGTCGTCGACGGCGTGACGGCCAAGGCGCTGACGGAGACGCTGCGCACCCTGGAGCACGACGGGATCGTCGACCGGATCGAGACCCCGTCGGCCGTACCTCCGAGAGTGGACTACGCGCTGACCCCGCTCGGTCGCTCGCTGCTCGAGGTGCTCACGCCGGTACGGGACTGGGCCGAGCGGCACGTCGGCGACATCGCCGAGGCACGCCGCCGGCACTCCGCGCGACACGGCGCGCCGGCGTCGGTCAGCGGGTCTCCAGCGCGGTGATGGCCCGGCGGCCGAGACTGCCTCGGACGTGCTTCTTCATCGCCCGCTTCGCCGCCCGGGCGTCTCCCGCGATGACCGTCTCCGCGATCTCGACGTGCTCGCGCCGCACCCGCTCGCGGTCCTCGTCGGAGTCCGGTGTCGACCGCAACCCCACCAGGCGGTACCGGTCGGCCTTGTCCCAGAGCCCTTCCAGCAACGACGACAGGAGCGGGTTGTGCGAAGCCGTGTACACACTGCGGTGGAACGCCCGGTGCAGGAGCAGCGCTTCGAAACCCGTCGACGTGCTGAGGGGCTCGAGGCCACGGAGCGCCGCTTCGATGGCCGCCACATCCGCGTCCGTGCGGCGGTCCGCCGCGAGCTCGGCCGCCAGCGGGTCGAGGTTCTCGCGGATCTCGAACAGGCTGCGCGCCTCGGCGGCGTCGAGCTCGGTGACCCGCGCGTCGCGGTGGGACGCGAGGGTCACCAGGCCCTCCGCGTCCAGCCGCCGGAGCGCCTCGCGCAGCGGTGTCGTGCTGACCCCCAGCTCGACCGCGAGCTGCTCCTGGGAGATGGTCTGCCCGGCGGCCAGCTCGCCGGCGAGGATGCGGCGGCGCAGCTCCTCGTAGGCGTACGCGTTCTTGGTGAGGGCCGGGCGGGGGCTGGTCATCCGGACAGCCTATAGCCCATAATCCGCGTCGCGTCCGCGAGGCGTACGACGAACTCGTCGGCGTGGGCCGTTTCCCAGACCAGCGGTGGACGCACCTTCAGCACGTCCCCGCCGGGGCCGGTGAGGCCGGCGAGCACCCCGCTCTCGACCAGGCCGTCGAGCAGGGTCCGCGCCACCTGCCGAGCCGGGACGCCGCCGACCGGCAGCACGTCGACGCCCGCCAGCAGCCCGGTGCCCCGCACCGAGCCGAGCACCGGCGTCTCGGCCGCCAGCGCGCGCAGGCCGCGGCGGAGGTGCTCGCCCACCCGGACCGCCTGGGCGGGGAGGCCGGTCAGTTCGAGGACGTCGAGGACCGCGTGGCCCGCGGCCGCGGCGGCCGGGGTCGCGGCGAACGTCGAGAAGTACTCGTACTTGCGCGCCAGCACGTCGGCGATTTCGCGGCGGGTGACGAGCGCGCCGATCGGGTAGCCCGCGCCCATCGGCTTGCCCAGCGTCACCAGATCGGGCGTGATCCCGGCGAGCGCGAACCGCCACAGCCGCGGCCCGCTGCGGCCGTACCCCGACTGGACTTCGTCGGCCAGGTACAGCGCCCCGGCCGCGTGGGCGCTCTCGACCAGCCCGGCCAGGAACTCGTCCGGCACGTCGAGGATGCCTTCCGAGGTGAACTGCGAGTCCGCGAGCACCAATGCCGGACGCAGGCCCGCGGTCTCGATCCGGGGTACCGCACCGGGATCACGCGGGGCGGCGAACGTGCCGACTCCCGCCGGCCGGTACCCCGGTGGCCACTCGTTCGAACTGAGGTCCGCCATCCACTTCGACGACCCGTGGTACGCGTGCTCGGCGACGATCGCCGCGTCGCCGCCGGTGTACTCGGTCGCCAGCCGCCAGGCCAGCTCGTTCGCCTCGGTGCCCGACGTCGTGAACAGGCACGTGTCCAGCTCGGGCGGCATCGTGGCGAGGATCCGTTCCGCGAGGCCGACGATCCCGCCGTGCAGGTACCGCGAGTGCGTGTTCAGCTCCGCCAGCTGCCGGCCGACGGCCCGCGTGACGGCGGGGTGCGCGTGCCCGACGACGGCCACGTTGTTGTACGCGTCCAGGTACCGCCGTCCGTCCCGGGCGTGCAGCCGGACGCCTTCGCCGCGGACCAGTTCGAGGGGGCGGCGGTAGAACAGCGGGGACAGCCCGCCGCCCATCGCCGCCGCCCGCCGGGACGGCAGCTCGCTCGCCGGGATGGCCGAGGCGAGGTCGCGGGTTCCGGCCAGCCGCGCCAGCCGCTCGCCCAGCTCGTCCGGGGTGAGCGCGCCGAGGAGGCGCAGCACGCGCTCGCTGGTGTCGTCGTACTGCGTGATGTACCGCTCGTTGTCGCTGTGCGCTTCCCGCCGCGTCGCCGACACCGCCAGCGTCGTGAGCAGCCGGGCGATCACCAGCTCGCCGAGCACGGCGACCTCGGCCGCACCCAGCTCGCGATGCCGCTGGTAGCCGCGCAGCACGGCTTCGGTCGCGCGCCAGGCGTCCCCGGCCCGGCGCAGCACCGAGGTCAGCGTGACGGCCAGGTCCGTGACGGCGGCCGTGTGGTGCATGTCGCCGAAGTCGATCACACCGGTGACCGCGCCGGCTTCGGCCAGGACGTTGGTGAGCGTGACGTCGGCGTGCTGCAGCCCGGCCGGGAGCGTGGCCGTCGCGGCCAGCGCCGGGGTGACGCGCGCGACCAGTTCGTCGAAGCCGGCGAGGCCCGATCCGGCCACCACTTCCGGCGTCCGGCGGATGTCCCACAGCAGCTCCCGCCCCGCCGCGGGGTGGAAGAACCCTTGCAGCGCAACGGAAACCCGCGCCGCGACCGAGCCCACTCGCGTGGCCAGGTCGTCGTCGATCGAGCTGCCTTCCAGCGGACGGCCGGGCAGCAGCGTGATCAGCCGGGCCAGGCAGGCGCGGCCGGTGTCGTCCGTCAGCCGGGCGACCTCCCCGACCGACTCCGGCACCGGCAGCCCGGGCTCGGCGGCGTGGACGTGCGCGAGCGCGCGGACCTCCATGTCGACGACGTCGGCGCGTTCGGCCGAGTTCGAGATCTTGAGCACGAACCGGTCGTCGACGAGCACGTTGAGGTCGCGTTCGCTGTCGAGCGGCTTCAGCGCGGCGTCCGCGAGGTCCCAGTGCTCGCGCAGCGCGGCGCGCAGGCTCTCGGGGGAGAAGGCCGGGGCCGGTTCGGTGAAGGTGCTCATGCGGGGAGGTCCTTTCCGGGGGTGCCGGCTTCCAGGGTGAACGGGTCGTCGTGGCCGGGGTAGACGACGTCGGCGCGGGCGAGGTACACCCCGCAGAATCCGATGCAGCCCTGGTCCGAGCTTTGTCCCTGGCCGCAGAGCAGGGGATCGACGTCAGCCACGGAACCGGCCCAGCGTGTAGGGCAGGACGCCGCCGTGGGCGTAGTAGACGGCCTCTTGCGGGGTGTCCAGCCGGGCACGGACTTCGAACTCGAACGCCGGCGCCGCGGCCGGCCGGACCCGCACGGTGACCGGGCGCGTGGGGTCGTCGACGGCTTCGGGGATGCCGAGCAGGTCGAACTCCTCGGTGCCGTCCAGCCCGAGCGCGCCCGCGCTCTGCCCGTCGGCGAACTGCAGCGGCAGCACGCCCAGCTGGACCAGGTTGGCCCGGTGGATCCGCTCGAACGACTCGGCCAGCACGGCCCGCACCTTCAGCAACGCGGTGGCCTTCGCCGCCCAGTCGCGCGACGAACCGGTGCCGTACTCCCGGCCCGCGATCACGAGCAGGGGAGTGCCGGCGAACGATCGGGCGGCGTCGAACACCGGCACGGCTTCCCCGGCGGCGTCCCGGGTCAGGCCGCCCGGCCCGAGCCGGTTCTTCAACCGTGGGTTGGCGAACCCGCCGCGGACCATCACCTCGAAGTTGCCGCGGCGGGAGGCGTAGGTGTTCAGGTCCGCCTCGCCGAGCCGGGTCAGGTAGCGCCCGGCGCAGCTCGACGGCGGGATGCGCCCGGCCGGGCTGATGTGGTCCGTGGTCACGGAATCGCCGAGGAGCAGCAGCACCCGCGCGTCGCGGAGGTCCTGCGGCGGCGGCGCGACGTCGTCGAGGAACGGCGGGCGGCGCAGGTAGGTCGAGCCGGCCGGCCACTCGAACCGGGCTCCGCCCGCCGCGGGCACGCCGGCCCAGCGCTCGTCGCCGGTGAAGACATCGGCGTAGGCGTCGCGGAACAGCTCCGGGGTCAGGTGGGCGGTGACGACGGCGTCGACCTCGGCGTCGTCCGGCCAGAGGTCGGCGAGGAACACCGGCTCGCCGTTCGCACCGGTGCCGAGCGGCTCGGTGGTCAGGTCGCGGGTGATCGACCCGGCGAGCGCGTACGCGACCACCAGGGGCGGCGACGCGAGGTAGTTGAGCGAGACGTCGTTGTTGATCCGGCCGTCGAAGTTGCGGTTGCCCGACAGCACGGACGCGACGACGGTGCCGTCGGCGACCGCCGCGGCGACTTCCGGCAGCAGCGGCCCGGAGTTGCCGATGCACGTCATGCAGCCGTAGCCGACGAGCTGGAAGCCGAGCTCGTCGAGCGGGCCGTCGAGCCCGGCCCGGCGCAGGTACTCGGTGACGGTCTTCGAGCCCGGCGCGAGACTGGTTTTCACCCACGGCTCGGCCGTCAGGCCGCGGGCGCGGGCGTTGCGGGCGAGCAGGCCCGCGGCGACCATCACGTGCGGGTTGGACGTGTTGGTGCACGAGGTGATCGCCGCGATGGCCACGGCCCCGTCCGGAATCGCGCTGTCCGTTGTGGATCCGATGGCGGCCCGCGCGTTCGCCGGGACGTCGCCGAGCGCGACGCGGTCCTGCGGCCGCCGCGGCCCGGCGAGGGACGGGATCACGGCGGAGAGGTCGATCCGCACCCGCTCGGCGTACCGCAGGTCGGCGCCCGGGTCGTGCCAGAGGCCCTGTTCCTTCGCGTACACCTCGACGGCGGTGACGTGCCCGGCCGCGCGTCCGGTGAGCCGCAGGTAGCCGAGCGTCGCGTCGTCGATCGGGAACATCGCCGCGGTGGCGCCGAACTCCGGGCACATGTTCGAGATCGTCGCGCGGTGGGCGAGCGGGATCCGGGCGACCGCGGGGCCGGTGAACTCGACGAACTTCCCGACGACGCCGTGCGCGCGCAGCGTCTCGGCGATGGTGAGCACCAGGTCGGTCGCGGTGACGCCGGGGCCCAGCTCACCGGTCAGCTCGACGCCGACGACGGGCGGGACGAGCAGGCTCAGCGGCTGCCCGAGCAGCGCGACCTCGGCCTCGACCCCGCCGACGCCCCAGGCCAGCACGCCCAGCGCGTTGACCATGGTGGTGTGGGAGTCGGTGCCGGCGCAGGTGTCCGGGAACGCCCAGCCGTCGCGGCGTTCGACCACGCTCGCCAGGTACTCGAGGTTGATCTGGTGCATGATCCCGGTGCCGGGCGGGACGACGCGCAGCCCGTCGAGCCGTTCGCCCCACTTGAGGAAGCGGAACCGTTCGGCGTTGCGCGTGTACTCGATCTCGACGTTGCGGCGCAGCGCGTCCGGGCGGCCGGACACCTCGGTCGCGATCGAGTGGTCGACGGTCAGGTGGCTGGGGATGTGCGGGCGCACCGCCGCCGGGTCGCCGCCCGCCTCGGCCACGGCGTCGCGCAGCGCGGCCAGGTCCGTCAGCACCGGGACGCCGTTGGTGTCGTGCAGGAAGACCCGCGACGGCGAGAAGGCGACGACGCCGGTTTCCCCGCGCACGAGCCGGTCGATCTGCCCGGCGGTGACCGTGTGGCCGTCTTCGTGGCGCAGCAGGTTTTCGAGCAGGATCTTGTGGCTCAGGGGCAGCCGCCCGGCGCCGGGCACGGCGTCCAGGCGGTGCACCCGGTACCGCGTGCCGGCCAGGTCGAGCCGGCTCAGGCTGGTGTAGCTGTCCGCCCTGCTTGTCGTCTTCACGCCGATCCTCTCCGCATAGCTTATAGGCTATAATATCAGGCATGACCTCCCTCCTGGACCGGATCATGGACGCGCACCGCGGCATCCGCCCCGAAGTGCCCGTGAGCACCCTCGAACGCAGCCGGCTGCTGTCCGATGAACTGGGCTCCGACGTGTGGCTGAAGACCGACCACCTGATGCCGACCGGCTCGTTCAAGGTGCGCGGCTCGGCCAACAAGATCCGCGTGCTCGGCGACGCGGCGAAGCGGACCGGCGTGATCACGGCGTCGACGGGCAACCATGGCCAAGGCGTCGCGCGGGCCGGGAGGCTGGCCGGCGTCGCCGTGACCGTCTACGTCGCCGGGACGACGACGCGGGCGAAGATGGCCGCGATCGAGGCGCTGGGCGCGGACCTCGTCGTGGTCCCCGGCGGCCCCCTGGACGCCGAGGTGGAAGCGCGCAAGCAGGCCGGGCACCAGGGCAAGCCGTACGTGGCGCCGTACAACGACGTCGACACCGTGGCGGGACAGGGCACGCTGGGGGTGGAACTGGCCGAGCAGGCCCCGGACCTGGACGCGGTGTTCGTCTGCGTCGGCGGGGGCGGCCTCATCGGCGGTGTGGGGACGGCCCTGAAGGCGCTGAGCCCGCGGACCCGGGTGGTCGGCGTCTGGCCCGAGGCGTCGACCTGCCTGCTGGACTCGCTGAAGGCGGGCGAAATCGTCGAGACGCCCGAGTCGCCGACGCTGTCGGACGGTTCGGCCGGGGCCGTCGAGCCGGGCTCGGTCACGTTCCCGATCTGCCAGGACGTGATCGACGAGACCGTGACGGTCTCCGAGGACGAGATCGCCGGCGCGATGCGCAAGATCGCGGAGGGGGAGCGCTGGATGATCGAGGGCGCCGCCGGGGTCGCGGTCGCCGGGCTCGTCAAGTCCGCGCAGCGGTACCGGGGGAAGAAGGTCGCGGTCGTCCTCTGTGGACGCAACGTCACGCTGGAGACCTTCCTGCGCGCTGTGGCCGTGTGACGTGGGCGCGCCGGAACCGCTGGTCAGCCGGGTCAACCACGCGTGGAGCCGGCTGAGCGAGCCGGAGCGGGCGGTCGCGGAATACCTCGTCACGTCACCTCCGCGCCAGGTGGTGCTCGCGACGGCGGACGACCTCGGCCGCCGGACCGGCACGAGCGACGAGACGGTCGTCCGCACCGCCCGCCGCCTCGGCTACGCCGGGTTGCCGGCGTTGAAGGCGTCGCTCGGCGGGGCCACCGGCGCGCCGCAGGTCGGCTTCCGGCGGCAGGTGGCCCGGGACCTGCCGAGCGCGACGACGCACGTGGTGCGCGACGCGCTCGGCCGGATCAGCGCGTTCGGCCGCGGGCTCGACGTCGGCGAGCTGGCCGAGGCGCTGCGGATCGTCGGGTCGGCGTCGCGGGTGTTCTGCTACGGCTGGGGGGTCAACGAGCTGAGCGCGCGCTACCTGGCGCTGAAGCTGACCCGGGCCGGCAAGGCCGCCTCGGCGTCGGGGGCCACCGGGGTGGCGTTCGCGGACGACCTGGCGGACCTCTCGCCGCGGCACGCGGTCGTCGTCTTCGCGCCCGGCCGGCTGCTGCCCGAGCTGGAAGTGCTGGCGGCGCGGGCGAACCAGGTCGGTGCCGGGCTGGTCCTGGTCACCGAGCACCTCGCCGAAGCGCTCCCGGCGGACGCGGTCCTGCGTGACCCGGGCTCGCCCGGCAGCCTCACCGCCGAACCGCTGTGCGCCATGCTCGTCGCCGACCTGCTCGTGCTCGGCACCCTCGGCGACGGGGACACTTACGCCCTTTTGACGAAACTGCGTGAGGACATTCAATGACCTTGTCCACTGTGGACCTGACCCGCATCCGGGAGGTCGCTTCCCGGGAACTGGTGTTCACGGCGGTGCGCGACGCGCTCGTCGCGCACGCCGAAGGCCGTACCCAGCTCCCGCCGCCGATCGCCCTGGTGTTCCCTGCGGTGGAGGGCGACTGTCACGTCAAGGCCGGGCACGTGACCGGCTCGCCGTACTTCGGGGTCAAGGTGGCCGCGGGCTTCTACCGCAACGCCGAGCGCGGCCTGCCCAGCAACAGCGGGCTCATCCTGGTGCTCGACGCGGCGACCGGGGTCCCGGCCGCGGTGCTGGCCGACGAAGGCCGGCTGACGGCGTGGCGCACGGCCGCGGCGGGCGCGCTGGTCACCCACGCGCTGACCCCGCCCGGCGTCGACGAGGTCGGCGTCCTCGGCACGGGATTGCAGGCTCGGCTGCAGGTGGAGTGGCTGCACGCGCTGCGGCCCCTGTCGCGGGTCCGGGTGTGGGGGCGCCGGCCGGAGGCGGTGCGGGAGCTGTGTGCGGAGCTGGACCTGGACGCCCGCCCGGCGACGGTCGAGGAGGCGGCGGGTTCGCCGTGTGTCATCACGGCGACGCCTTCGACCTCGCCGCTCGCGCCGGCGTCCGCCTTCGCGGGCGCGCAGCACGTCACGGGGATCGGTACCGATCTGCCGGGCAAGGGGGAGCTGCCGCCGGAGCTGTTCGCGCGAGCGCGGCTCGTGGTGACGGACGATCATGCGCAGTGCCTCGATCACGGTGACTTCGGGAACGCGGTCCGAGCCGGTGTCACGGGACCGGGGATCGACGTCGCGGCGGGCGTCGTCCTGCGTGACGGTGTCGCGCGGTCGGGGCTGAGCATCGCCGACCTGACCGGGGTGGGGGTCGCGGACGCCGCGGTGGCCTCGGCGGTCTTCACGGCGCTGAACTCCTGAGCACAGTGGAAAGCCTCGCCGGGGCGGTGGTGGCCAGCCGCCCCGGCGAGGCCGGTCTCGGATATTCGGATACTCAGGAAACGCTTTCGAGTGCCGGAGCCGGGGAGTCCACTTCGGCCACCCGGGCCCGCCGACGGCGCCGCGGCGGCCGGTCCAGCAGCTCCGCGATCCGCGACAACCCGAAGTTGAGCACGATGTAGAACGCCGCCGTCAACGCGTACGCCTGGATGAAGTTCGCGTTGTACTCGCCGAGCACCTGCCCGTTGCGCAGCAGCTCGGGGTAGCTCACGACGTACCCGAGGCTCGACTCCTTGAGCGTCCGGATCACCTGCGTCACCAGCGCCGGCCGCAGCGCGCGGAACACCTGGGGCAGCACCACCAGGCGCAGGGCCTGGCCGCGGCGGAGGCCGATCGCCGCCGCCGCGTCGAACTGCCCTCGATCCAGCGAATTCACGCCCGCGCGGACGATCTCGGCGAACACCGAGCCCGCGTGCAGCACGATCGGGATCGACAGCACCCAGAACGGCGGCAGGTTCCAGCCGAACGCCGGCAGGCCGATCAGGAAGAAGTACACCAGCAGGATCAGCGGGATCGCCCGGAACAGCTCGATCGCCGCCGCGGCGGGCACCGACAGCCAGCGGCGCGGCGAAAGCCGGCCGAGACCGAACACCGTGCCGAACACCAGGGACATCGCCGCGCACGACAGGCCGATGCGCAGCGTCATGCCCAGGCCGTCGAGCAGGTAGCGGATGTTGGGCCACGACGCCAGCGGCGACCACAGCCGGCCCGACAGCTGGCCGACGTGCTGGAGCTGGAAGACGATCCCGACGAGGGCGCCCAGCACGAGCACCGAGGCGACGATCGTCGCCACCCGGAGCCGCGCCTTGCCGCGCGGGCCGAGCTCGTCGAACAACACGGTGGTCTTCATCGGCGGATCCGCACCTTCCGTTCGATGACCCCGGTCAGCTGGCCCGCGGTGAGCGTGATCAGCAGGTAGCCGATCGCCGCGGCGATGAAGCTCGGGATGGGCTGGGCGTGGTCGAGGTTGAACTGCCGTGCGGAGCCGGTGAGCTCCTGCACGCCGACCGCCGCGCCGAGGGCCGACGCGAGGCAGACGTTGATGAAGATGGACCCCAGCGGCTGGGCCATGGACCGGAACGCCTGCGGCAGCACGACTTGCCGCAGGACGCCGGCGAAGGTCAGCCCGAGCGCGCGGGCCGCTTCGACCTGCCCGGTGGGGACGGCCGCGATGCCCGAGCGGACCGTCTCGCAGACGTACGCGCCGAAGTACAGCCCCAGGCCGAGGACGACCGAGCCGAACAACGGCACGGTCGCCCCGACGTAGGGCAACCCGAACACCACCATGACCAGGACGAGCAGCAACGGCGAGTTGCGCAGGCACTGGACGTAGAACCCGGCCACCGCCCGCAGCGGGCCGACCGGGCCGACCCGGCAGACGCCGAGCACGGTCCCGATCAGCAGGGCCAGCGGGAAGGCGAGCACGGCCAGCTCGAGGGTCACCAGCAGACCGGTGAACAGCTCACCGATGTGATCGAACAGGACGGACATGGTGGTGGCCTCTCAGGAGCCGGGCACGGAGCCGACCTGCGGCGGCTGCGGCGCGGCCGTCTTGACGAGCTTGCCGACCGTGGCCTGCCAGAGCTTGGTCCACGTGCCGTCGGTTTCGATCGCCTTCAGGAACCCGTTGACGACGTCCTTGAACGCCGGGTCGTCCTTCGGGAGGCCGATGCCGAACGGGTTCGACCCGAACGTCGAGTCCAGCAGCTTGACGTCGTTCTTCGTGGCGACCACGCCGTAGAGCGACGCGTTGTTGAGCGTCATCGCTTCGGCGCGGCCCTGCTCGACGGCGGCGACGCACTGCGCCGCGGTGTCGAACAGGACCGGCTGCGCGGTCGGCACCGCCTTCAGGAGCGCGTCCTTCGCGGCACCGGACTCGGTGGCCACCTTCTTGCCGGCGAGGTCGCTCGCCTGCTTGGTGGTCGTGTCCGACGTCTTGACGACGATGCCGCTGGCCGCCAGGTAATACGGCCCGGCGAAGTTGACGAGCTTCGCGCGGTCTTCGGTGATCGTGTAGGTCTGGATGGCCGTGTCGATGGTGTGGTTGCCCAGCAACGCTTCCCGCGTGTCCGAGCCGCCGCTCTGCAGCTTGGCGTTCGGCTTGCCGAGCAGGTACTTCGCGAGCAGCTGGGCGATCCCGGCGTCGAAGCCGGACAGCTTGCCGGACGCGGGGTCGAGCTGGGAGAAGCCGATCGTGTTGCGGCTGCCCGCGAACGACAGCTCGCCCTTCTGGCGGATCTTGTCGAGCATCGGCGTGCTGGGCAGGTTCTGTCCGACCGGGCCCGCGTCCACCACGGACGTCTGGTCGATCTGGCCCGCGATCTCCGCGCCGGCCGGCTTGGGGGCGGCGCCGGGGGCCTGGTTGGGGGCGCTGCCGCACGCGGTCAGCGCCGCGAGCAGGGCGGTGGTGACCACCGCGGTGCCGGCTGTGGTGCGAATTCTCATGGGTGCTCCCGGAATCGTGGCGGTCAGTGCTGGAGAACTTTGGACAGGAAGTCCCGCGCCCGGGCGGTGCCGGTGCGGTCGAAGAACTCTTCGGGCGTGCCCTGCTCGGCGATCCGGCCGTCGCTCATGAACACGACGCGGTTGGCGGCCTTGCGGGCGAAGCCCATTTCGTGGGTGACGACGACCATGGTGGTGCCGTCGGCGGCGAGCGCGGTCATCACGTCGAGGACCTCGTGCACCATCTCGGGGTCCAGCGCGCTGGTCGGTTCGTCGAACAGCAGGAGCTTGGGGCGCATCGCGAGCGCGCGGGCGATCGCGACGCGCTGCTGCTGCCCGCCGGAGAGCTCGGCGGGGCGTTTGTCCGCCTGGTCGCCGACGCCGACGCGGTCGAGCAGGCGCCGCGCCTCGGTCTCGGCGTCGCGGGTGGACATCCCGCGGACCTGGATCGGGCCGAGGGTGACGTTGTCGAGGATCGTGCGGTGGGCGAACAGGTTGAACGACTGGAAGACCATCCCCACGTCGGCCCGCAGCTGCGCGAGCCGGCGGCCTTCGGCGGGCAGCGGCTCCCCGTCGAGGGTGATGGTCCCCGAGTTGATCTGCTCGAGGCGGTTGACGCAGCGGCAGAGGGTCGACTTCCCCGAGCCGGACGGCCCGACGACGACGACCACTTCGCCGTGGTGGATGTCGAGATCGACGTCGTGCAGGACTTCGATGTCACCGAAGCTCTTGCACAGGCCGCGGATGCTCACCAGCGGGGTCATCGGCTTCCTCCGATTTTGGAAGCATTCGCTACAGTTCACATATTGTTGTAGCATCAGCTACCGATAAGATAGACGGTGCTACCGAGATGTCAACACCTGTCGTCGTCGCTACACCTGTCGCAATCCCAGCCGAGGAGCAGTCATGACGAGTCCGCGCCCGAGTGCCGACGCGCGCGTCCTGGATCCGGTCGAGTACTACCACTCGGGCCCGACCGCCTTCTTCGCTTCGCAGCGGGACCAGCGTTTCTCTTACTGCCTCTACGTTCCCGGCGTGCACCGCACGGCGACGGCACCGCTCCCGCTGACCGTCGTGGTCCACGGGACGCAGCGGATGGCCGAGCGCTACCGCGACGCCTACCGCGGCTTCGCCGAAGAGCACGAGACGGTCGTGCTCGCCCCGCTCTTCCCGGCCGGCATCGGCGAACCGGGCGACCTGCACGGCTTCAAGCGCCTCAGTTTCCGCGGCATCCGGTTCGACCGCGTCCTGCTCGGCATCGTCGACGAGGTGGCGCAGCGGTACCGGATCGACGCGACGCGGTTCGCGCTCCACGGCTTCTCCGGCGGCGGACAGTTCGTCCACCGCTTCGCCTACCTGCACGCGCACCGGCTGTCCGCGCTGTCGATCGGGGCGCCGGGCCGCGTCACCCGGATCGACCCGCGGGTGCCGTGGTGGCCGGGCACGGCCGGCCTGCGCGAGCGGTTCGGCGTCGACCTGGACCTCGACGCGCTGCGGACGGTGCCCGTGCAGATGATCGTCGGCGCCGAGGACACCGAGACGTGGGAGATCGCCGAGCCGGGCGTCGACGCCGGCGGGGACACCCGCGTCGAGCGGCTCACGTCCCTGCGGGACAACTTCGAAGCGCACGGCATCGGCGTGCGCCTCGACGTCGTGCCCGGG
Source organism: Amycolatopsis sp. NPDC051061 (assembly GCF_040682935.1). NCBI lineage: Bacteria > Bacillati > Actinomycetota > Actinomycetes > Pseudonocardiales > Pseudonocardiaceae > Amycolatopsis > Amycolatopsis sp. NPDC051061. The sequence goes on from NZ_JBFBBZ010000015.1 coordinate 76,615, forward strand.
CTGGCCCACCGCGGGCTCCAGCTACAGCCGACGGTCCAGGAGTTCTTCGCCGGCGTGCTCGCCGGCCGGTGACCACTACGATGCGACGGTGCCGAGGGGAGAGCAGATGACCGACGGCGATGACCTGTCGCTGAGCGCTCGGATCAACCGCAACCTGGCCGGGATGTCCCGGGCGGAGCGGATCGTGGCCGAGTACCTGCGCGACCACGGCCGGCACGCGATCTTCGCGACCGCCGAGCAGATCGGCACCGTGACCAAGACCAGCGACGCGACCGTCGTCCGCACGGCGAAGTCCCTCGGGTTCAGCGGGCTGCTCGACCTGCGGCGCAGCCTGGCCGCGGAGGTCGTGGTCGAAACCAGCCCGGTGCGGCAGTTCCACGACGAGCGGGAAAACGGCGGTTCGGCGGTCGCCCGGGTGTTCACCGAGGCCGCCGACCGGCTCGCGGCGACCTGGCGGCTGGTCGAAGAAGACGAGTTCGCCGCCGCGGTCGGGCTGCTCGACGAAGCGCGTGAGGTGCTCGCTTTCGGGCTCGGCGGGTCCGGGCTGCTCGCCCGCTACCTCGCGCTGCGGCTGACGCGCATGGGCCGGCGCGCCCGCGCGAGCTGGGCCACCGGGTTCCAGCTCGCCGACGACCTGCTGGGCCTGCGCGCCGACGACGTCGTCGTGCTCTACACCCCGGCCCGCCTGCTGGCCGAGATCGAGGTCGTGCTCGACCATGCGCACGCCGTGGGCGCCCGGGTGCTCCTGGTCTCCAGCTCGCTGGGGGCCCAGTTCGCCGACCGCGTGGACGTCACGCTCGCCGCGCCGCAGTCGACGAGCAACTTCACCGGGGAGATGCTCAGCGCCGAGGTGCTGACCGACGCCTTGCTGTTGCAGCTGGGTTCCGGCGACGAGCTCCGTGCGACCTGGGCCTCGGAGCTGCTCACCTCGTTGCGCTCGGAACTGGTCCAGGGCGACGAGCGCTCGGCCACCCCGAAACGGCGGCGCAAGAAGCGGGCCTGACGCTCGGTTTCCTCACACCGCGGGGCGATCGCCGCGCGGGGGTCCCATGCTGTCCACTGTGGACCGTCGTCGTGCGTGTAGTGGAAACTTCGTACTTCACATTCTGGAAGTTCTAGCTACACTCGGATCAATCCCAATTCCCGCCGAGGAGACCGCCGTGATGTCGTTCCTGCTTGCGCAAGTCCCGGCCGCCGTCGCCAACCCGACCCCCGCGCCGTGGCGGATCATCACGAAGATGGCCTACTTCGCCGGCCTCATCGGGACGATCGGTGCCACGGTGCTGCACCTCCTCGTGCTCCGTCCCGTCCTCAAGCGACAGTCGGTCGACGAGGCCGATCGCGCGGTGCTGCACCGCCGGACGAGCCTGCTGCTGGCGGTCGCCGGCACCTGGTTCCTGATCGCGTTGTACTTCCAGATCGCGGGCAAGGCCGCCCGCGTCAAGGGCGTCGAGATCCCCTACGGCCGGGCCCTGCGGCCGGGCACCATCTGGAACTACGTCACCGTGCCCGCCAAGAAGGGGGAGTGGCTCTCGACCGGCGCGCAGACGCTCGCCCAGTACCTGCTGTGGGCGGCGTCGGCGATCGTGCTGATGCTCCTGTGGTCGCCGCGCGTGCGCGCGCACCTGACCGCGGTCGCCTTGACCTCGCTCGTCCTCAACTTCGTCGCCTACCAGGTCACGCTGCTGCCGACCGACTTCTCGAAGGAGACGGCCGACACCCTCGTCGACGGCCTGCTGGACCACACGCACGTCTCCGCCGTTTCCACGTGGGTCGGCGGGATCGCCGCCCTCGTCGTGCTGGCGACGGCCCGCCGCCGGCTCACCCCGCGCGCCGGGGCCACGTGGGCGCAGATCTGGACGCGGTTCAGCACCGTCGCCCTGTGCGCCGTCGGCTGCCTGCTGATCAGCGGCCTCTACCTGGCCTGGAGCCTCGTCGGCAGCCCCGGCGAGCTGTTCACCACCAGCTTCGGCCGGTTCCTGCTGATCAAGGTGTGCCTGGTGGCCACCATGATCGCGGTCGGTGCGCTGAACGAGTTCCTGCTCATGCCCCGCATCGCGCGGGCCCGCACGGCAGGCGAGGAGGGGTCGGTGTTCCGGCTCGCCCTGCGCGTGTTCCCCGGCCTGGTCACCGTCGAGGTGGTCCTCGCGGTCGGCGTGCTCTTCGTGCTGTCGTTCCTGACCGGTTCGGCTCGCGTCGAGGCCGGCGAGCCCGACCCGACGCTCAGCGGCGGCATCGTCGGCATCGGCGTCCTGCTGGCCGTGCTGCTCGCGATCTCCTTCGTCACCACGGCGAAGGTGAGCGAACGGCTTTCCCGGTCCGCCGCCCCGGCCCCGGCCGCCGAAGCGGTCCCCGAGTACTGAAAACCCCCACGTCCTGGGAGGACACTTCTCCATGACCGGCACGACCGACCTCGCATCCGAGCGCGCCCACTTCGTCGGTGGCACGCCCTTCTTCGCCTCGCAGCACGACCAGCGCCTGTTCTACGCGCTGTACGTGCCCAAGGACCACACGCCGGACGCCGTACCGCTGCCGCTCGTGGTCATCCAGCACGGCACCGGGCGGTCGGCCGAGCTCTACCGCGACCGCTGGAAGGAGTTCGCGATCGAGCACCGGTGCGTGATCCTCACGCCGCTGTTCCCGGCGGGCCTGGTCGAAAAGGGCGAGCTGCACAGCTTCAAGTTCCTGGAGTTCCAAGGCATCCGCTTCGACGAAGAGCTCCTGCACATCGTCGACGAAGCCGCCGCCACGTTCAACGCGCGCGGCGACCGGTTCTACCTCCACGGGTTTTCCGGCGGCGGCCAGTTCGCGCACCGCTTCTTCTACGCGCACCCCGACCGGCTCGCCGGCGTGTCCATCGGCGCGCCGGGCCGGATCACCCAGCTCGACGACAGCCTGCCGTGGTGGCTGGGCACCGGCGGCTTCGAGGAGCGCTTCGGCATCCGCATCGACCTCGACGCGCTGCGCCGGGTGCCGGTGCAGATGGTCGTCGGCGCCGAAGACGTCGAAACCTGGGAGATCATGAACCCCGGCGGCCCGAACTGGATGGACGGCGTGGAGAAGACCGGCGACACCCGCCTCGCGCGCCTGGAGACCCTGCGCGACAACTTCGTCTCCCAGGACATCCCCGTGCGGTTCGACGTCGTTCCCGGCGTCGCGCACCGCGGCACCGGCGTCGCGCCGGTGGTGCAGGACTTCCTCGGCGGCCTGCTGACCGAAGCCCGGAGCCCGCGGTGACCGGGACCGTCGGGTCCCTTTTGGACACCCTGGCCGCGCGGGGGATGCGGGTGCACTCCTTGCTGGTGCACCGGCACGGCGAGCTGGTGCACGAATTGTGGCAGTGGCCGCACGAGCCGGCGCTGAAGCACAAGCTGCACTCGGCCACCAAGAGCTTCACCGCCAGCGCCGTCGGGTTCGCCGAAGCCGAGGGGCTGCTGGACCTCGAAGACCCGGTCGTGGACTTCTTTCCCGGCAGCGATCTCGACAGCCGGATGCGCGTGCGGGACCTGCTGACCATGCGCACCGGGCACGCGCGCGGGCTCTCCGGCGCGACGACCCGCCTGCGCAAGACCGGCTGGGCCGGCGAGTTCCTGGAAGAGCCCGTCGTCGACCGGCCCGGCCGCGGCTTCCGCTACAGCAGCACGACGAGCCACGTCCTGTCCGCGATCGTGCAGGAGGTCGCGGGCGAGCCGATCGACGAGTACCTGCGGCCGCGGCTGTTCGAGCCCTTGGGGATCACCGACTACACGTGGGAGCGCGACCCGGCCGGCGTGTCCAGCGGGGGCAACGGGTTGTCGCTGCGCCCGCGGGACCTGCTGTCGTTCGGCGTCCTGTGCCTGCGGGACGGCTTCCGGGACGGTCGCCGCGTGCTGCCCGCCGGGTGGGTGCGCAAGGCGTCGGGCCTGCACGTCCGGCAGGCGGTGAGCGGGGAGTGGACCGGCACCGAGCTGCTCCCGCCCGGCCCGGACGCCGTCGCCGACTCCGGGTACGGCTACCAGTTCTGGGTCAGCGAGAACGGCAGCTACTCCGCGTCGGGCCTGTTCGGGCAGGAGTGCATGGTCTTCCCGGACCACGGCGGGGTCGTCGTGGTCACCGGCGCGATGCCCGAGCCGACCTACCACGACCTGCCGGGGATGCTGCGCGAAGCGTTTTGGCAGGCGTTCGCCGCGGACGAGGTCGAGTCCCTCGAGCCGTGGGTGACGCGGGCCCGCGAACCCGAGCCGCTCAAGTCCGCTGTGGACAGCCCGGTTTTCCTTCGTACCTTCGATTTCGAGTCCGGCGAGCAGGGTGTTCGATCGTTGTCCGTCGACGTCGATGCCGATGTCGTGCGGCTCGGGATCGAAGACGACCGGGGCACGCACCGGATCGAGCACGGCCTGGGGGAGTGGGTGCCGCAGAACACCGGCGTGAGCGTCTGGCGGCTGCACCACTCCTACCAGGAGGACGCGGCGCCGATTCTGGCCGGGGCGCGGTGGGCCGGAGTGGACGTGCTGGAGCTGACCTGGCACTTCCTGGAGGGCCCGTTCATCGACCGGCTGACCCTGCGGTTCGACGGCGACGACGTCGTCCTGGAGCACCGGGTGAACTGCAACTCGGGCCCGACGGAGCTGCCGCCCGCGAAGGGGACCGCCCGTGCTTGACGCCGCCGTCCTCGACCAGGCCTGGGAAGTCGTGTCCCGGCACCTGCCGCCGACCCCGCTGATCCCGTACCCGCAGGCCGGGCTCGACGTCCCGGTGTACCTGAAGTACGACGGCGCCCAGCCGATCGGCGCCTTCAAGATCCGGGGCGCGCTGGCGGCTCTCACCGCGTACGCGGGCAAGCCGGTCGTGACGGCGTCGGCGGGCAACCACGCGCTCGGGATCGCTTACGGGACCCGGCTGTTGTCGGGCGACGCGACCGTGGTGGTGCCGAAGACGGCGGCCGCCGTGAAGGTCGAGGCTCTGCGGCGGTACCCGATCGACCTCGTCCTGGCGGGCGAGGACTTCGACGGCGCGGAGCGGCACGCACTCGCGCTTCCCGGGCAGTACGTCTCCGCCTACAACGACCCCCACGTCATCGCGGGGCAGAGCACGCTCCTCACCGAGGTGGCCGGCGTGCTGGAAGAAGACTTCACGGTGGTCGTCCCGGCCGGCGCCGGCGGCCTGCTTTCCGGGGTGGCGCTGGGTGCTCGTCGCGCGGCGCAGGACGTCCGCGTCGTCGGCGTGGAAGCCGAGGCGTGCCGCGCTCTGTCGACCGCGGTGACGGCCGGACGGGTGGTGCCCGTCGAGATGGGGGAGACCATCGCGGACGGGCTGGCCGGCAACCTCGAACCGGAGTCGCTGACGCCCACGATCGTGCGCGACTGCGGGGTGACGATGGTCGCGGTGGCCGAGGCGGCGATCCGCCGGTCGGTCCGCGAGCTCGTGACGACCGCCGGGCTCGTGGCCGAGGGTGCGTCGGCGACGTCGCTGGCCGCGTTGCGCGGCGGGCTCGTGCCGCTCGACCGGCCCGTGGTGTTGGTCGTTTCCGGTCGCAACATCGACCTGGGCCTGCTGACCACGATCCTGGGAGAGCGATGATCACCACGACCGACTACCACACCGCCGGCGAGCCCTTCCGGATCGTCACGGCGGGAGTGCCGGAGATCCCGGGCGCGACCGTGCTCGAACGCCGGGCCGCCGCGCAGACGTCCGCGGAGATCGACGCCGTCCGGCAGCTGCTGGTGCAGGAGCCGCGCGGGCACGCCGACATGTACGGCTGCTTCCTCGTCCCGCCGAACGACGACGGCGCCGAGTTCGGCGTCCTGTTCTGGCACAAGGACGGCTATTCGACGGCGTGCGGGCACGGCACGATCGCGCTGGGCGCGTGGGCGGTGCGGACGGGCCGGGTCCCGGCTTCGCGTGACGGCGTCACCGAGGTGGTCATGGACGTGCCGTCCGGCCGGGTCACGGCGGTGGTGACGTGCGTTTCCGGCGTCGTGCGGGAAGTGACCTTCCGGAACGTCGACGCGTACGTGATCGGCCGGGACATTCCCGCGGGCCCGGCGCGCGTCGACGTCAGCTACGGCGGGGCGATCTACGCGTCGGTGCCGGCTTCTTCGGTGGGGCTGACGGTTTCGCCTTCTTGTTACGCGGAGCTGATCGCCGCCGGGCGCGAGATCAAGGGCGCGCTGAACTCGACGTCGTGGGCGTCGCATTCGGACAGCCGGTTGAGCGGGATCTACGGCACGATCTTCTACGACGACCTCGGGGACACGCCCTCGGGGCCGCACCAACGCAGTGTCACGATCTTCGCCGACGGCCAGGTCGACCGGTCGCCGTGCGGTTCGGGGACTTCGGCGCGGCTCGCGTTGCTGGCCGCGGACGGGCGGCTTCCGTCCGGTGCGGTGCTGACGCACGATTCGATCATCGGGACCCGGTTCACCGGCCGGGTCCTGTCCGGCGGCTCCTCGGTCGCCACCGAGGTGTCGGGAAACGCTTACCCCACCGGCGAGTGCACGTTCAGCCTCGATCCGGACGACGAGCTGGGAAGGGGGTTCGTGCTGCGATGAGCACGACCATCGTGGGCGGCGGGAACATGGGCGAGGCCCTGCTGGCGGGGCTCGCTCCGGAGGTCACCGTCGTGGAGCAGAATCCTTCGCGGGCTTCGTATTTGGAGTCTCGCTACGGGGTTGCGGTGAGTCCGCTGGAGGCGGCGGTGGCTTCGGCGGACACCGTTTTCGTCGTCGTGAAGCCGTACCACTTCGCCGCGCTGCTGGATTCGCTGGCGCCGCACGTGCGGCCGGGGCAGCTGATCGTGTCGGCGGTGGGCGGGACACCTGCTTCGACCATCGAGTCGCACCTGCCGGGCGCACCGGCGGTGGTGCGGACGATGCCGAACCTCCCGGTCTCGGTGGGCCTGGGGACGATCGCGATCAGCGGCGGCGCGCACACGGTCGCCGCGGACCTCGAGCGCGTACGCACGATGCTGGCTCCGTTGGGGCGCGTGATCGAGGTGGCGGAGTCCCAGCTGGACGCGGTGACGGCGCTGTCGGGCGGCGGCCCGGCGTACTTCGCGCTGCTGGCGGAGGCGATGATCGACGCGGGCGTGCTGGCGGGCCTGCCGCGGCCGCTGGCCGAGGAGCTGGTCCTGACGACGGCGGAGGGCACGGGCCGGATGCTGGGGGCCCCGGACGCGGACCCGGCGGGGTTGCGCGCGGCGGTGTGCAGCCCGGGAGGCACGACGATCGCGGCGATGAGAGAGCTGGAGGGAAGGGCGTTGCGCGCGGCGGTGATGGCCGCGGTAGTGGCGGCGCGCGACCGGTCGATCGAGATGGGCCGCTGAGCGCGGCCCACCCCGCCCCCGCCCTCCTCTTGGATGCTGTTGGTTAATTGATCTTTGCTGGTGATCGGCATGATGTGGGTGGTCATGGTCGGTTCGATGAGTGGAGGTCGAGGGTGTCGGTGCGTCCCGGGGTGTGGGGGCCGGTTCCGGAGCAGACGGTCCGGGTGGCGCGGGCGGCGTTCCCGAAAGGCTGCCCGGTCCTCCGGTTACGGGACACGCTCGGGCCGGTGTTCGCCGACGCGGACTTCGCGGACCTGTTCCCGGCTCGCGGCAAGCCCGGTTTGTCGCCGGCGATGCTGACGATGTTGCTGCTGCTGCAGTACGGCGAGGACCTCTCGGATCGGCAGGCCGCGCAGGCGGTCGCGGCCCGGATCGACTGGAAGTACGCCCTGGGCCTGGAGCTGACCGACACCGGGTTTGATCATTCGGTGCTCTCGGAGTTCCGGGACCGGCTGGTTGCCGGGGATGCGGGGCAGCGGGTCCTGGACCTGGTGCTGGCCGCCGCGGCGGAGAAAGGGCTGCTCAAGACCCGTGGTCGGGTCCGGACCGACTCGACCCACGTGCTGGCCGCGATCCGGGAGGTCAACCGCGCCTGCCGACAAACCGGCCGAAAAGCCCTTGCAGCGGCGCGTTTGTCCACCACGAAGCCACCCTGTGGAAAGCCGCAGCCTCGCGTCACCCCGGCAGGATTTCGGCGAGGTCGCGAATGACCCATTCGCGACCTCCGGCGCCCCCAATGAGTCATTCGCGACACCGGAAACACGGGGAAAGCCGCCTCACGTGCGTCGCGAGCGCATGTCCCGTGGCGCCAACCGGTCGCGCAGCGCGGCGAGCAGCTCGTTGTTCGCCGACACTGCACCCGGGTCCCGCTTCGCCACCGCCAGCAGCAGGCAATCCAGCACCAGCGTCGTGCTCAAACCCTCCTGCGTGAGCCCCGTCGGGGACCGCACCGCCGGCAGCGTCACGTCGACCTGACTGTCCAAAGTGGCCCCCAGGGAATCCGTCAGCAGCAGGACTCCCGCGCCGGCCGCGCGCGCGTGGCGGACCGCCGTCGTCATGTCCGGCAGCAGGCGTTCGGGGGCGTTCAGCACGAAGACGTCGCCCGGCTCCAAGGGCAGCAGCTCGTCGGCGAGCCGGAACCCCGTCGCCGAGGTGCTGCGCGCCCGCCGGCCGAGGCGCTGGAGCCGTGTCGCGAGGTAGCGCATCGGGAGCTCCGAAATGCCCAAGCCGTAGGCGAGCACTTCGCGCGCGCCGGCGAGCAGGTCGACCGCCTGGGTGAAGGCGGGCTCGGTGAGCAGCCGCCGGGTTTCGGTGAGGCGGTCGACGGACTCGGCGAGCAGCTGGTCGAGCTGGGAGGCGGTGTCGTCGCCGGCCTCCTCGACCCGGTGCCGCAGGCGGGTGGCGGGCGTGTCCGACACGACGTGCCGCCCCACCGCGCGCTTGAGCTCGGGCAGGCCCGAATAGCCGAGGGACTTCACCGTGCGGATGACGGTGGCGTCGCTGGTGCCGCTCAGCTCCCCGAGCTCCCCGGCGGTCGACAGCACGATCATCCCGGGGTGCTTCCACAGGTATTCGGCCACCCGCCGCTCGGCGGCCGACAGCGCGCCGATCCGCTGCCCGATCCGCTCGGCCAGCGGGCCCTGGGTTTCCTCGTCGCTCACCCCGGAAGCCTACCCAGTGCTACCCCACGGCGTCGTGCTCGAGCAGGCTCCGGCCGCAGTCCACGACGCTCGTCCGCGCGGGCCGCGGCGACCACCCGAGCACCGACCTGGCCTTCTCGATGCTGTGCCGGTTGCGCCGTCCCAGCCCCGGCATGATGTCGCGCAGCGAACGGTCGAACAACGCCGCCACCCGCACCACGATGTCCGGCAGCTGCCGCGTCGGGACCTGCGGGCCTCCTCGCCCAAGCCCTCGCGCAAAGCCGAAGCGATGTCTCGCATCCACAGGAACTCACCGGTCGCCAGGAACCGCTCGCCGGCCGCCGCAGGAGCCGTCATCGCGCGGACGTGGACGTCGGCCAGGTCGCGGACGTCCACCACCTCGAGCCCGATCCGCGGCGTGCCCGCCACCGAACCCGCGAGCAGCCGCGCGATGATCCGCGTCGAACCCCTTGTGTCCGCGGACAGGATCGGGCCGAACACCGCGCCCGGCAGGATCGTCGCCAGGGTCATCGAGTCCTCGGTGGCCATGAACTCCCACGCCGCGCGCTCGGCGGCCGTCTTGGCCCGGCGGTACGCGGGCAGGCCCGGCGGGTCGAGGTCTGTCCACAGTGTCTCGTCGGTGACGCCGTCGGTCGCGTAGGACGACGGGCTCGCCGTGTTGGCCGCCGACGTCATCACCACCCGCCGCACCCCGGCCGCCGCGGCGGCCCGCAGGACGCGCAGGGTGCCGTCGCGGGCCGGGCCGAGCAGGTCCGCGCCGGCCAGCGGGGACGCGACGTGCAGCACGTACGCGCAGCCGTCGGCGGCTTCCTTCCAACCGTCGTCGGAGGTCAGGTCCGCGACCGCGAACTCCAGCCGGTCCGCCCGCGGCGACACCGTCGCCACGGCCCGCCGGACCCGATCGGCCCGGCTCGCGTCGCGGACCGTGGTGCGCACGTCGTAGCCGTCGTCCAGCAGCCGCGCGACGCACCAGCCCGCGACGTAGCCCGTGCCCCCGGTGACCAGGACCGTGTCGGCCATGACCTCACCTCGCTTTCGTTAGCCATTCGGCTAATGAAGCCAAGGTAGCAGCCGGCGTGACGGCATGTCGACTCGAACGGGCACTTTCACGGCACGGGCTCGCCAAAGCGGTCCAGGAACCGCGCGCTGGCCTGCTCGTCGAGGACGTGCTCAGGCCTCGCGCGAGCTGACGGCGCAGGGTCCGAAGAACAGGCACTCGATGACCGCCCGCGCGTCGAGTTCCCGCGCCCGGGGCTCGAGGGCGTCCAGCTCGGCGCCGAGCCGGCCGAGGTCGATGCCGCCGTCGGCGGCGTACGGGAAGTACTGCTCTTCCGTGTCGTGCTCGGGACACCCGTTGCGGCGCTTGTTCCCGGCCGGGAGGATCCCGACCACCTCGTCGCCCCGGCGATCGAACGCGAAGTAGCACTGCAGGCGGGCGGGCGTGACGAAGTCGATCGTGTTGATCGGCCGGCCGCCGAACGTCGCCGGGTAGTGCCAGCCGCACCGCGGGTCGTCCGTGAAACCGGGGTCGCCGGGGTCGCGTTCGCCGTCGAGGTGCCAGCCGCGGCCGGTGAGGAGCTCGTGCAGGCCGAGCTGGCGGACGAGCGGCGGGTCGGTCGGCGAGGCGGTCATCGGGGTCCCTTCGAACGCGGCGGTCCGCCCAGTGTCGTCCCCGCCCGTTCGCCACGAACGGGTGACCGCGGCCGGGTGCCGCGCCGGCGGAGCGCCACCGAGACCGGCGGAACCGAGACCGGGACCGGCCGTGAGTCTCGGAATCCGGACGTAGCGTCGGGGGAAACCGGTGCCGCGGAAGAGGGGCGAGGTGCATGCGGGCGGAGCTCGATGCCGCCGACGGGTTCGTGCTGTCGACCGGCCGTCGCGCGTGGACGGTCGGCGTGATGTGCACGGCGGTCGGCCTGGTGATCGCCATGGTGACGATCGTGAACGCGGCGCTGCCCGCGCTGGCCGCCGACACCGGCGCGAGCCAGGCCGAACAGACCTGGATCGTCGACGTCTACACGCTCGTGCTGGCCGCGCTGGTGCTGCCCGCCGGCGCGCTGGGCGACCGGCACGGGCGTCGCGGCGTGCTCGTCGCGGGCCTGCTGGTGTTCGCCTTCGGATGCGCCGCGCCGGTGTTCCTCGACACGTCGTCGTGGATCATCGCGGCCCGGGCGGTCACCGGGCTCGGCGCGGCGATGATCATGCCGGCCACGCTGTCGATCATCACGGCGAGCTTCCCGCCGGAGCGGCGCGGCCGGGCCATCGGGACCTGGGCCGCGGTGGCCGGCGTCGGCGGGCTCGGCGGGCTCGTGCTGGCCGGGGTGCTGCTGCAGCACTTCGCGTGGCATTCGGTGTTCCTCGGGCCGGCGGTGCTGTCGGTGGTCCTGGTGGCCGCGAGCCTGACGGTGCCGACGTCGCGCGACCGCCGTCCGCACCCCTTCGACGTCGTCGGCGCGGCCCTCGGCGCCCTGGCGATCGGGGCGGTGGTGTTCGGCATCCTGCGCGTCGCCGATCTCGGCTGGGACAACGCGCTCGTCCTCGGGTCCATCGCGGGCGGGCTGGTGCTCGGCGCGCTGTTCGTCGGGTACGAGCTGCGGTGCACGTCCCCGCTTCTGGACGTCCGGCTGTTCGGCAACGCGGCCTTCGCGGCCGGCTCGGTTTCGGTGACCGTGCAGTTCACCGCCGCGTTCGGGATGTTCTACGCGCTGGCGCAGTACCTCCAGCTGGTGCAGGGGTATTCGGCGCTGAAGTCGGGGCTGGCGCTGTGGCCCGTCGCGGTGTCGTTGTTCCCGCTGTCGCTGGCCTCGGCGCCGCTGGTCCGCCGGTTCGGGTTGCGTGCGGTGACGTGTGCCGGGCTCGCCGTCGTCGTCATCGGCATGGTCCTCATCGGACAGCTGGACGCCGGGAGCGGGTACGCCACCTTGGCGATCGCGGTATGCGTGCTGGGCGCGGGGATCGGGGTGACGGCCCCGGCCGCGACGAGCGCGATCCTCGACAACGTGGCGCCGTCGCAGTACGGCGTGGCCTCGGCGGTCAACGACGCGACGCGCGAAGTCGGGGCGGCACTGGGGATCGCGCTCGTGGGCAGCGTGCTTTCCGCCGGCTACACGGATTCGGTCCGCTCGGCGACGGCGTTGCTGGCACCGCCCGCGCGCGAAGCGGCGGAAGGTTCGCTGGCGGGCGCGCTCGCGGTGGCAGCGGGTCCGGGCGGCGCGGACCTGGCGGCGGCCGCGCGCGCGGCTTTCGCGCACGGCATGGGAATCAGCATGCTGGCGCTGGCGGCCGTCGTGGTGGCCGGCATCGCCGCGACCGCGGTGCTGGTCCGCCGCTGAGCGTGTATCTGGGGGCGGCCGCCGGTCCCTTTGTCGACCAGGACGGGGCAAGGACGGCACCCTCGGCTCGGTCACCGTCACGGACTCGCAGGCGGGCATCGGCACGCTGACGGCGTTCTTCAACGCCTTGCCGGGCGCGGACTACCACCTGACGTACGACGTGCACAGCAGCAGTCCCGGGAGGGCAGGTTTCTTCCCCCGGTGGTGCTCAGCCGCGCAGCTCGGCCGCCTGCTCCCGGAGGGCGTCGACCACCGCGGTGGCGCCCGCCGAACGGCCCGGCCGGGTGACCACGACCGCGGCCCGGCCGCGCCACGCCGGGTCCTCGACGGGGACGACCGCGACCCCGGCCGGCACGGACGCGGCCGCCACCCCCGGCAGCAGCGCGATCCCCAGCCCCGCCGCCACCATCCCCAGCCGGGTCGTCCAGTTGCGGACGGCGTGGCCGACGCGGGGCTCCTCCAGCGTCGGCCACGCGCCGAACTGCGGCTCTCCACGCCCGCCGCGGCCGACGATCCATGTCTCGTCACGCAAGTCCGCGACGTCCACCGGCCGCCGGTGGGCGAGCCGGTGCCCGGCCGGGACGGCGACGCGCAGGTCGTCCTCGGTCAGGACGTCCTGGTGCAGGCCGGCGAGGTCGTAACCGGGCAGCCCGTCGCCGACCCCGATCACCACGACCTCGGTGCGCCCGCCGCGGAGCCGGGCGAGCAGCGCCGGGGTCGCGCCTTCCTCGAGCGTGACGGCCAGCCCGGGGTGCCGGGTGCGCAGGACGGCGAGCGCCCGGGGGACCAGGACCGCCGTCGCGGCCGGGAAGGCGCCGATCGACAGGCGCCCCGCCAGCCGGTCGCGCAGGCCGGCCAATTCCTGCTCCGCGGTGTCGACGACCGCCAGCGCGGTGGTCGCGTGCCGGGCCAGCAGTGCCCCGGCGGGGCTCGGCCGCACCCCGCGGGCGTGCCGCTCGAACAAGGCCGTGCCGGCGGCGGCTTCCATCATCGCCACCTGCCGCGAGATGGCCGACTGCGTGTACCCGAGCGACGCGGCCGCCGCGGTGAACGAGCCCGTGGCCGCCACTTCGCGGATCACCCGCAGGCCGGTCAGCGTCACTTCTGCCATGCCGCCAGCCTAGCCATGAGTGATACGCACAGCAGATGTGCGAAGACATCGCTGGTGCTCATGCCTCGAGAAGCTCAGCATGGAAGCATGATCTGGTTCATCACAGGATCCTCGAAGGGCTTCGGCCGCCACTGGGCCGAGGCCGCCCTCGACCGCGGCGACCGGGTCGCGGCGACCGCACGCACCCCCGCTCGGCTCGACGACCTCGTGCGGCGGTACGGCGACGCGGTCCTCCCGCTCGAGCTCGACGTCACCGACCGCGAGGCCGCGTTCGCCGCGGTCCGGCGCGCCGCGGACCACTTCGGCGGCCTGGACGTCGTGGTCAACAACGCCGGCTACGGCCACTTCGGCCGGGTCGAGGAGCTGAGCGAAGACGACGTCCGCGCCCAGCTCGAGACGAACTTCTTCGGCGCGCTCTGGGTCACGCAGGCGGCGCTGCCGATCCTGCGGGCGCAGCGCCGCGGGCACATCATCCAGGTCACCAGCGAGGGCGGCGTCGTCGCGTTCCCGGGCATCGGCGCCTACCACGCGTCGAAGTGGGCGCTGGAAGGCCTTTCCCAGTCCCTCGCCCAGGAGGTCGCGGAGTTCGGCATCCACGTGACCAACCTGGAGCCGGGTCCGTATGCGACGGACTGGCTGGACGTGGGCTCGCGCCGGAGCATCCCGAACCCGGACTACCCGGAGGCCGGTGAAGGGCACTGGGACGTCGGCGACCCGCACGCCACCCGGGCCGCGGTCCTCGAACTCGTCGACGCCGCCGACCCGCCCCTGCGGATGTTCCTCGGCAAGTCCCTGCCGGCGGTCACCGAGGAGTACCAGGCCCGGCTGAAGACGTGGGAAGACTGGCAGGCCGTGGCGGTGCGGGCGTTCGGCTGAGCGCCGCGTGCGGGTCGTCCGCGGGGACCCACCCGGTGTCGAGGTCCAGCGGGTCGACGTCCTTGGCCAGTGCCTCGATCGTCGCCAGGACCGTCGCGCGGGTTTCGTCGCGGCGGGACACCAGCGACCACGTCCACAGCGGCGCCGGGCCGGTCACCGGCCGGCGCGCGAGGTCCGGCGGGACCGGCGTCGTCTGGCCCTTCGGCGAGTTGAGCACCGGGCGCCGCAGCCGGCGGACGTGGTCGAAGAACGCCGGACCGGTGACGCCGCCGTCGTGGGTGTGCACGACCTGGGCGCCGGTGACTCTCGCGAACTCCTCGGCGTAGCCGTTCCACGACGCCCAGCTCGCGGTGTCGGCGTCGACGAGCACGACGACGTCCTTCGCCGCCACCTCGGCGGTGCCGGCGCCGATCGCGTGCAGGCGGTCGGCGCCGAGCAGGTGGGCTTCCAGGTCGTGTTCGGCCAGGTCGGCGGCCCGCGCCCAGCAGATCGCCAGGTCGATGCTCTGGTCGGCGACCCGGCGCAGCTGGGCGTGCGAGGGCAGCACCCACGTGTCGACGTGCAGGTGGGCGACACCCGCGACGCGGTCGAGCAGGTCGGCGGGGTGCCAGTTGACGTACCCCAGCCGCACCGGCTCGCGGGCGGCGATCCCCGCGGCCGAGCGGCGCAGCTCGTCAGCCTGCTCCAGCAGCGCGCGGACCCGCGGCAGCAGCGACTCGCCGCACTCGGTGAGCGTCACGGAGCGGCGGTCGCGGTCGAAGAGGCGGACACCGAGGTCGCGTTCGAGCGCCTTGATCTGCTGGGACAGCGAAGGCCCCGCGATGCGCAACCGCTCCGCGGCCCGGCCGAAGTTCAGCTCTGTGGCGACGGCCACGAAATACCGAAGCTGGCGTAGCTCCATACCGGGAGCTTAGTGCGGTGAGAGTCCGGGCCTTCCAGCTGAGAGCGAAGCGGTCGTGGCGAACCGGTTCCGGCGGGCACATCCTCGGCTCAGGAAGCCCACCCCACCAGGAGGAACCATGAACACCCAGAAGGTCGCGGTCGTCACCGGCGCTTCACAGGGCATCGGCGCGGCCGTGGTCGAGGCGTACCGCAAGCTCGGCTACGCCGTGGTCGCGAACTCGCGGTCCATCGCCCCGTCGGGTGACGCCGGGATCCTGGCCGTCGCGGGCGACATCGCCGACCCGGCTGTCGGCGCCCGCGTGATCGACCAGGCGCTGGCGACGTTCGGCCGCGTGGACGCGCTGGTGAACAACGCCGGCGTCTTCGTCGCGAAGCCGTTCACCGAGTACACCGGCGACGACTTCGACCTCGTGACCGGCGTCAACCTGCGCGGCTTCTTCGAAGTCACCCAGCGCGCGATCGCCGCGATGCTGGAGGTCGGCGGCGGGCACGTCGTCAACATCACGACGAGCCTCACCGACCACGCGAACAGCGCGGTGCCCTCGGCGCTGGCGTCGCTGACCAAGGGCGGCCTGAACGCGGTCACGAAGTCCCTCGCGATCGAGTACGCCACGCGGGGTGTCCGCGTGAACGCCGTGTCGCCCGGCATCATCCGCACCCCGATGCACCCGGAGTCGACGCACGACGCGCTCGCGGGCCTGCACCCCCTCGGGCGGATCGGCGACACCGGCGACATCGTCGACGCGGTCGTCTACCTCGAGGGCGCGCCGTTCGTCACGGGCGAGATCCTGCACGTCGACGGCGGCCAGAGCGCGGGACACTGACCGTCATGGACATCCTCACCGGAGTACTGGACGCGTGGAAGTCCGCGGTCGACGCGCACGATCCCGAGCGGGTCGCGGCGTCCTTCACCGAAGACGCGATCTTCCAGGGCCTGCACCCGTACAGCGTGGGCCGGGACGGCGTGGCCGCGTACTACGGCTCCCAGCCGCTCGGCATGACGGCGGAGTACCGGATCTTCGAGACCCGCCGGCTGGCCGAGGACGTGCTCCTCGGGTATTCGAGCGTGGACTTCGCCTTCACCGACCGGCCGACGATTTCGGTGCACCTCGGTGTGATCGTGCGCCGGGTCGGGGACGCCTGGCTGATCGCCCACTACCAGGTCTCGCGGCTCTGACGGACCTGCCCGACCGTCATGAAAGGGTCGTTCATGTCGTCAGCCGACATGAACGACCCTTTCATGTCATCGCGGAAGCCGTGATCCGGCCACCCAACGGTCCAGCCAGCGGAGGCGGCCGCGGTTCGGGACCGAGCGCAGCGGGTGCCCGGCCACACCCCAGCCCGTCAGCAGCTCGTTCGCCGCCGCCCAGCCCGTTGTCGCCGCGCGTTCCATCAACGCCACCGGGAGGTCGATCCGGATCGCGTCGCCCGCCAGGACCAGCCCCGGCTCCGGCGTCGCGACGCCCGGCCGCGAAAAGAACCCGCCCACCGGGAACAGCGGGCAGTCCTCCCGCGTCACCGTGAGCTCGCCCAGCACGCGGGCATCGGCCGTCTCCGGGTAGAGCTCGTGCAGCCGCTTGTCCAGGCCCACGCCGTCGGACGCGTACGCGTGCAACTCGACCACCGACCCCCCGGTGCGCCCGGCCCAGCGGCGGGCCTCGCCCTCGTACCGGTCGAGGACGCTGATGTTGTCCAGCGGCGGCAGGCCGCCCGTGCCCAGGAAGGCCGGCCGGTGCGCGGCGACCGGCCGGTCGAGCCACAGCCGCCGGACGACGAACGGGGGCGCCGTGCGCAGTCCTTCGATCGCCGCCCGCCACGACGGCGTGCCCAGGCCGGGGGACGCCGCGACGATCCGGCGCAGACCCGCGACGTCGCAGGCGAGCACGACGGCGTCGAACCGCGAGCCGTCGACCCGGAACCCGTCGGCGTCGCGGGAGATACGAGAGATGGCCGTCCCGCACCGGATGTCGGCGCGCCGCCCGGAAAGGTAGTCGCCCAACGGGTTCCACAGCGCCTGCGGGAACGGCTCGGCGGGGACGTCGAAGAGCAGTCCTTCGGAGGAACCCAGGAAATAGAGGTGGAACATCGTCGCCAGTTCGGCCGCCGAAAGCTCGCCCGGGTCGGCGAAGAAGCTGCGCGAGAACACCTCGAACGCCAGGTGCCGGGCCGCTTCCGGGAAGTTGATCGCGCCGAGGAACGATGCCGCGTCGAGGTGGTCGAGCTGCTCGTAGACGCGGGGGACGCTGACGGTCGCCAGCGGCAGCGCCTGCCTCCCGTCGAGGCGCAGCAGGTCGCGGGCGCGGAAGGTCGGGCTGCGCAAGGCGAACGCCAACGCGTTCAACGGCGGTGTCCGCGGCAGCCCGGCGAACGTGTCGGTGCGCCCGTGCGGGTCGAGCAGCGGGTAGTCGGGTACCGGGACGAGCCGGTCGAGGCCCGGGTCGGTGCGCGAGAGCAGGGCCCGCAGGTTGTAGTACTGCCGGAAGAACGCGTGGAAGCCGCGGCTCATCGTGACGCCGGTGCCGTCCGGCAGCCGCTCGGCCCAGCCGCCGGCCCGGCCGCCCAGGTAGTCCTCCCGCTCGAACACCGTGACGTCGGCCCCGCGTTCGGCGAGGCCGGTCGCCGCGGTGAGCCCGGCGATGCCGCCCCCGACGACGGCCGCGCGCGGACGGCGGCCGAGCAACCCGGCGTCGGTGAGCCCGCCGGGTGCGGGGTGGGTTTCGGCCCGGCGGTCGCGTCCGGCGATCACGGCGCCGTGCCCAGGACCGTGTGGACGATCCCGCGCGACCAGCCCGGCATCGTGCCGGTGCGGACGTCGGTGAACCCGGCGCGGGTCAGCCGGTCGCAGAGATCGCCGACGCCGTCGAAGGCCACGACGCTGCGGCGCAGGTGCCGGTAGAGCGTGGCGTCGCCGGTGGTGACCCGGCCGAGCGGGATGACGATCGCACCGCACACCGCGTTCCACACCCAGCGGGCGCGGCGCGAGTCGCGGACGGAGTACTCGTGCAGGGCGAGGTGCCCGCCGGGGCGCAGCAACCCGCGTAGGGCCCGCAGGGTGGCGTCGGGGTCGGCGACGTTGCGCAGCAGGTAGGCGGCGAAGACCGCGTCGAACGGGCCTTCGGGTGGTTCCTCGACCGGGGTGTGCCGGAAGTCCACTGTGGACGGCCAGCACTTCGCGCGGGCCTGGCTGAGCATCGCGCCCGACGCGTCGATCGCGGTGACGCGCGCGTCCGGGGCGATCTTCAGCAGCGCGGCCGTCGACGCGCCCGTGCCGCACCCGGCGTCGAGGATCCGCAACCCGGTCCGGCCCGGCCGGATGAGCCGGCGCGCCGAGAGGCGGAGGTCGCGGTGGTAGCCGGGGTTCAGCCCGACGAGCCGGTCGTACGACGCGGCGCCGTGGTCGAACGCCCCGGGCACCTCGGCCCGGGGCAGGCCGTTGTCCTTCACGCACTGTCCTTTCGCGACTTGCCGCGTTCCCACAGGAGCAGGACCGCGGTGACGAGGGCGTAGCCGAACAGGAAGTCCTCCACCGGGATGTCCCACGGGAACCGCCAGCCGGTGATGCCGGCGGGGGAGTAGCGGACGATCGGCGCGGACAGCTTGGTCAGCCAGCCGTCGACCGGGATCTGGAACGCCACGACGATCACCATCGTGACCCAGTACGTGCCCCGCCGGAACAGCCCGGTGCGCAGGAGGAGCACCTCCGCCGCGACCACCGCGAGCACGGCGGCGACCGCGGGAACCGTGTAGCCCCAAGGCATCAGCGCCGCACCCGCCGCCGGTCGAGCAGCGGCCGGGTCAGCCGCCGCACCAGCTGCCCGGTCAGGCCGACCGCCTCGTACGTCAGGACCCCGCAGATCGGGACCACGACGAAGAAGAGCACCTCTTCGAGCGGGATCCCGAACGGCAGGCCCAGCCCGGTGACGAACGCCGGGTCGAAGTCCCAGACGCCGGCGGCGATCGCCAGCGCGTCCCACACCAGGAACACCAGGGCCACCGGCAGCACCGCGCGCGCCAGCCGCCCCGGGCGGCGGTACACCCGGGCGCCGGCCAGCTCCAGCGGCAGCGTCACCAGGACGCACGCGCCGAGGACGAGCAGGTACTCCCCGCGCCCCACGTCAGGTCACCGCCGGGTGCCGGCGCCGGGCCCACTGCGCCCGCACGAGCGCGTCGCAGGCCGCGACCAGCCGCCGGTGGCGGGGCACGCGGGCCCGGCCGGCGAAGACGTTGAAGCCGGCGGCTTCGATGCGGTCGAGGATCCCTCCATAGAGGACGTACGCGGTCGCGACGCACGGCCGCGACACCGGGTGCAGCATGGCGATGCCCGGGTGGGCCTCGGCGTAGACGCGGCGGGTGGCCGCGACCTGGTCGGCGAGCGCCCGCCGCACCGGCGGGTCGATCCGGCGGGTGCGGACGCACCAAGCGAGCCGGTCGTGGTCGACGCCGGCCGCGGCGAGCTCGTCGGCGGGCAGGTAGACCCGGCCGCGGCCGAGGTCCTCGGCGACGTCCCGCAGGAAGTTGGTCAGCTGGAAGGCCTTGCCGAGCGCGGCGGCGCGCGGCGCGGCCTCCGCGCGCGGGACGACGGTGCCGAGGATGGGCAGCACCTGCAGCCCGATGACCTCGGCCGAACCGTGCACGTACTCGTCGAGCGCGGCGCGGGTCGGGTAGCCGGTCACGGTGAGGTCCATCCGCATCGAGGCGAAGAACGCCCGGAAGTACGGCTCCGGAATCGCGTACCGGGTCGCGGTGTCGATCACGGCGGTGCGCAGCGGATCGTCGCTGTGCCCGGCGGCGAGCTCCTTGAGGAACTCGTCTTCGACGTCGAGCAGGGTCGAAGCGATCGCGTCGGGCGTGGCGCCGGGTTCCGGTTCGTCGACGAGGTCGTCGAGGCGCCGGGCGAACCCGTAGAGGGCGTGGACGGCGGGGCGCTGCGCGGGGGTGAGCATGCGGGTGGCGAGGAAGTAGGTGCGGCCGTGTCGCGCGTTGAGTTCGCGACACCGCGCGTACGCCTGGCGCAGCTCGGAGCGGGTGATGCCGGCGGCGTCGAGCTCGCGGCGGGTCATCGGGTTCCTGCCCCGGTGATCCGGTCGGCGGCGAGCCGCCCGGAGAGCAGCACGGTGGGCACGCCGACCCCGGGTACCGTCCCGCCGCCCGCGAGCACGACGTTTTCCGTGCCCGGCGGGAGGTTCCGGGGCCGGAACGGTCCCGTTTGGACGAACGAATGGGCGTAGCTGAACGGCGTGCCCGCGACCATCCCGCGGCGCGCCCAGTCGGCCGGGCCGAGGACGTGCCACGCCTCGGGTTCGAAGCCGGGCAGCAGGTCGGCGCGGACGTGGTCGAGGATCTCCTTGGCGTACGGTTCCGCCTCGCTGTCCCAGTCCCGTGGTCCCCGCCGGAGGTTCGGGACCGGGGCCAGGATCGAGAACAGTTGCCGTCCGGCCGGGGCCAGCCCGGGGTCGGTCGCCGTCGGGCGGGTGATCAGCAGGGACGGGTCGCTCATCCGGCTGCCCTCGGTGATGAGCTCGTGGAAGGTCGACGCCCAGCCGTGGCCGAACGAAATCGTGTGGTGCCCCACCGGCCAGTCCCCGGGGCCGCCCGCGTGCAGCACCAGCGCCGACGGCGCCGGGCGCAACGGGATCGGGCGGCGCGGTGCGCGACCCAGCAGCCGATAGCTCTCGTGCGGTTCCGTGGTCAGGACGACGGCGTCGCCGGGGATGCGTTCGGCACCGCAGAGGACGGCCGTGATCCGCGCGCCCCGGCGTTCGAGCGCCGTCGCCGCCTCGCCGAACCGGAACTCCACTCCGACCTCTTCCGCGACGCGGGCCATGGCCCGGGGCACCGCCGCCATCCCGCCTTCGGGGAAGTACACGCCGCCGACGGTGTCCATGTAGGAGATGACCGCGTACAGCGCGAGCGCCCGCATCGGCGACTCGCCGGCGTAGAGCGCCTGGAAGGTGAAGACCCGCTTGAGGCGCTCGTCGCGCAGGAACGCGCCGATCTTCCGGTCCAGGCGCCGGAAACCGCCGAGCGCGACGAGCCGGGCGAGGTCGCCCGAGACCAGGCCGAGCGGCGAGTCGATGTTGCTCGCGACGAACCGGTCGAACTCCGCCGCGTACAGCCGGGTCAGCCACGCGCGCAGCCGCCGGTACCCGGCCGCTTCGTCCGGGCCGGCGAACTCGCGGACGGCGTCGGTCATGCGGTCCGCGTCGGCGTGCACCGGCAGCACCGAACCGTCGGCGAAGCGCGCGGTGTAGGCCGGGTCGAGCCGCGTCAGCCGGAGGTGGTCGGCCAGCTCCGCGCCGGCCGCGGCGAACGTCTCGGCGAGGATCAGAGGCATGGTCAGCACGGTCGGCCCGGTGTCGAGGTGGTAGCCGCCGGTCACCACCCGGCCGGTCCGGCCGCCCGGGCCGGGATCGCGTTCCACGACGGTGACGTGCCGGCCCCGGCCCGCCAGGTGCAGCGCGGCGGACAGCCCGGCCAGCCCGGCCCCGACCACCACGACGCGGTCGGTGCGCCCGGTGACCGTCCTCATCGGACGCGCTCGGTGCAGCGGTTCGCGAGGACCGTGAGCGCGGAAGCCGCTTGCCGCGGCAGGGAAACCAGGTCGATCGCTTCGAGGGCGCGGCGGACGCGGTCGTCGATGAACTTCTCCAGCTGGTCGCGCGCGCCGGTCGCGGTGATCAGCTCCCGCCAGCGGGCGACGGCGCCAGTGTCCACCTCGTCCAGGGCGAGCAGGCCGGTGAGCTCGGCGCGCTGCCGGCGGTCGGCCAGGTCCTGCGCGAGCACGACCACGCTGGACGCCTTGCGCTCGCGCAGGTCGTCGCCCGCGGGCTTCCCGGTGACCGCCGGTTCGCCGAACACGCCCAGCAGGTCGTCGCGGAACTGGAACGCTTCGCCGAGCAGGCCGCCGTACGTGCCGAGCGCGGTGATGACGTCTTCGGGGCAGCCGGCCAGGGCGGCGCCGAACTCCAGGGGACGGCGGACGGTGTAGTTGCCGGACTTGCGGCGGATGACGTCGAGGACGTCGGCCCAGGACGGCCGGGCGCGGGCGTCGTTCACCAGGTCGCCGAGCTGGCCCACGGCGAGTTCGGACCGCAGCAGGTCGTAGACCGGCCGGCCGCGGGCGAGGGCGCCGGCGTCGAGCCCGCTTTCGTGCAGCAGCTGCTCGGACCAGACGAGGAACAGGTCGCCCATCAGCACCGCGGCGGATTCGCCGAACCGGGCCGCCGGTCCGCTCAGTCCCTGCTCTTCGTGCCACCGTGTGAAACGGACGTGCATCGACGGCCGCCCGCGCCGCCGCGCCGAGCCGTCCATGACGTCGTCCTGGGCCAGCGCGAAGCAGTGCAACAGCTCCAGGCTGGCCGCGGCGCGCAGGGCGGCCGCGCTCTCGGGGCCGCCGCAGCGCCAGCCGGTGTAGGCGAACATCGGGCGCAAGAACTTGCCGCCGGTGACGAACTCCGGCAGGACGGTGGGGGCCGGGGTGTCCGCCGCGTGTCCGGTGAAGTGCTCCCGCACCCGCTCGGTGACGAAGGCGTGGACGTCATTCCCGCACCGCCGGCGCAACGCGTCGAGCCACGCCACTGATCCGGCGGCACCGTCGGTGGGAAGCGCCGTCATCGGACTCCTCTCGCCGTGTCGCGATGCACAATCGATGCGCAGACTCGGCGAGGGTCGACGACCACGCCGGAACTCCTCCGCTGTTACCCGGACTGTACTGACGTAAACGTGGATTCGCTCGGTGGACAAGAAAGCCCGCTGCGTTGCGGGTGCGATGCGGATCGGCCACGATGGACCGATGAACGTCACCCGCCGGATCGCCGCGGGGTGGCCGCGACGCTGGCCCGTCCAGCCGTTCGCCGAACCCCGGTGGGCCAAGCAGGAACCGACCTACCGCGACTGCTCGCCCGCGCTGATCGAAGCGGCGGGCAAGCGCGCCTCGGCCCGGCCGTCCGGCAACTGGTTCGTCATCGGGGCGAGCCGGGAGGTGCGCGCCGACCGGCCCTTCGGCGTCACCGTGGGCGGCCGGGAGCTCGTCGCGTGGCGCGACGGTCACGGCGAAGTCCGGATCGGGCCGGGTGCCTGCCCGCACCTGGGCGCGCCGCTCGCCGACGCGCGGGTCGACGGCGGCGGTCTCGTCTGCCGGTGGCACGGACTGCGCATCGACGGCTCGAAGCGCGGGACGTGGTCACCGGTGCCGGCGCACGATGACGGCGTGCTCGTCTGGGCGCGCCTCGACCGCGTCGGCGGGGAGCCGCCGACCGAGCAGCCGGTGGTGCCGGCCCGCCCCGGTGGCGCGGCCCGCATCGACGCCGTCGCGACGGTGACCGGGACGTGCGAACCCGAGGACGTCGTCGCGAACCGCCTCGACCCGTGGCACGGCGCCTGGTTCCACCCGTACTCGTTCAGCCGCCTGCGGGTGCTCGAAGCGCCGCAGGGGATCGACGTGGCCGACGCCGACGACCGGTTCCTCGTGGAGGTCACCTTCCGGCTCGCCGGCCGCTGGGGCGTCCCGGTCCTGGCGGAGTTCACCTGCCCCGAGCCGCGCACAGTGGTGATGCGCATCGTCGAGGGCGAAGGCGTCGGCAGCGTCGTCGAGACGCACGCGACCCCGCTCGGCCCGGGCCCCGGCGGCCGCCCGCGCACGGCGGTCATCGAGGCGACGATCGCGGCGTCCGAGCGGCGCGGGTTCGCCGTCGCCGCGAAGCTGGCCCCGGCGATCCGCCCGCTAGTGCGCCACACGGCGACCCGCCTGTGGCGGGACGACCTCGCCTACGCCGAACGCCGTTACGCACTGCGCGCGGGCTGAGTTTGCGGGGCCGCGAACCGGGTATTCCGGGCGCGGCGGTGCCCCGCCCGTGTTCGAGCTCAGCCCGCGACCATGATCCGGGCAGTCGGGCGGGTGCCGCTGTTCCTCTCTCGTCGCGGCCGGCCCGAGACGCGGCGGAAGGCGCGCGCCGGCGCCGCTGTCAGAGACCGGCCGCCGCCATGACCGGGTGCCACGGCGTCGCGTCGAAGATCAACGTGATTGCCGTGATCTTCCCGTCCCGCAGCCGGAAGTGCTCGGCCGTGCGCTGAGTCCCGACCGGCGTCGCCGTGTGCACGTCGTACACGAGCGTGGCCTCCGACTCGCCGTACAGCTCGCTGAGCATGTCGACGCCGGTGACCACGCTGACGAACCCGCCGAGCCCGGCGAGGTGGCCGCGGGCGTCGTCGGAGCCGATCAGCGGGCTGCGGAACGTGAACGTGCCGGCGAGCTGCGCGGCGGCGGTGGTCACGTCGCCGGCGAAGCGGGCGCGGGAGTACGTCAGGACGGTGTCGCGGGTGGTCATCGGGCCTCCAGGTGGCGGGCGAGGTGCTGCTGGTTCTCGGCGAGGCGCAGGCAGAGGTGCCGCAGCTGGGTCGTCTCGGCGGCGGTGAAGCCGCGGAAGAGCGCCGCCATGGCCAGCTGCGACGGACGGCGGAACTCCTCGAGCCACGTCCGGCCGTCGTCGGTGATCCGGACCAGCACGGACCGCCGGTCGCGCGGGTCGGGGACCCGCACCGCGTGCCCGGCGCGCTCCAGGGTGTCGACCAGGCCGGTGACGTTGCGCGAGCTGACCCCGGCGGACGCGGCGAGGTCCTTGATGTTCGCTTGCGAGCCGCTGAGCCGGATGAGGAGGTCGAGGGCGCCGGGGCTGAGGCCGCGGCTGTCGGTGCCGTGGGAGCGCAGCTGGTCGAGGCTCCGCGCGGCGGTGCGGACGGCCGCGGCGGCTTCGAGCACGCCGGTGTCCTCGCCGCGGGTGAACTCGGCCAGCGCGCCGCGGACGTCGGGGGAGTAGAGGCGGTCGTCGGGGTCTTTGGCGAAGTCGTTCATAGTGAAGTACTACATTAGTACGTACTTCCGTATTCGTGTCAAGATCATGTCCGACCGCAGTCGTTTACCAGGGTTTCGCCCGGCGTTAGCCTCGGGCCCGGCACAGGTTCTCGAAGTCCCGCACATACTGACCCGGCTCTCCACCACGACACCCCCGGAGTCCCCATGACGGACGTCAACCGACGGCGTTTCCTGCAGCTGGCCGGCGGCACCGCCGCCCTTTCCGCCCTCTCGACCAGCATCGCGCGCGCCGCCGAAATCCCCGCCCACCGGCGTACCGGGTCCTTGACGGACATCGAGCACGTCGTGGTCCTCATGCAGGAGAACCGGTCGTTCGACCACTACTTCGGCACGCTGCGCGGCGTCCGGGGCTTCGGCGACCCGCGGCCGGCGACGCCGGCTTCCGGCAAGTCCGTCTGGGCGCAGTCGGACGGCAAGCGCGACATCTTGCCGTTCCACCCCGAAGCGGACAACCTGGGCCTGCAGTTCATCCAGGACCTGCCGCACGGCTGGAACGACACGCACGCGGCGTGGAACGGCGGCAAGTACGACAAGTGGGTGCCCGCGAAGGGCTCGACCACGATGGCGTACCTGACGCGCGAGGACATCCCGTTCCACTACGCGCTGGCCGACGCGTTCACGATCTGCGACGCCTACCACTGCTCGTTCATGGGCTCGACCGACCCGAACCGCTACTACATGTGGACGGGCTACACGGGCAACGACGGCCAGGGCGGCGGCCCGGTCCTCGGAAACGACGAGAAGGGCTACTCCTGGACGACCTACCCGGAGCGGCTCGAGAAGGCCGGGGTCTCCTGGAAGATCTACCAGGACGTCGGGGACGGCCTCGACGCCGCCGGCGGCTGGGGCTGGATCGAAGACGCCTACCGCGGCAACTACGGCGACAACTCGTTGCTGTACTTCGACTCCTACCGCAACGCCAAGCCCGGTGACGCGCTGTACGAAAAGGCCCGCACCGGCACGAACGCGAAGGCGGGCGACGGCTACTTCGACCAGCTGCGCGCCGACGTCAAGGCGGGGAAGCTGCCGCAGGTTTCGTGGATCACCGCGCCGGAAGCCTTCTGCGAGCACCCGAACTGGCCGACGAACTACGGTGCCTGGTACATCGCGCAGGTGCTCGACGCGCTGACGTCGAACCCGGAGGTCTGGAGCAAGACCGCACTGTTCATCACCTACGACGAGAACGACGGCTTCTTCGACCACGTGGTCCCGCCGTACGCCACGGCCGAACAGTCCACTGTGGACACGACCGGGGAGATCTTCGCGGGCTCGGCGTCGAACCCGGCGGGCCCGTACGGGCTCGGCCAGCGCGTCCCGATGCTCGTGGTCTCGCCGTGGAGCAAGGGCGGCTACGTGTGCTCGGAGACGTTCGACCACACGTCGATCATCCGGTTCCTCGAACGGCGCTTCGGCGTGCAGGAGCCGAACATCTCGGCGTGGCGGCGCTCGGTGTGCGGCGACCTGACGTCGGCGTTCGACTTCGCCCGCACCGACGTGCGCGTGCCCGCGCTGCCGGACACGGCCGGCTACGAGCCGCCGGACCGCGTGCGGCACCCGGACTACGTGCCCGCGGTGCCCGCCCACAACGTGCTGCCGAAGCAGGAACGCGGGCTGCGGCCGGCGCGGGCGCTGCCGTACGACCTGTCGGCGGACGCCCGGCTGGCGGGCGGCACTCTGACCGTCACGTTCGCCAACCACGGCCGCGCGGGTGCGACGTTCTACGTCGTGACGCCGTCGGGTGAGCCGCGGACGTACACGGCCGGCGCCGGCAAGTCCCTGTCGGCCGCCTTGCCCGCTTCCGGGGCTTACGACTACACGGTCTACGGGCCCAACGGGTTCGTGCGGCAGTTCCGCGGCGGCGTCGCCGGGCCTGAGGTGAGTGTGCGCCAGGAAGGCGGGGAACTGACGCTGGTCCTGACCAACAGCGGCACCACGACGGCGCGGCTGACGGTGTCGGACGCGTACGGGCGGTGCTCGTCGACCCACCAGCTGCGGCCCGGTGCGCGGGTCGTCGAGCACGTGGACACGCGGCGCAGCAACAACTGGTACGACGTTTCGGTTTCGTCGGACCGTGACGCGAAGTTCCTGCGCCGCTCGGCGGGGCACGGGGAGACGGGCCGGCCGAGCACGAGCGACCCGGCGACGCTCACGAAATGACGTTCTCGCGACCGCGGCGCCAGTCCGAGGGGCTGGCGCCGCGGTTGCGTTTGAACGCCACGCTGAAGGCGAACGGGTCTTCGTAGCCGACCGCCTTCGCCACCGCGGCGACGCTGTCTTCGGTGTCGCGCAACAGATCCGCGGCCAAGGTCATCCGCCAGCCCGTGAGGTACGTCAGCGGCGGCTCGCCGACGAGGTGCGCGAACCGCGCGGCGAACGCCGCCCGGGACAGCCCGGCCCGGGCGGCCAGCGCCGCGACCGTCCACCGGCGGGCGGGCTCGGCGTGCAGCAGGCGCAGGGCTTCCCCGACGCCGGCGTCGTCCAGCGCCCGGAACCAGGCCGGCGGCGCTTCCGAGGCGCACCACGCCCGCAAGGCCAGCACGAGCACGAGGTCCAGCAGACGGCGCAGCACGGCGTCCTGGCCCGGCTCGTCGCGGGCGACTTCGGCGGCCAGCAGGTCGAGAGCCGCCCCGGTCCGCGGCCCGGCGGGCACGACGGCCAGCGGCGGGAGCATGTCCAGCAGCCGTCCGGCGACGACGCCGTGGAGTTCGTACGCGCCCCGCAACATCGTCGTGGCACCGGGTGAACCGTCGCCGTAGGTGCGCGGCGCCCGGGGACTCACCTCTCCGGTGCCGGTGATCGGATATTTCCGCCCGCCCCGGATCACGACCTGGGGCGCGGTGGCCGGGTCGTCGGCGATCGTGTAGCCGGGCACCTTGATCAGCGCGATGTCCCCGGCGGCCAGGCGAACCGGTGGCCCGGATCCGAGGCCGAGGAACGCGTGCCCGCCGAGCGTGGCCACCATGGTCAGCGGCGGGGCGTCCGCGAAGGTCAGCGACCACGGCGGCCGCTGGATCAGCTGCCGGACCAGCGCGTCCGAGGCGTGGGCCCGGTGCAGCAGATCGCTCAGCACGTCCATGGACCGACCCTAGACGATCACAAAGGAACCATCGACTTTCTCCCATGGATCGTCTCGTGCATCCACGGTTGCCTGAAGGCATGAGCATCCTGATCCTCGGCGGCACCGGCAAGACCGGCCGCCGCGTCGCCCAGCGCGTCGACCGTGCCCGAATTGCTTCGCGCGGCAACGGTTTCGACCTCGGCGATCCGTCGAGCTGGGCACTGGACGGCGTCACGGCCGTCTATCTGGTCGAACCCGACTTGCGGGCCGGACCACGGCTCCCGCGGTTCGTGACCGAAGCGGTGGCGGCGGGGGCGCGGCGGCTGGTGCTGCTGTCCGCGCCGCGCGCCGGCGAGGAGGGCCATCCGCTGCACGCGACCGAGCGGGCCGTCCGCGAATCCGGTGTCGGCTGGACCATCCTGCACCCGAACTGGTTCGCGCAGAACTTCAGCGAAGGCCCGTGGGCGCAAGGAATCCGCGACGGCGTGCTGACCCTGCCGACCGGGGAGGGACGCACTCCGTTCGTCGACGCCGAGGACATCGCCGAGGTCGCCGTGGCGGCGTTGACCGACGACCGGCACCACGGCGAGGTCTACGCACTGACCGGTCCGCGGGCGGTCGGCTTCGGCGAAGCGGTCGAACTGATCGCCCGGGCCGCCGGGCGGAAGATCGACTACCTCGACGTCGACCCCGAAGCGTTCATCGAGCGGCAAACCGCTTACGGCGTCCCGGGAAACGTGGCAAGGCTGCTCACCGGCCTGCTGACGGACCTCCGCGACGGCCGGGGCGCCGACCTCGAAGACGGCGTCGAGCGAGCTCTCGGCCGGCCGCCGCGGTCGTTCGAGGACTTCGTCGCGACAACCACCTGGGCCTGACGGGCTTGCCGATCATATCGGAAACCATATACGATCCTCGCCACCCACCGCAGGCACCGAGGGAGCTGTCATGGCGAGAGGCATCGATCGTGAACACCGCCGGGTCGTCCTCGCCGCGATGGCCGGCACGACCATCGAGTGGTACGACTTCTTCGTCTACGCCATCTCGGCCGGGCTGGTCTTCGCCACGCAGTACTTCTCCGCGCTGGGGAAGGACGCGCTGATCCTGTCGTTCGCGACCGTCGGCATCAGCTTCTTCTTCCGGCCGATCGGCGCGATCGTCGCCGGGCACCTGGGCGACCGGCTCGGCCGGCGGGCGATGCTCATCGCGACGCTGCTGCTGATGGGCGTCTCGACCGTGCTGATCGGCCTGGTGCCCACGACCGCGTCGATCGGGGTGGCGGCCCCGATCTTGCTGGTGCTGCTGCGGATCGTGCAGGGACTCTCGGCGGGCGGCGAGTGGGGTGGCGCGGCCCTGCTCGCCGTCGAGCACGCCCCGGCCGACCGGCGCGGGCTGTACGGCGCGTTCCCGCAGATCGGCGTGCCGGTCGGGCTGTTGCTGGCCAACGGCGCGCTCGCGCTGGCGGCCGCGGTCACGACGCCGGCGCAGTTCCTGGCGTGGGGCTGGCGCATCCCGTTCCTGCTGAGCTTCGTGCTCATCATCGCCGGGTTCGTGATCCGCAGCCGCGTCGCGGAGAGCCCGGTGTTCGAGGAGGTCCGCCGGACGCGCGGCCGGTCGAGCCTGCCGCTGGTGCCGCTGCTGCGCCACCACGGGACGCTCGTCGTCCTCGGCGCCCTGCTGTTCGCGGCGAACAACGCCGTGGGCTACATGACGACCGGCGGGTACGTGCAGTCGTACGCGACGAAGAACCTGCACCTGGACCGGTCCGCGGTGCTGGTCGCGGTGATGATCTCGGCGGTGGCGTGGCTGGTGAGCACGCTGGTGGGCGGCCACCTCGCCGACCGTCTCGGCCGGCTCACGGTGTACCGCATCGGCTTCGCCGTCCAGCTGGTGTGGATGGTGCCGTTCTTCGCCCTGCTCGACACGGCGAACGTGGGCCTGCTGGTGCTTGCGCTGGTGTTGTTCTCGGTCGGCCTCGGGTTCACCTACGGCCCCCAGGCGGCGTTGTACGCGGAGATGTATCCGACGCGCGTGCGGTACAGCGGCGCGGCGTTGTCGTACGCGATCGGTGCGGTGCTCGGCGGCGCCTTCGCCCCGACGATCGCGGAGGCGCTGCAGTCGAGCACCGGCACGGTGTACTCGGTGTGCGCGTACCTGGCGGGCATGACGCTGATCGGGCTGGTGGCGAGCTTCTTCGTGCGCGACCGCAAGGGAGTTCCGCTGCACGACGTCGAGGAGAAGGTGCCGGCGCGGTCAGCCGAGTCGCTTGACGGTCAGCCGTAGCGAACCTCGGTTGCCCGAGTACCCCAGCCAGCTGTCGTTGGCGAAAGCGTGGAAGTAGCCCGGCTTCCGGTTGGTCCACCTTTCCAGCCGGCCGCCGATCGGGAACGCCTCGTACGGCTGCTGC
Source organism: Amycolatopsis sp. NPDC051061 (assembly GCF_040682935.1). Lineage (NCBI taxonomy): Bacteria > Bacillati > Actinomycetota > Actinomycetes > Pseudonocardiales > Pseudonocardiaceae > Amycolatopsis > Amycolatopsis sp. NPDC051061. The sequence goes on from NZ_JBFBBZ010000015.1 coordinate 107,134, forward strand.
ACGTCCTGGGCGTCGAGGTCGCGGGCCGCCACCGCACCGATGAGCGTCATCCACTTCGCGTCTTCGCAGCGGCGGCCGCCGAAGGAGCGGGCCTGGGCGTCGTTGAGCCGGGCGAGCTGGGTCTGGAGCCAGGCCGATGTCGTCGCCAGCGCCTGCAGCAGGTCCTGGAGGTCCAGCCGGGCGTCCGCCTCGGTGCCGTCCGGGTGGTGCGCGATCTTCCCGTCCAGCCAGGTCCCTTCGGCGCCGAACTCGTACTCGCCGGGCTCGAGGTAGATCCCCGTCCAGTTCCACGGCTTCCCGGCGTAGACGTCGACCGTCGCCGACTCGCCGGCTTCGAGGCGGCGCCCTTCGCGGTAGGTGCCCGTGGTGATCGGCGGCGTCGCCTGCCGGTCGACGGCGGACGGGGCGATGTCGGCGGAACCGGCGGTGATGAACGGGAAGGCGCGCGGCGCCGGGCACAGGACCGTGTACACGCTCTGGAGCGAGTTGTGCAGCACGTCCCGGGCGTCCGGCGCGATCTGCTGGTACATCGCGTCGTCGAAGACCAGGTCCGGCACGGCCGCGCGGCACTCGTCGATCATCCACCGCAGGGCGGCGTCGGACAGGCCGGTGCGGTCGTGGCCGCCGCCGACGTCGCAGTGGTCGCCGGGGAACCAGACCTGCTTGGCCGTGCGGTCGCCGGTCACCTCGTGCAGGTTCGACCACAGGGTCGGCATGAACGGGCCGCGCATCTCGTCGATGGCCAGGGCCTGACGGGCGTGCTTGACGTGCTCGCCGAGCTTGGTGTCGTGGAACCGGGGCAGGTGCCCGACGTGGTCTTCGACGAGCTTGAGCGGGCCGAGCCAGTCCGGGATGCCGAGCGAGCCGACGGTGTCCCAGACGCCGAGGAACTCGATCGGGACCGGGTCGGCGGCCTCGCCGGCCTCTTTCCGGTAAACGGTGGTGAAGAGCCGGTCGACCTCGGCCCAGAACTCGGTGGAACCGGCGGTTTTGAGGTCCGCCGGCAGGCCGCACCGGCTGATCATGCCGCCGAGGCTGCGGACGGTGAACGCGCCGCGGCTGAACCCGAAGAGGTGGATCGCGTCGCCGGGGGAGTAGGTGCGCGCGAGCCAGCCGTAGGCGCTCTTGATGTTCTCCGAGAGGCCCTTGCCGACCAGTCCGCCTTCGAGGTGGTCGAGCAGCCCGGTCCCGGTGCCGACGCCGGGGTGGTAGTACCGCGGCTGGGTGTCGAGGTTCGCCACGGTGTGGTGCAGCCGCGCGACGTTCGTCGGCGCCGGCCGGCCCTGTTGCTGCTGGTCGGGCGTGTTCCACGTACCGTCGCAGCAGACGACCAGGTGCCGCCTGGCCCTTTTCGGCTCGTTCATCCGATCCCCTTCACTCCCCTTGGGATGTTCGAGAGTAGGAGACGGTGAGTGGCTGCGGAAATACGGCCCGGTCTCTTGATCAGAAGCCGGGCACCAGCGCGCCCAGCCGCCGGCTGCCGCGCGGGGTGATGGTCAGCTCGCGGTCCCCGCCGCCGCGCCGGACCAAGCCGGCCGCGAGGAGCGCGTCCAGCACCTCGTGGCCGAGAACGCCGCCGAGGTGCGGGACGCGGTTGGTCCGGTCCAGGCACGCGGTCGCGAGCCGGCGGCGGCCGGGGTGCACCGTGGCCGGGTCGACGCCGAGGTCGTGGAACGCCGAGACGTCGCCGCCGAGGGTCAGGTCGGCCGCCGAGCCGTCGGGGGGCCGCAGCGCGCCGCGGTCGACGAGCATCGCGAACACCGCGACCCCGAGCCGGCCGGCGGTGTGGTCGTAGCACGTGTGCGCGATGTCCACAGTGGACTCCGTCGGCCGCGGCGGGGTGACGGAGTCGTTGCCGCCGTAGCGGGCCAGCGCGGTGAGCACCGGCAGGAGGTCGTCGCGGCCGACGCGGTAGAGCGCGTGGCGCCCGGCGTGCTCGACCGTCACCAGCCCGGCGGCCCGCAGCCGCGCCAGGTGGTTGCCCAGCCGCGGCGCGGTGACGCCCAGCGCGTCGGCCAGCTGCACCATGGTGTGCGGGCCTTCCGCGGCCAGGAGCTGCAGCGCGGTGAGCCGCACCGGGTCGGCCAGCTCCCGCGTCAGCCCGACGATCGCGCCCTGGACGGCGTTTCCGGGTTCGACCATTCCGCTCACGGCGCGAGTTTAGCACCCTTCACGCCTTGCTGAATGATGAGTGTCGTGCTTACCATTCAGGTTCTCGTGAAGGGTGAGTGCATGAGAAGTCTTTTGTGGGGCCGCGGGGTGTCCGCGCTCGGCGACGGCCTGTGGTTCACGATCTGGGCGCTGTACTTCACCCGGATTCTCGGGCTGCCCCCGGTGACGGTGGGTGCGGGGATGGCGGTGGCGAGCGCCGTCGGCATGGCCGCGGCGGTGCCGCTGGGCGCGTTCGCGGACCGCGCCGGCGCCCGGGCGGTGCTGGTCGTGGTGACGCTGGTGCGCGCCGCGGCGATGGCCGCCTACCTGGCGGTGGACGGGACCTGGTCGTTCCTGGCCGTGACGGTGCCGTTCACCGCGCTGGCCACCGGCGGGACCGCGGTCCGGACGGCACTGGTCACCGGGCTGGTCGCCGACCCGGCGCGCCGGATGCGCGTGCTGGCGCAGCAGCGGGTCGCGCAGCACGTCGGGTACGCGGCCGGCGCCGGTCTCGGGGCGCTCGTGCTGACGGCCGACGCGCCATGGGCGTACACCTGGGCCATCGCGGGCAACGTGGTGAGCTTCCTGGTCTTGGCGGGCACGACGCTGCTGGTGCCCGAGCCCGCCGCGGTCCCCTCGCGGCGATCCGGCGCCCGGGCGGTGCTGCGCGACCGGCCGTACCTGTGCGTCGCCGGGGTCACCGCGGTGCTGTCCCTGTGCTGGGGGATGTTGTCGACCGGGCTGCCGCTGTGGCTGTCCGGCTCGACGCGGCTGCCGCTGGGGCTGGGCGGGCTCGTGGTCGTGCTCAGCTCGGTGGGCATCGCGGTGTTCCAGGTGCCGTTCGCCCGGTTCGGGCGCACCGCGACCCGGGCGGCGCGGACCGCGGTGGTGTCCGGCGTGGTGCTCGCGGCGAGCTGCCTGCTGCTGGCGACGACGTCCGGCGGCGCGGGAGCGGGCGCGGTGACGGTGGTGGTGCTCGCCGCGGTGCTGCACGTCGTGGGCGAGCTGAGTTACGTCGCCGCGAATTGGGGCTTGTCGGTGCGGCTCATGCGCGAAGAGGCGAAGGGGGCTTATCAAGGGGCGAGCGAAGCGGCCACGGCGACGGTCCAGATGGTCGGCCCGGCGGTGTTCACCCTCGCGGTCGGCGGCCTGGGTGCGCTGGGGTGGGTGCTGGTCGCGGCGGTGTTCCTGGTCGCGGTCGCGCCCCTCCCGCGGCTGACCCGCTGGGCGGTCGAGACCCGCGAACCGGCGCTCGCGGGCTGACGCGCCCGGCGAACCCCGCACGGTGACTATGCTCCGGAACCGTGCCGGAAACGCGCCTCGACCTCGACCGGATCCGGGCCGCCCGCCGGGTGATCGACCCGGTCTTCCTCGACAGCCCGCTCTACCGCTGCGAACCCCTGGACCGCGAGCTCGGCTGCCGGGTGAGCATCAAGCTCGAGACCGCGAACCCCGTCCGCAGCTTCAAAGGCCGCGGCACCGAACTCGTCGTGACCGGTCTCGCCGAGCGCGGCGAACGGGCCGCCGTGTGCGCCAGCGCCGGCAACCTCGGCCAGGCCCTCGCCCTGTCCGGACGAGCGCGCGGGATCGACGTCACCGTCGTCGCGTCGCGGTTCGCGCCCGCGGCCAAGCTCGAGCGCATCCGGGCGCTCGGCGCCGAACTGGAGCTGGTGGACGGCGACTTCGAGCTGGCTCGCGAGCGGGCAGCGGCCCTCGCGAAGGAGCGGGACGTGCGGCTGGTCGAGGACAGCCTGGACGTCGAGACCTGCGAAGGCGCGGCGACGATCGGCCTGGAGCTGGCGGACGCCGGACCGTTCGACGCGGTCCTCATCGCGCTCGGCGGCGGGGCGCTGGCCACCGGGGTCGGTCACGTCATGCGGAGCCTCGCCCCCGGGACGTCGGTGCGCACCGTCCAGCCGGCGGGCGCACCGGCGATGACCTTGTCCTGGCGCGAGCGGCGCGTCGTCACGACGGACTCGGCCGACACGATCGCCGACGGCGTCGCGGGCCGGTTCCCCATCCCGGAGGCCCTCGGCGACCTCCTCGTCGTCGCCGACGACGCGGTCCTGGTGCGAGAGGCGTCGATCATCGCGGGGATGCGGTTGTTCCTGGAGCACGCGGGCCTGGTGGTGGAGCCGTCGGCGGCCCTCGGCCTCGCGGCGATCCTCGAGGACCGTGCTCGTTTCGCGGGGCTCGACGTGGTCACCATCGTGTGCGGCAGCAACGTCGACCTGCCGGCTTACCGGCGGTGGCTAGGCCTTTGAACCGGCCAGCAGGCCCTTCTCGCGCATGGCCGCCCGGAACACTTCGGTCTGCGAGGCGTCGAGGGCGTTCGCCGGGAACGCCACCTTGCCCTCGGACTCGATCTTCAGGACCCAGAACCCCCGGACCAGCGCGACGCTCTTGAACGTCGTCCACAGCAGGGTCATCGTCCGCCCGGGCGCTTCGGCCGCGTACTCGGCGTCGGTCAGGACGAGCCGGGTCGTCCCCGGCTCGGCGTAGGCCCGCAACCGCCGGTTGATCCGCCGCGCCTGGATGACCGGCCAGCCGAGGCCCAGCAGGAGGACCACGCCGCCGACGGCGAGCCCGACCGGGTCCGGCGCCGAGTCCCGGAGAGCTTCGGCCAGCGCCAGCACGCCGAGCACCACGTAGATCCCGGCGGGCAGCCACCGGGCCACCGGGGCGCTCGGGTGACAGGCGCGAAACGACTGCTTCGCCATTTCGGGCGTGAAGACGAACGAAAACGAGATGTCCACGACGGTTCCCCCAGGGTGGTGATCGGGCGCGCTGATTCTGGCACGGCGTCCGCCGTGGCATCATGACCCTGCCCCGATCGGCAAACCGAACGGAGACCGGGCTCGATGGACGCTTTACCGAACGGCGGGACCCCCGTGGCCGAAGACGGCGGCCCGTCGATCCGGGACATGCTCGCCGTCAACCTGCGGGCCGCGCGGGCGGCGCGGGGTCTGTCGCTGTCCGAGCTTTCGCGGCGGTCCGGGATCGGCAAGGCGACTCTCTCGCAGCTGGAAGCCGGCACCGGCAACCCGACCATCGAGACCGTCTTCAGCCTCTCGCGCGCCCTCGAGGTCGCCATCTCCGACCTGCTCGACCACCGGCCCCGCGGCGGGCTGACCGTGGTGCGCGCGGCCGACGTCGAAGTGCTCCGCGGCGAGGGCATCGACCTGCGGCCATTGCGCCGGATCGAGGCCGAGAACAGCGTTTTCGAGGTCTATGACCAGGTCGTCCGCGGCGACGCGCCGCAGCGGTCGCAGGGACACGTCGGGGTCGAGCACACCGTCGTCCAGACCGGCGGACTGCGCGTCGGGGTCGGCGGGCGGACCGTCGACCTCGGACCCGGGGACTACGTCGCCTTCGACGCCCGCGAGCCGCACAGCTACACCGCGCTCGAGGCCCCGGTGCACTCGGTGCTGTTGCTGCAGTACCGAGCCGACGAACGGCTCGAGGGCCGGCCCCACCCGTTGACACCTTCGGCCTCGGAGACTTAACCTCCGATCGTTCGCTTTACCGAACACCGGAGGGTCGATGAACCGAACGCGGGCGGTGGTGATCGGGGCCGGTGTCGTCGGGGCGGCGTGCGCCCGGGAGCTGAGCCTCGCCGGGTTCGACGTCCTGGTCGTCGACCGTGGCCGACCCGCGGGCGGCACCACTTCGCACGGCGAAGGCAACCTCCTCGTCTCGGACAAGGGGCCGGGCGCCGAGCTCCGGCTCGCGCAGCTTTCGGCCCGGCTCTGGCCGGAGATCGCGGCCGAACTCGGCGACGCCTGCGAGTTCGACCCGAAGGGCGGCATCGTCGTGGCCACCACGGAAGCCGGCGCCCGCGCGCTCACGGCGTTCGCCGCCGAGCAGGTCGCGGCCGGGGTGCGTACGGAGCCGCTGTCCACAGTGGACCTCGCGACGGCCGAACCCGCGTTGACCCGCGAAGTGACCGCCGCGGTCCGCTACCCGGAGGACGCGCAGGTCCAGCCGGCGGGTGCGACCCTCGCCCTGCTCGGCTCCGCCCTCGCGCACGGCGCCCGCCTGCGTACCGACACCGAGGTCACCGGCGCCGTCGTCCGAGGCGGCCGGATCAGCGGGGTTCGCGTGCCCGGCGAGGTCCTCGACGCCGACATCGTCGTGAACGCGGCGGGCCCGTGGGCCGGCGAGGTCTCGGCGCGCCTGGGCGCCCCGATCGCGGTCCGGCCCCGGCGCGGGGAAGTGCTGGTGACCACGCCGATGCCCGGCGTGGTGCGGCACAAGGTCTACGACGCCGACTACGTCGGGGCGGTCGGCTCCGGTGACGGCGAGCTGCAGACGTCCGCCGTCGTGGAGTCGACTTGGGGCGGCACGATCCTGATCGGCTCGTCACGCCGCCGCGTCGGCTTCGACGACGCGATTGTGCCGGACGTGCTGAGCGCCATCGCGGTCAAGGCGCTGCGGCTGTTCCCGTCGCTGGCCGACGCGGCGGTGATGCGGGCCTACGGCGGCTTCCGGCCCTACGTGGACGATCACCTCCCGGTCCTGGGCGAGGACCCGAGGTTGGGAAACCTTTGGCACGCAACGGGACACGAAGGCGCGGGCATCGGCCTGAGCGTCGGCACGGCGAGGCTCCTGCGCGAACTGCTGACCGGGGCGTCGCCGTCGATGCCGGTGGACGAGTTCACGGTCGACCGGCCGGCGGTGGTGGCGTGATCGAGATCAGCGTCGACGGCGAGCCGGTGCCGGGCATCGCAGGACAGACCGTGGCCGGGGTGCTCCTGGCCGCGGGGCGGTTGTCGTGGCGCACCAGCAGGTCCGGGGCGCCACGCGGCGTGTTCTGCGGGATCGGCGCGTGCTTCGACTGCTTGGTGACCGTGAACGGGGTGCCCGACGTCCGCGCTTGCCGCCGTCGCGCCGCCGACGGCGACGAGATCCGGACCCAGTCCCGGCAGGAGGACGCATGAGGTGGGTCGTGATCGTCGGTGCCGGGCCCGCCGGGCTCGCGGCGGGCGAGCACGCGCTGCGGGCCGGAGCGCGAGTGACCGTGCTGGACCAGTCGGACGCTCCGGGCGGGCAGTACCACCGGACGCTGTACGGAGCGCAAGCCGGCTTCGAGAGTCTGTTGAGCCGGTGCGAATGGTGGCCGGAAAGCACGGTGTGGGCGCTGGAAGCCACCGGCGCCCGCCTTCGCATCCACGTTCTGCGCGGCCCGGCCGACGGCTCCGGCCGGGAACGGCACACCCTCGAGCCCGACGCCCTGATCCTCGCCACCGGCGCGCACGACCGCACCCTGCCCTTCCCCGGCTGGCAGCTGCCCGGCGTCTTCACCGCGGGCGCCGCGCAGGCGCTGGCCAAGGGGGAGCGGGTCGCCGTCGGACGGCGGGTGCTCGTCGCCGGGGCCGGGCCGTTCCTGCTGCCGGTCGCCGAGTCGCTGCTGAGAGTCGGAGCCGACGTCGTCGCCGTCCTCGAAGCCAACCCCGCCGCGACCGTCCTCAAAGGATGGCGAGCCGGGGTGCGCAAAACCGGCGAACTCGCCCGCTACGCCGCCACGTTCGTCCGCCATCGCGTCCCGTACCACCTGGGCCGCGCGGTCGTCGAATCCCGCGGGGACGACCGGGTCCGCGAGGTCGTCACCGCCCGGGTCCGCGCGGACTGGTCGGTCGTGCCCGGCACCGAACGGACCTACGAGGTCGACGCCGTCTGCGTCGGACACGGCTTCACGCCGCAACCCGAACTGGCCGTCGCCGCCGGGTGCGTCCTCGACGGCGGGTTCGTGGGAGTCGATTCAGCTCAGCGCACCAGCGTGAGCGCCGTGTTCGCCGCCGGGGAGATCACCGGGATCGGCGGTGCCGACGCCGCACGAGCGGAGGGCGCGGTCGCCGGACGCGTCGCCGCCGGCGGCACGCCGAGCCGTGACCTGCTGCGTGAGCGCGACCGCACCCGCGCGTTCGCACGCCGGTTGAAGACCGCCCACCCGATCGGCGCCGCCTGGCCCGGCTGGCTGCGCGACGACACGATCGTCTGCCGCTGCGAGGAAACCTCGTACAAGGAACTGAAAACCGCCGCCGCGGACCCGGCGACGCCAGGACCGCACGCTCTCAAGCTCGGCACCCGCGCCGGGCTCGGCCCGTGCCAGGGCCGGATCTGCGGGCCCACCGTCGCCGAACTGTGCGGCGGCGCCGAACGCCACCACCGTCCGATCGCCCAGCCGATCCGCCTGGGCGAACTCGCCGACCCGAAGGAGACCCCATGAGCACCCGCGACCTCGGCGGCGTGGTCGTCGCCGCCGCGTTGCCGTACAAAACCGACGACTCCGCCCCCGCGGGGCTGGCCGTCGACTACGACGCCTACGCCGAACACTGCCGCTGGCTCGTCGAGAACGGCTGCCGTGGTGTCGGCCCGAACGGCTCCCTCGGCGAGTACTCCTCGCTCACCGACGACGAACGCCGCCGAGTCGCCCGCACCGCGATCGAAGCTGTCGGCGAAGCCGGGATCGTCGTCGTCGGCGTCCACGGACCCGGCGCCCACCAGGCGAAGTACTGGGCGGAGGTGGCGGCCGAAGACGGCGCGCACGGCGTCCTCTGCCTCCCGCCGACGCTCTACCGCGCCAACCGCGGCGAGGTGCTCGCCCACTTCGAGGCGGTGGCTTCGGTCGGCCTGCCGGTGATGGTCTACAACAACCCCTTCGACACCAAGGTCGACCTCACGCCCGACCTCCTGGCCGAGATCGCGCAGATCGACAACATCGTCGCCGTCAAGGAGTTCTCCGGCGACGTCCGGCGCGTGCTGGAGATCCGCGAACGCGCCCCCGAGCTGGCCGTCATCAGCGGCGCGGACGACGTCGTCCTGGAAAGCCTGCTGATGGGCGCGACCGGCTGGTTCGCCGGGTTCCCGAACGTCTTCCCGGCCGAGTCGGCGCGCTTGTTCGAGCTGGCCACGGCGGGCAAGCTCGACGAAGCCCGCGCGCTGTACGAGCCGCTGGTGGCCGCGTTCCGCTGGGACTCGCGCACCGAGTTCGTCCAGGCCATCAAGCTGGGCATGGACCTGGTCGGCCGGTACGGCGGACCGTGCCGGCCGCCGCGAGGCCCGTTGTCGGACGGCCAGTGCGAGCAGGTCCGCGCGGACATGGGCCGCGCGCTGGCCTCGCTGGGGGTGGCGTAGGTGCGGTCGTCACGCGCGATCACGGCGGTCGACTCCCACACCGAGGGCATGCCGACGCGGGTGGTGACCGGCGGCGTCGGCACGATCCCCGGCGCCACCATGGCCGAGCGCCGCCGGTACTTCATGGAGCACCTCGACCACCTCCGGCAGTTCCTGATGCACGAGCCGCGCGGGCACTCGGCGATGAGCGGCGCGATCCTGCAGCCGCCGTGCCGGGACGACGCCGACTGGGGAGTCGTCTACATCGAGGTGTCGGGGTGCCTGCCGATGTGCGGCCACGGCACCATCGGCGTCGCGACGGTGCTGGTGGAGACCGGCATGGTCGAGGTGACCGAGCCGACGACCGTGGTGCGCCTGGACACCCCGGCCGGGCTCGTGCACGCGGAAGTCACCGTCCGCGAGGGGCGTGCCGAACGGGTCAAACTCCGCAACGTCGCGTCGTTCCTCGCCGAGCGCGACGCCGTCGTGGACGTGCCCGGCCTCGGCGAGGTGCGCTACGACCTGGCGTACGGCGGGAACTTCTACGCCATCCTCGAACTGTCCCAAGTGGACATCCCGTTCGAACGGTCCGAAAAGGACCGGATCCTGGGCGCGGGCTTGGCGATCATGGGGGCGATCAACGAGCAGCGCCCGCCGAAGCACCCGGCCGACCCGCTGATCGGCGGCTGCAAGCACGTCCAGTTCCTCGCCCCGGGCTCGGACGCGCGGGCGTCGCGGAACGCGATGGCCATCCACCCGGGCTGGTTCGACCGCTCGCCCTGCGGCACGGGCACGTCCGCCCGGATGGCCCAGCTGCACGCGCTCGGCGAGCTGCCGCTGCACACGCCGTTCGAGAACAGTTCGTTCATCGGGACGACGTTCACGGGCGAGCTGGTGGCGGAGACGGAGGTGGGAGGGGTGCCGGCGGTGATCCCCGAGTTTTCGGGCCGGGCGTGGATCACCGGCACGGCCACCTACCTCCTCGACCCGGACGACCCCTTCCCGGCCGGGTTCGTGCTCTGACCCGGATCACGCGCGCCCGGAGGGTCGGCTCGCGTGCCTGGAGGGTCGGCTCGCGTGCCTGGAGGGTCGACACGGCGAACTGCCGGCCGGATGTCGTGTCGACCCTTCGATCACGCGTGTCGACCTCCCTGTCACGCGCGTACTCCCGGACTTACGTGGTGATGCCGGCGACCGCCTCGAAGCCGTAGTTGTTCGCGTAGCCGTTCTCGACGCCGACCAGGATCTCGGCGACCTCGAACCAGCGGTCCCAGAACGGCGTCTCGCGCAGGGCGTCGACCAGGCGCTGGTATGCCTCGTGGTCGACGGCCTCCCACACCCACACGTCGGTCACGCGCGCCGAGTAGAACTCGGTGTCGTAGAACCGCGATCGGACGCCTTTCGCCTTCTCCTCGACCGCGGGGACGACCTCGGTGCGAAACGCCTCGATCCGCTGCTCGACCGTCAGGGCCAGCCATTCCGGCGTCGTCTTCACCAGCATGAACGCCGTTACGGTCGGGGTCACGCGTACGCACCCGCTTCGATGTCCTCGACCAGCGTCGGCCCGGACGGTGTCCAGCCGAGCAGCTCGCGGGTGCGCGCGCTCGACGCGGACATGTCCAGGCCGAAGAACCGGCCGATGAACCCGAAGTGCTCGACGGCGTCCTCCGGCGCCACCGACACCACCGGCACGTGGAGCGCGCGCCCGACCGCTTCGGCGATTTCGCGCGTCGTCACCGCTTCCTCCGCGACGGCGTGCAGCCGGGCTCCGGCGGGTGCTCCTTCGAGGGCGAGCCGGACGAGCCGGGCCGCGGCCGGGCGGTGGACCGCGGACCACGCCGCGGCGCCGTCGCCGAGGTACGCGGACACGCCGTGCCGGCGGGCCGCCGCCACGATGGACGCCAGGAAACCGTGGTCGCCGACGCCGTGCACCGACGGCGCGAAGCGGACGCTGACCACCCGGACGCCCTTGTCCACGTACTCGAGCGCGAGGTTTTCGCCGCCGCCGCGCATCGAGTCCGGCCCGACCGCCGGGGACACGTCGGTCTCGGCCGCGGGCCGGCCCCGGACCAGGCCCGCGAGCGCGCCGGCCAGCACGAACGGCCGGTCGGTCCCGGTGAGCGCGCCCGCCATCGTCTCGATCGCCGCGCGCTCGGTCCGGTTGTTCTCCGCGGGGTCGGCCCAGTCGTGCTTGTTGCCCAGGTGGACGACCGCGTGGGCGTCGATCGCGCCGTCGCGCAGGCCGTCGAGGTCGTCGAGGTCGCCGCGACGGACCCGGGCGTCCGCCTTGGCGAGCGTGAGGGCCGCGGCCTCCGAGCGGGCGAGGCCGGTGACCTCGTGCCCGGCGCCGAGCAGTTCGCCGACGACCGCCGTGCCGATCCACCCCGTCGCTCCGGTGACGAACACGTGCATGGTGCTGCTCCTTCTTCGGGATACTCGTTACGAGTACGAAGCTAGGAGCCGCGGTGCTGTTCGCGCCACGCAACTTTGGCAACCAACCATTGCGTCAAGCGCAAGTCACGGTCGTCCCGGTGCCCGTTCCGGTGCCCTGGTAGCCGAACTCCACCGACTGGCCGGGGGACAGAGCGCCGTTGAAGCCCACGTTCGTGAACCGGACCGCGCCGGTGTCGCTGCTGCGCCCGGCGTTCCACGCGGATGTGATCGTCGCTCCCGCGGGCAGGGCCGCGGCGACGGTCCAGCCGGTGATCGCGGCGGCTCCGGCCGTGACGCGGATCGTCGTGACGAAGCCGCCCGTCCACTGGTTCACCGACACCGCGGCCGTGCAGGTGCCACCCGGCGGCGGTGTGGTCGGCGTGGTCGGCGTCGTCGGGGAGGTGGTGGGCGGGGTGCTGCCCGGCCCGTCGGTGAGGACCGGCGTCGGCCAGTCGCGCCACTCGGCCAGGTTTCCGGCCTTCTTGGCCGAGATCCGGAAGGTGCCCGCCGCGCTGCCCGTCTTCAGCAGGAACTTCTGGATGTTCTGCTGCACCGGCGTCCGCCACTCGGGCCGCGACGCGCAGTGCGTGCCGTCCTGGACGTCGGACCAGTAGCTGATGTTTTCGCCCGCGCCGAGCGCCTTGTAGACCTCCGCACCGGCCAGCGCCGCGACGCTGCCGGAGCGCGCGCCGAGCCAGTCGATGTGCGGGTTCTCCATGACGAACAGCCCGCGCGGCGCGACCATCGCGACCAGTTCGTGGGTGTCCACCGGCAGCGCGGCCGGATTGCCGGTGTACGCGCTGAAGGCGTCGCCGAACCACGGCTGCTCACCGTAGGCGTTGCTCAGCGGCTGCGAGCCGCTTTCGCCGGGGATCCCGCGCAGGATCGGAACGCCGGCCGTGCCCGACTCGATCGGCATGGTGAGGGCGATGCGCTGGTCGAGCGCGCCGATCGCGAACGCGCTCTTCCCGTACCGCGAACACCCGGTGACGCCGAGCGCGTCCGCCTTGAGGACCCCGCCGCCGGACTGCTCGACGACGTCGATGATCCGGCTCACGCCCCACGCCCACGCGGCCAGCAGCCCGGTGCTGCTGGACGAGGCGTAGATGCTGTAGAACGCGCCCTGCTTGTTGTTCCGTGGCGTGCCTTCCTTGCCCACGGCGAGCGGGTCGTACGTGATGACGGCGGCGCCGGACGCTTTGATCGTCGCGGTGTCCGCGCCGAATCCGCCGACCACGACCACGGCCGGGAAAGGACCGGGGCCGCTCGGCAGTTCGACGCCCGCGGAGAAACTCGCGCTGCGGCCGTTTTCACTCACGTTCACCGTGATTCCGGTGTTCGACACGGTTCCCGTGACACTGGCCGGTTTCGCGTGCTTCTCGCCGTAGACCGTGCGCTCCGCGAGCTTCTTGATCTCTTCCCGCCGGCACCGCCAGCCGGACTTGGCGGTGATGCGCGTGCCGTCGATCTTCTGGAAGGGATCGGGAAGTTTCGGGGTACTGGGCCACGAGGCGGGCACGGAGACGGGGCAGTCGGCGCCGTCGTCCTCGACCGCCGCGGCGGCGCCGGAGGCGACCGTGACCACGCCGCCGAGGGTGATCACGGTCGCGGCCAGCAGCACGAGGGCAGCACGGATCCGGGTGTTCGCACGCACCGGGTTCTCCCTTCCGGGGAAACGGAATACCGAAACGGTAGGTCCGTTTTCCTTTCTCCGTCAAGAAGTGCGTGCCGACCGAAACTTTCGAATTGCGGGTTATTCCGAAACTTTCGCGTGTTCGGCGTCGACGCGGGTGGTCACGCCCGTCTCGACGATCGTCCTCGTCGCCTCCACCGACGCGTACGTCCACAGGATGCGCATCGGCTCGGTCGCCGACGCGTTGCGGAACCGGTGCGGGGTGCCCGCGTCGACGTACGTCGTGTCGAACCGCTCGAGGTGGTGCTCGGTGCCGTCGATCTCCACGATCGCCGAGCCTTCGAGGATCACCACGCTCTCCGGGCAGTTGTGCGTGTGCAGCGGAATGCCCGCGCCGCCCTCGAAGTGCGTGGTGCCGTTGAGGAACACCCGCGCGCCGATCGCGCGGGTCACCAGGGGCACGGTGCTCGCGCCGCCACCGCGGTTGTGCGCGGGCAGCGACCCCGGGCGCAGGACCGCCGGCGCGAACGACGTCGACCCCGGCCCGCGCCACACGGTCTTGGTGTTGGTGAACTCGCGGATCCCTTCGGCACCGAGCTCCCGGCCGTACCCGGACTTCTTGATGCCGCCGAACGGCAGCCGCGGGTCGGAGGCGACCATCCCGTTGACGAACACCGCGCCGGCGTCGAACCGGCGCACCAGCGCGGCGGCCCGGTCGAGGTCGCGCGTCCACAACGCCGCGCCGAGACCGAACTCCGTGCGGTTGGCCATCGCGATCGCCGCGTCCACGTCGGCGACCCGCGTGATCGCGGCCACCGGCCCGAACGTCTCCTCGTCGAACGCCGCCATGCCCGGCGTCACGTGGTCGAGCACCGTCGGCGGGTAGAAGAACCCGGGCCCGTCGGCCGGTTTCCCGCCCAGCAGCAGGGAAGCACCCGCGTCGACACTCCGGCGGACCTGGTCGTGCAGCGTCTCGCGCAGGTTCTCCCGCGCCAGCGGGCCGACCTCGAGAGCGGCGGCCGCGGCGGTGAACTCCCGGACGAACTCGTCGGCCACCGCGTCTTCGACGATGAACCGCTTGGCGTTGACGCAGCTCTGGCCGCCGTTGACGAACCGGGCCTTGACGGCGGTGGCCGCGGCCGCGGGCACGTCGGCGTCGGCCAGCACGACGAACGGGTCGGACCCGCCCAGCTCCAGCACCTGCTTCTTCAGCGCGGCACCGGCTTGGGCGGCGATGATCGTGCCGACCTGCGTCGACCCGGTGAAGGTGACGGCCGCGATCCGGTCGTCGGCGATGAGGTCCGCGACGGCGTCGGATTCCACGAGCAGCACCTGGACGAGCCCGTCGGGCGTTCCGGCGTCCCGCACGACGTCGGCGATGGCCAGCGCGCACTGCGGCACGTTGCCCGCGTGCTTGAGGACGATCCCGTTGCCCGCGGCGAGCGCGGGCGCGGCGAAGCGGAAGAACTGCCAGAACGGGTAGTTCCACGGCATCACCGCCAGCACCACGCCGAGGGGGTCGTGCACGACCACGCTGTCGGGCGGGATCGGCCGGTCGGCGAGGTAGGTCGCCGCCTGTCCGGCGTAGTGCTCGCACGTCACCGCGCACTTCTCGATCTCGGCTTCGGACTCGGCGAGCGGCTTGCCCATCTCCGCGGTGATCAGCCGGGCGTACTTCTCCTTGCCCGCACGGAGAACGCGGGCCAGCTCCCGCAGCAGCCCCGCCCGTTCGGCGACGTCGAGGGTGCGCCAGCGCGCCTGGGCGCCGACGGCCGCGTCGAGCCCGGTCTCGATGTCCACAGTGGACTGCGGCGTGAACCGGGCCAGCTCGGTGCCGGTGGCCGGGTCGACGGACAGGATCATCGGGCGCTCACCTTCGTCAGGGCGTGGGCGACGGCCTCGGCGAACCCGGCCGTGCCGAGGGTGCCGCCGAGGTCGCGGGTGCGGGTGGCGGGGTCGTCGAGCACGGTGTCGACGGCGGTGGTGATCAGCTCGGCGGCCTTGACCAGGCCGGGGTCGTCGTCGCGGCGGCCGCGCCAGTCGAGCAGCATCGCCGCGGAGAGGATGAGCGACGTCGGGTTCGCGACGCCGAGCCCGGCGATGTCGGGCGCGGACCCGTGCTGGGCCTGCCCGACGCAGAGGTCGTGGCCGGCGTTGATCGACCCGCCGAGGCCGAGGCCACCGGACAGCTCGGACGCTTCGTCGGAGAGGATGTCGCCGAACATGTTGGTGGTGACCAGGACGTCGAAGCGGTCCGGGGTGCGGATCAGCAGGGCGGCCGTCGCGTCGACGATCAGCTCTTCCAGCTCCACGTCGGGGTAGCGCTCGGCGACCTTCCGGACCTCGCGCAGGAACAGCCCGTCCGACAGCTTGAGCACGTTGGCCTTGTGCACCGCGGTCACCTTGCGGCGGCGGCCGCGCGCCAGCTCGAACGCGGCGACGGCCACCCGCTCGGCGGCCTTCGCGCTCACCTTGCGGACCGACAGCGCGAGATCCGGGTCGGGCATGAACTCGCCGGTGCCCGCGTGCATGTTGCGGTCGGAGTAGAAGCCTTCGGTGGTCTCGCGCACGATGACCAGGTCCATCGGGGCGCGCAGCAGGCTCAGCTCCGGCCGCGAGCGGCACGGCCGGACGTTGGCGAACAGCTCGAACACCGTCCGCAGCTCGGCCGACGGGTTGATGCCGCCCTCGGCGCGCGAAGGGTACTCGTAGTGCGACACCGGGCCGAGCAGGACGCCGTCCACCTGCGGGATCCGGGTCATCACCTCGGCGGGCAGGGTGGTGCCGCCGGTTTTCAGCGAGGCCAGTCCGATGGCGCGGGTCTCGAACTCCAGGCCGAGGCCCAGGTGGCGGTCGGCGGCGGCGAGGACGTCGAGGGTGGCGTCGGTGATCTCGGGGCCGATGCCGTCGCCCGGCAGGACGAGGATCTTCATGGGTGGCGTCCTTCGGTTTCGGGGAGCAGGGCGGCGAGGTGCGGCCGCATCCGGTCGGCGATGAGGCGGTAGCCGTCGGGGCCGGGGTGCAGGCCGTCGGCGAGGAGCCCCGCGTCGGCCGGGCCGAGGATCGAGAGGCCGTCGACGACCGGCAGGCCGTGCGCGGCGTTCGCGACCTCCGTCCGCACGTCGGCGAGGGTGAGCCCGAGCGCGTTGGGCTGCCGCTCGCGGTCGGGGGCGTGCAGGGGAGTGGTGAGCAGGATCGGGGTGTCCGGGTGGCCGTCGCGGATCGTGCGGACGAACCCTTCGAGCGCGGGCCCGAGCGAACGGGCGGAGAACGACGCGGCGCCGTGGATGTTGACGCCGACGCACAGGCTGATCACGTCCGCCTCGGTGTCGCGGAGGTACCGGGCCACCACGGGATCGAGGTGGCATTCGCCGGCGAACCCGAGGCAGCGCAAGGACCAGCCGAGTTCGGTCGCCACCCGGGCGGGCCAGGTCTCCGACGGCCCGGCGGCCAGCCGGCACTGGGTGATCGAGCTGCCGTACGCGATCCAGCGCGGGCCCTCCGGCACCGGCGTCAGCTCGCCTTCGAGCCTGAATTCGCCCAGGCTGACGTGGCTCGACTGCGGGAGCCAGATCGTCACGCGCTTGCGGCCGGCCGGCAGGTCGTCGACGTCGACCGTGGGCGAGCGGCTGACGAGGTCGCCGTCGACCACGACGTCGACGTCCCCGTCGGTCTTGACGTCCCAGCCGAACCCGCGCGCGTCGGTGCCGAACTCAAGGCGCACCCCGGCGGGCATCAGCGCGGCGTCGTCGAGCCGCGGGGGCAGGGTCCCCGAAGGCAGCCGGCGGGGGACGAGCCGGCCGTCCTCCTCGACGAGTTCCGCGTGGCCGCGCAGGAAATCCTTCACGAGCCGAGCTCCTCGGCGAGCTGCGTCACGGCGTGGCGCAGGTCCGTCTCGTCGATCACCAGCGGCGGCGCGAGCCGGATCGTCGAGCCGTGGGCGTCCTTCGCCAGCACGCCCCGCCGGAGCAGTCCTTCGCACACGTCGCGGCCGCTGCGGCCGAGGACGTCGACGCCAGCCCAGAGGCCGAGCGTGCGCACTTCCCGGACGTTCGGCAGTCCGGTGAGGAGACCGGCGAAGACCTCGCCCAGCTCGGCGGCCCGGCGCTGGGGTTCGCCGGTCGCGAGCTTGCGGACGACGGCCGTGCCGATGGCGCAGGCCAGCGGGTTGCCGCCGAACGTGCTGCCGTGCTGGCCCGGCTGCAGGACACCCAGCACCTCGCGGCGCGACACCACCGCCGACAGCGGGACCAGGCCGCCGCCGAGAGCCTTGCCGAGCAGGTAGACGTCCGGCACGACGCCGAAGTGTTCGCAGGCGAAGGTCCGCCCGGTCCGGCCGAGCCCGGACTGGATCTCGTCGGCGATCATCAGGACGTCGTTGCCGGTGCAGGCTTCGCGGACGGCGGCGAGGTAGCCGGCCGGGGGCAGGAGCACGCCCGCTTCCCCCTGCACCGGCTCGATCAGCACCGCGACGGTGTCGGCGGTGATGGCCGCGCGCAGCGCCTCGGCGTCGCCGAACGGGACGGTGTCGAACCCCGGCGTGAACGGGCCGAAGTCCGCGGTGGCGACCGGATCGTCGGAGAAGCTGACGATGGTGGTGGTGCGGCCGTGGAAGTTGCCGCCGGCCACGACGATCCGGGCGCGCCCGGCGGGCACGCCCTTGACCGTGTAGCCCCACTTCCGGGCGACCTTGATCGCCGTCTCGACGGCTTCGGCGCCGGTGTTCATCGGCAGCACCATGTCCATGCCCGCCAAGGCGGCCAGTTCTTCGCTGAAGGTGCCGAGCCGGTCGTGGTGGAACGCGCGGCTGGTCAGCGTGAGCCGGTCCAGCTGCTCGTGGGCGACGGAGAGGAGCTCCTTGTCGCCGTGGCCGAAGTTCAGGGCGCTGTACCCGGCGAGCAGGTCGAGGTAGCGCCGGCCCTCCACGTCGGTGACCCAGGCACCCCGCCCTTCGGCCAGCACGACCGGCAGCGGGTGGTAGTTGCGGGCGGTGCCGGCCTCGACGCGGCTGATTTCGTCGGTCGTCGCGCTCACGGGCTCTCTTTCCGGGGTTGGCGGGTGGTTCGGGTCTGGCTGAGCTCGGACCGCAGCCCGGTCAGCAGTTCGGCGCGTTCGGTGGCGCGGGCCTCGTCCTTCGCGCGCACCGCGAGCACGAGGGCGTCGGTGAGCACCTGGGCCGGCAGGCCTTCGCCGGTGGAGCCGGTGGGGCTGTCGACGGAGAACAGCGAGGCGTGCACGCGGTCGGCGTACACGGGCACGAGGGAGTCGGAGATCAGCACGGTCCGCGCGCCGACGGCGGCGGCGTGGTCGAGCACGATCTCCAGCTCGGCGAGCAGCCGGCTGGGGGAGTACAGGACGACGACGTCACCGGGGCCGAGCTCGAGCAGGTCGTCGGCCAGGCGGAAGCCGGTGGCGCCGCTGACCCGGGCGCGCCGGCCGATGCGGCGCAGCCGCAAAGCGAGGTAGGCGGCGACCGATTCGGACGGGCCGATGCCGAAGGCGAGCACGTCGCGGGCGTCGGCGAGGGTGGCGACCGCCGTGTCGAACGCGGCCTCGGTGGTGAGCCGCCAGGTGTCCGCGAGCCGCTGCGCCGCTTCGGTGAACACGCGGTCGAGCAGGGCGGCGGTGGCCGAGACCTGCTCGTCCGGACGGCCGGGCGGGGGTACCGGGCTCGTGGCCCGCACCACCTGCCGGGTGAGGCTGTGCCGCAGTTCCAGCAGGCCCGCGTAACCCAGCGAGCGGGCCGTCCGGACGACGGTCGCGTCGCTGGTGCCGGCGGCCGCCGCGATCTGCTCGGCGGTGGCGAAGATGGCTTCGCGGCTGTGGGTGCGCAGGTACTCCGCGACCTTCCGCTCCGCCTTCGACATCAAGGCCAGCCGGCCGGTGATCCGGTCCTGCAGCGACAGCTCTGTAGTGTCCATGTCAGTCATTGACTTCCCTGTAGGAATGACTACATAGTAACGCACCAGTCATTCGATGCAAGGTCTGTAATGACCACTACATTCCGCCCGGAGGAGCTGCCCGTGCCGACCGTTCCGCTGCTGGAGCTCAGCGGCTCACCTGCCGAACGTGGCCGTGACCACGGGGAAGCGGCGCGAGAAGAGATCGCCCGCTCACTCGACCACTACCGGCGCTCGTTCGCCCTCAAGCCCGGCTTGGCCTGGGCCGACGTCGTCTCGCGGGTCGGGCCGTGGCGGAAGCTCGTCGCCACCCACGCACCTGATCTGCTGGAGGAGATGGACGGCATCGCGGCGGGCGCCGGCGTGCACCCGGACGAGGTGCTCGCGCTCAACGCCCGCGGCGAGATCGCGCGCAACCACGCCAGCGGCTTCACGGAGATGGACGGCTGCTCGTCGTTCGCGCTGCTGCCCGAAGCGACGGGCGACGGTCACGTCTACTGTGGACAGAACTGGGACTGGCGGGCGGAGACCGAGGCCACGACCGTGCTGATCCGGATCGTGCAGCCGCCCAAGCCGACGGTGATCATGCAGGTGGAGGCGGGGCAGGTCGGCCGGCACGGCGTCAACTCGGCGGGCCTCGCGCTCAACGCCAACGGTCTCGACGGCGCGTTCGGCACCCCGCCCGGCCTGCCGCAGCCGGTGCTGCGCCGCCTGATCCTCGACAGCCCGACGTTGCGCGACGCCTTGCGCGTGCCGTACGCGTTTCCCCAGCACATCGCCACGAACCTGCTGTTCACCCACCGCGACGGGTTCGCCCTCGACCTGGAGACGACGCCGCTCGATCACCGGTGGGGCTATGCGTCGGACGGCGTCCTGGTGCACGGCAACCACTACCAGTACGGCGTTCCGGCTGCCTTGGCCGGCCGGTACCGGCCGGCCGCGGTCGACTCGCTGTACCGGGTTCCGATCATCGAACGCGGGCTCGCCCGGGCGTCGGCCGCCGTGGACTCCGCCGGGGTGCGCAAGGTCGTGCAGGCGACCATGAGCGACCACTTCGGGCACCCGCACGGCGTGTGCGCGCACCCCCGGGAGGGCGATCCGGACGTGCGCCGCTACAAGACGACCATGAGCAGCCTGGTCGACCTCACCGCGGGGGAGTACCGGGTGCTGCGCGGGAACCCGTGCGAGGGCGAGTACCAGGTGCTGCCGTGGAACATCGCCGACGGCCCGGGCGGGTCATGAGCCGGTTTCGACGTGGTCGAGGACGCCGAGTGCGTCCGGGACCAGTACGGCGGCGGAGTGGTAGGCGCTGACGAGGTAGGACGTCACGGCGTGGTCGCTGATGTTCATGAACCGGACGTTGAGGCCGGGCTGGTATTCGTCCGGGAGTTGCTGGGGGCGCAGGCCGATGACGCCGGCGTCGTCTTCGCCGGTGCGCATGGCGAGGATCGACGTGGTGCCGGTGTCGGTGATGGGGATCTTGTCGCAGGGCAGGATCGGGACGCCGCGCCAGGTTTGGACGCGTTTGCCGTCGAGGACCGCCGGGTCGGGGTAGATGCGTGCCCGGGTGCATTCGCGGCCGAACGCGGCGATGGCGCGGGGGTGGGCGAGGAAGAATTTCGTTTTGCGGCGGCGGCAGAGCAGGTCGTCGAGGTCGAGTGGTGTGGGTGGGCCGGTGCGGGTGGTGAGGCGGTGTTTGAGGTCGGCGTTGTGCAGGAGCCCGAAGTCGGTGTTGTTGATCAGTTCGTGTTCTTGTCGTTCTCGCAACGCTTCGACGGTGAGCCGCAGTTGTTGTTCGAGCTGGTTCATGGGGTTGTTGTAGAGGTCGGTGACGCGGTTGTGGACGCGGAGCACGGTTTGGGCGACGGCGAGGTCGTACTCGCGGGGTGAGGGGTCGTAGTCGACGTAGGTGCCGGAGAGGATCGGCTCGCCGTCGTGGCCGGCGGAGAGGTCGATGCTGGCTTCGCCGGCTTTGTTTTGTGGTTTCCGTGGGCGTCCGTTGGCTTCGGCGACGTGGTTGCGGAGTGATTCGGATCGGCCGTTGAGCCGGGCGTACGCCGAAGCGGGCAGGACCAGGGCGATGACGTGGGTGGCGGCGCG
This sequence comes from Amycolatopsis sp. NPDC051061, assembly GCF_040682935.1. Lineage (NCBI taxonomy): Bacteria > Bacillati > Actinomycetota > Actinomycetes > Pseudonocardiales > Pseudonocardiaceae > Amycolatopsis > Amycolatopsis sp. NPDC051061. The sequence continues at coordinate 128,467 of NZ_JBFBBZ010000015.1, forward strand.
TGCGGTGAAGTTCCACCGGGCGTCGTCGCGGGTGAGGAGTTCGGCGCCGAAGTGGTCGCCGTCGGTGATGGTGCCGAGGTGGGTTTCGTCGCCGTATTCGCCGCGGCCGTGCTGGGTGACTTTGCCGTGGGCGATGAGGGTCAGGGTGTCGAGCGGTTCGCCGGTGGTGGTGATGGTGGCGCCGGGTTCGTATTCGCGTTGTTCGAAGGTGTCGGCGAGTGCGGCGAGGGCTTGTTCGTCGCCGAAGCCGTGCAGGAGTTCGAGTTCGGTGAGTTCGGCGGGGATGACCTGGACGCGGGTGCCGGTGGTGTAGAAGCTGACTTTGCCGTCGCCGATGGTGTAGGTGAGGCGGCGGTTGACGCGGTAGCTGCCCGCGGGTACGTCGACCCAGGGGAGCTGGGAGAGCAGCCAGCGGGTGGTGATGCCGCGCATCTGCGGCAGCGTCTTGGTCGTCGTGGTCAGCGTCCGGGCAGCTGTCACGCTCAGCGACAGCTGCACGGACGTCGTTTCCTCCGTCACCGTCACCGGTCTCAGCCCTCCCGGCCGAGTTCGGCGCTTTCCAGCACGGCGAGCGCGTCGGGCACCAGCACGGCGGCGGAGTAGTAGGCCGACACGAGGTAGGAGATGATGGCTTGCTCGGAGACACCCATGAACCGGACGTTGAGCCCCGGCTGGTACTCGTCCGGCAGCCCGGTCTGGTGCAACCCGACCACGCCCTGCGCTTGCTCCCCGGTGCGCATCAGCAGGATCGAGCTGGTGCGGGTCTCGGTGACGGGGATCTTGTTGCAGGGCAGGATCGGCACCCCCCGCCACGCCGGGACGTGGTGCCCGCCGAAGTCGACGGCGTCGGGGTAGACGCCGGCTTTGGTGCATTCGCGGCCGAACGCGGCGATCGTCTTGGGGTGGGCGAGGAAGAACCCGGGGTCCTTCCAGACCAGGGCGAGCAGTTCGTCGAGGTCGTCGGGGGTGGGAGGGCCGGTGCGGGTGGGGATGCGCTGGGCGAAGTCGGCGTTGTGCAGGAGCCCGAAGCCGGTGTTGTTGATCAGTTCGTGTTCCTGGCGTTCCCGCAGGGCTTCGATGGTCAGCCGCAGCTGTTGCTCGATCTGGTTCATCGGCTGGTTGTAGAGGTCCGCGACGCGGGAATGGACCCGCAGGACGGTCTGGGCGACCGACAGTTCGTATTCGCGGGGTTGGGCGTCGTAGTCGACGAAGGTGCCGGGCAGTATCGGTTCGCCGTCGTGGCCGGAGGCGAGGGAGATTTCGGCTTCGCCGTGGTCGTTGCGGGCACTTGAGCCGCCGGCGGTGAATGCTTCCAGGTGGGTTTGGAGGGTTTCCGAGCGTGAGAGGACGTCTTCGAACACGTCCCTGGGTAGTGAGAGGACGGTGCAGGTGGTGACGGCCTTGGCGGTGAATTCCCAGATCCCGTCGGCCTGGGTCAACGCGGTTTCGCCGAAGTAGTCGCCGTCGGCCAGGGTGCCGAGGACGGTTTGGTCGCCGTAGGCGCCGGTGCCGACCTTGGTGATTTTGCCGTGGGCGATGAGGAACACCTGGTCGGCCGGGGAGCCGAACTCGACCAGGACGTCGCCGGGGGTGTATTCGTGTTGGCCGAAGCGGGAGGCGAGTTCGGTGAGGACGTCTTCGTCGTCGTAGCCGCGCAGGGGTGCGAGTTCGCCGAGTTCGGGGGGGATGACGCGGACTTCGGCGCCGGTGGTGGTGAAGGTGACCCGGCCGTCGCCGACCGAGTAGGACAGGCGGCGGTTGACGCGGTAGGCGCCGCCGGAGACCTCGACCCAGGGCAGCAGCTTGAGCAGCCAGCGGGAGGAGATGCCCTGCATCTGCGGGACCGACTTGGTCGTCGTGGCCAGGGTGCGGGCCGCGGCCCGTCCGAGGCTCAGCGGCGCCTGCTCGGATTCCACCGGGTCGGTGACAGTCACAACGAGAACCACCCAATCGATTCGTAGGTCAAGACTGGTAACGGGGATTGGTGGCGTGCCAAGTGAAACCGCCGCCCATCCAGGAACGGACACCCACGAGGAACCGCTGCAGCTCCGGCGACGGCACCGCCATCAGCTCGCGGTGGCCGTCTTCGAATTCGTGGACGATCTTGTTGTGCAGCTCGACGGTGGCCTCGACCGCCTCCTCGACCGAGCAGCCCCGGTCGGCGGCGATCTGCAGGACCATGTTGCAGACCGGCTTCTCGTCGGCGGCGTCCTTGGCCACCGAATGCAGGTCGTTGACCAGCACCGACGCCGTCCCGGCCCGCATCATCGCCTCCCGCACGCGCGGGTCGTAGTAGAACGGCGCGGGCAGCTCGTAGCCGCCGACGGCGTCGACGAGGGTCATCGACGTGTAGAAGCTGTCGTGCTGGCGGGCCGCCAGGTACTCCCACGCGGGTGGGTAGCGGCCGGTGTGGCGCCACGCCGCGTAGGCGTCCCAGCTGACGAACATCGCGAACGTCGAGTAGCAGACCCGCTGGACCAGCACGGGGGAACCGTGCCGGCCCAGGTGGTCGATCGCGGAGTGCAGCCCGACGAGGATCGGGTCCGCCTGGAGCGCCTCTTCGAGGGGCGCCGAGAACTCCCCGGCCGGCGCGACCGGGTCCATGGCCGCCATGACGAGCGCCAGGCGTGGCGGCAGTTCGGTCGGCGCCGCGCCCAGCGTGCTGTCGTCGGCGTAGTAGTCGTCGGCCGCCCACCACGTCGCGTTCAGCTGCGCCGCGACGAGCAGCCGGTCCGGGTCGTCGCAGTCGGGGTGGGCGAGCATCACCAGCCGGCCGAACCCCGCGTGGGCGACCTGGTCGAGGCCCGCGCCGGTGAACCCGCAGTCGGCGGCCCACCCGACGAGCCGCCGGTCGACCTCCCCGGCGAGGGCTTCGTCGATCCGTCCCTGGACCGGGCAGTACAGCGGCGGCGCGCTGCCGTCACCCCACGGCAGGTGGGCGTAGGCCGGGTCCTGCCCGGGCGCCGGCGCGAACTGCGTCGCGATCCGCGCGGCGGCCGTGCCGAGGCCGAACGGGCCCGCGAGCAGGCTCGCGGCGCCCCCGTTCGTCCACTGTGGACACGCGGTCCCGGTCGTCATGGTGCTCTCCCTCGGCACGCCCGCCTCAGACGCGGTCGGCGGCGATGAGCAGGTAGTGGAAGCTGCCTTCGCGGTACGCGGTCAGGAACGGCTTCTCGACCCCGGTGGCGACCGAAGACTTCTCCCGCAGCTCCCAGTACGGGATCGTCGCGGCCGTCAGGTCGACGACGGTGATCGGAACGAACCCGTTGTCCGACAACGCTTTGAAGTAGTCGCCGCGGGCGTGGATATTGCAGATGTAGTGCTGGTCGATCTGGCTCACCGCCCGCGATCGGCCACCGGTGACGTCGTTGTAGCACCCGGTGATCGTGACGTACCGGCCGCCGGGCTTGAGCTGCCGCGCGTGCTCGGCGAACAGCTCGTGCAGGTCGACGTACATCGTGCTCTCGTTGTTCCAGATGCCCTGGAACACCCCGGATCCGAAGCCGGTGTCGAGCATGTTCTTCAGGTGGTAGCGCACCGAGCCGTCGATCCCGCGCTGCCGCACGTGCTCGTTGGCGAACCCGACCTGCTGCTCGGAGATGGAGATCCCGTCGACCTGGCAGCCGAAGCGCTGGTGGGCCATGACACTGGTGCCGCCGCGGCCGCAGCCGGCGTCGAGCAGCCGGTCGCCCGGGCCGATCGGGCCGAGGTGGTCGAGGAGGACGTCGGCCTGGGCGGTCTCGAGCCGGTGCATCTCGTCGATGATCGCCTGGTCGCGCCGGTCCGCGGGGGTGTCGAGGACGGCCGGGTCGTAGTCGCCGAGGCCGTAGTGGTGGTGGTAGAGACCGTCGACATCGCCCAGCCGGAGGTTCACCGGGTCCTTCTCCGCGTTCCAGTAGTCGGCGACCGACTGCTGGTACGCGGTGCGGGTCACGGGCTGGTCGAGAGCGGTCATCGAGAAACTCCTCGTTCGATTTGCCTTGGGGTACAAGGAAACGGACCGGGCACCCGGCTTTGTCCCCTCACCACTGACGCTAGCGAGGAAAGATTCACGCGGACAAGGAGCTTCACTCGGGGTGGCCGGGCGTGGCCCGTCTGGCGCAGCGGCATCCTGCGCGGGGTGGTCCGCGGTGGACTTGAGGACCTCTTTCGGGACTGAGCACACCTCGTTGGGATGACGCGGGGCGACGGTGAGTCGTTACCCCGTCGGTGGTGACGCCGGCGTCGGGGCGGCCCGCCCGGGTGCCGGTCAGGAGACCCAGGGGTTGGGGCGGCAGACCGCGCCGTCCGGACGGACCCGCGTGGCGGCGCCGGGTTCGGCGCGGTTGAGCTCGGCGAGGTAGGTGTTGGAGAGGCCGAAGGTCTGCTGCATCATCACCGGCGCGAGGGCGCCGGGGGCGGGGCAGCCGACGTGCCCGAAGCCGAGCGCGTGGCCCATTTCGTGGTTGATCGCGTAGGTGCGGTAGCCGGCGAGGTCGTCGGGGAAGGAGTGCGCTCCCCGGATCCAGCGGGCGAGGTTGACGACGATCCGGTGGCTGAGGTGGCAGGACGAGTCGTAGGGGATCGCGAACCCGCAGAGCCGCCGGCTCGTGCCGGGGGTGGTGAGGCTGATCCGCACTTCCGGCCGAGCTTCGGGTCCGGTCTCGCGGCGGAACTTCACCCGCCCCTGGCCGATCCAGCCGCGGTGGTCGTCGAGGATCATGTCGACCTGGGCCGCGAATCCCGGGGCGTCGACGCCGTCTTCGATCTCGACGGTGTAGGTCAGTTCTTCGGCACCGGTGCCGGCGAGGGTGTTGGGGCCGGGAACGACGTGCCAGGTACCGGAGCCGGTGGGGGTGACCGGCGGGCCGTCGGGCAGCTCGGCGGGCTCCGGCGGACGCGTGGTGACGGGCGCGACGGCCGGCGAAATCGGCGACGGAGTACCGCCGAGCTGCCGCGGCTCGGCGGCGCGGGGGATGAGCAGCAGGGCGACGGCGAGAGCGATGGCGAAGACGAGCACCGCGGGTGCCCACCACGTGACCGGTGGGGGCGGTGCTTGGGGTCGGTCCGTCTCCGGGGTCTCCAGTTCGGGTGGAAGGGTGGCGCTCGGGGGCTCGGTCATCGGGGGCAGAAGGGGGTGGATCGGCTCCGGTGACGGGTGCCCCGGCTCCGCCGGCCACACGATCGCTGCCGGTGCCGGTGCCGGTGCCGCCGGTGCCGCCGGTGCCGGCGGTCCGGGTGCCGCAGTGGGGGCAGGCGGTGCCGGAGATGTGGCCGCGCGCGCCAGAGGTTCCTTCGCCGCCGGGATCGGTTGTGCCGCCGATGGTTCAGATGGTGCGACCGCTGGGGGCGGCTGCTGGCATGGCAGTGGTTCGGTCGCGGGGCCGGTGTGGGCCGGTGGATGCGGCGCCGTGGCCAGTGGTTCGGCTGCGGGGGTCAGCAGCGGCGCCGCGGGTCGTGGTTCAGGTGGCGCGATCGGCCGGGGTGCTTGCTGTTCTGGCGGTGGCTCGGCCGCGGGGGTTGCGTGGGCCGGCGGGTGCACTGCTGCGGCCGGTGGTTCGGGCGGCGTGAACACGTGGGGCGGCCGCTGCTGTGGCAGTGGTTCGGCCGCAGGGGTTGCGTGGGTCAGCAGCGGCACCGCGGGGCGTGGTTCAGGTGGCGCGATCAGCTGGGGCGATCGCGGTTCGGCCGCCGGAGTCGCCTGGGCCGGCGAAGACACCGCCGCCCACGGCTCGGAAGGCGTGGCCGTCCGCTGCCGGGGCACCGCCGCGCCCGCTCGGCGGAACCGCAGCCGGCGCCGGGGCCGTGGTACTCCCGCCGCCGGGGGTTCCTCCTCGAGCCGCGCGGCCGGCCGGGGCCGGGGCTGCGGCAGCCAATCCACCCGCGCCGGCTCAGTAGGCAAGGCCCACGCTCGCACAAGCCGGGGCCGGGGCCGGGCCCGATCGGGGGTACGCCACCGTCGCCGGGTCGCCGTCCGATGTGTACCGATGTCCGCTGGGCGACGCGAGCACGTCGAGCCAGTGCGACGACCCGTATTCCGCCTCCGATCCGGTCGACTGCGAGCGGATCCGCGGGATCGCCCCGGGATCGAACCCGGCGGAGCACGGCGCCGGCGCCGGCCCGGCGCCGACCAGCAGCACGCCGTCGTAGGAATAGCCCGGGCCGCGCAGCGCCAGCTCCGCACGCCGCGGGTGGACGCCGTACGGCAGCGCCAGCGTGCGGGGCCGGTAGTCGCGGAGCGCCGCGTCCTCTTCGGCGATCGCCGTCGTCACTTCGCTTTCCGACGCCTTGCGCAGGTTCGTGTGGTGGCGCGTGTGGTTGCCGATCTCGAAGCCGTGGTCGGCCAGCCAGCGCAGCTCGGGCCCGCCGTCCGCCGCGCCGAACGGGTGCTCGTTGACGTACAGGCTCGCCACCGGCCGGAACCGCGGGTGCGCGGCCGCGACGTCCAGCAGGATCCGGACCGCCGTCCCCGCCGCGGGCTGCCCCTGCGGCGTCAGGCCGAACACGCTCGGGTCGCCGTCGTCGAAGGTCAGGACCACCGGGTGCGACCCCGCCGGGAGGTCGAGCCGGTGGGTCACCAGCTCGGCCGTCGTGACCGGGACGTAGTCCTCCGCGGCCAGCCGCTCGAGCTCCGCCGTGAAGTCCTCGGGCGTGCGCTCGTACACCGACCGCGGCCGCGCGACGATCCGGTGGTACATCAGGATCGGCACCCGGCCGAGCTCGTCGGCGCCGACCTGGCGCGCGGACGCGGGCGTGACGCGGGCGGACGTGGCGGCGGGCGCCGGGGGAGACGCCGGCGCCGCCGCGGGAGCGGGAGCACCGCAGGCCGCCACGGCGAGCAAGGCGAACCCGGCGCCGAACCGGAAAAGAAAACGCATGCGGGAAGTGTGGTGCCGGCCGCGTCCGCGCGCGGGCCGATGCACCGGGTCGGGTGAGCCCGACTTTCCGCCGCACCGCTCGAAAAAGCGCGATTCCGCAGGAAGAGGCCCTGATCGCGAAAGACGCCCGGCCACGATGCGGTGATCATCGGCGACGGCGTTTGGACGAAGATCACCGCGGGTATTTCCCTGCGATGGTCCCGAAAACGGCGCACGCCGCCTTCGATCGACGTCTGGTGCTCACCGCCGCGCTCGCGGGTCTGGCGGCGAGCGCGTGCGGTGCGCAACGGCGGGGGCGCGCCCTCGCCGTGCCGGTCACCGCGTCCCCCGCCCCGCCGACGCCACCGGCGGACCCGCTCGCGACGAACCTGCTCGTCGGCTTCTGCGGAGCGCCGGGCTCGAAGGCACTCGGCCGGATGACGGGTGACCTCGCGGCGGCGAGCGACGAGCTGCGTCAACGGATCCGCGCGTTCCCGGCGGACCGGCCGGTCACGCCGGTCGTCGAGCTGATCGCGACCACCGTGCACCGCTCGCCCGGCGCCGACGGCATGTACCGCAGCCGCGGCGCGGAGGAGACCGTGCGGGATTACCTCGATGCCGCCCGGGCCCTGAACGGCTTGCTGCTGCTGAACATCCAACCCGGCCGCGCCGATTTCCTGCCCGAGGTCAAGGCCTACGAACGCTGGCTGACCGAGCCGGACGTCGGCGTCGCCCTCGACCCCGAGTGGGCGGTCGAGCCGGGCGTGGTGCCGGGGAAGAAGTTCGGCCGCACGACCGGCGACGAGCTCGACGGCGTCGCGCGGTACCTCGGCGGCCTGGCCGAAGCGCACCGCCTGCCCGCCAAGGTCATGGTGTACCACCAGGTGGCGTCCTCGGTGGTGCGCGACGAAGAGCTCCTGCGGCCGCACCTCGGCGTCTCGCCGGTGAAGGTCGTCGACGGCATCGGCTCGGCCGCGGCCAAGCAGGCGACGTGGAAGACGCTGATGAAGACCAAGCCCGACCACGTGCGCCCCGGCTTCAAGCTGTTCTTCGACGAAGACACCCGCCGCGGCGCCGCGTTGATGAGCCCGGCGCAGGTGCTGGCGCTGGGCCCGGCGCCCGCCTACGTCGTCTACGAATAGCCGGAGAACGCGAGAAAGCCCGGTGCGGATCCCGCCGCACCGGGCTTTTTCGCGAGGGCGAAGACGACGAAAGCCCGGTGCGGGGAGGTGAGCCGCACCGGGCCATCGCCGGCTGTCCGTCCGGGGGTTCCGATCGGTCCCTAGCCGATCGGGACGGGCAGCCCGCCGAGAAGGTCGTTCACCAGCGCGGACAGCGAGATCAGGACCCGCTGCAGCAACGCGTTGAGGAGGGCCGACACCGGCGGCAGCCCTTGGCGGGCCTTGAGCTCCGTTGCCAGCCGGTCGACGCCCTCGCGTGCTTCGGTGTTCTGCTGCTGGGCCGTGGCCGCGGTGTCGCGGGCGTCGGCCTGGATGGTGTACCGCTTGCCCTGGGCCAGATCCGTGAGCAGCGGGTCGAGTTCGGCGAGGGTGGCCTGCGTGCCGGGCACGTTGCCCTGGTCCGCTCGTGAAACCAGCTGATCGCGCAGGCTCTGGACCTCCGCGGCCGCGCTCGTGGTGCTCGACGACCCGCTGCCGCCGGGGCCGCCCGCTGTCGCGACGCCCACCCCGGTCAGGGTCACCGCCGCCGCGGTGAGGAAAACGGTGACCGCCCGAGCCAGTGCACTTTTCATGTCCTACTCCTCCGGAATTCCGATGACGACTCCGATCATGGTGATCTCCGGACGTCATTACCGCGAGCGGATCCCCGGGGCACCGGCGGGGTCGATGATTTCGCACGGTGCGCGCCGCTCCGGAATCCGCGGAACAAACATCAAGTTCGCGTGAAGCCGGTGGCCGGCAATTCGCCGCACCCATCACGGCACGTGACGAGGTCACTCGTTCGGGAGTATCGGTTACGATGAATGGCTGAATCAGCCCGATTTTTCTTACGGAAGGTATGGCTGGGTGGTTCTCGCGTGGTCCCGAAGCTTCACCCGGTCGGGACGTTTATTAGCGGAACTATCGGGTAATCATGCGAATTTGCCATGGGGCGGAAAGCCACTCTTAAGAAGGGTACGGCGCAAAATCACTTCTTGCGCGCTGAGTGCATCGCTAATCTGAGTGGCGGCCGCCGGGCCGGTTTCCGGCCGATCGGCGGCTTCCTCGGTGCCGAGACCTGACACAAAGGCGCCATCGGGAGAACGCGGAAACACAGAACGTCCCGGTGCCACGGGCACCGGGACGTTCTGTGCGGGAGAAGAAGAGGGGGAGCGCGGTGGGGGGCGCCAGTCGGAAACGGCTGCTCGGAGGGTTCCGGGTGCGCGGATGGTTTCGGTCCCGCGGTGTCGACGCCCCGCAGGGATTTCAGCCGAGAACTCAAGTACGCGGAGGGCTTCGCCCCCGCGGTGCCGGCACCCCGCACGAGATTCAGCCGAGAACTCGGAGATCCACGGAGTTCGGGGCGCAGGGTGCCGGCAGCCCGGGCGGGTTTCGGCCGAGGCCTCAGACGCCCGGCGGGGTGCGCCGCGGTTCGGCGGGCGGGTACGTGTTCGCCGGCGGCGTCGCTTCGGCCGGCGGGTACGCCTCGACCGGCGGAGCCGCCGTGGTGCGCGAAGCCGCTTCGGCGCGCGGAGCCGCCTCCCTGCGCGGAGTCCTCCCCGCCGCGGGATACCCGGCCATCGCCTCGGTCTTCGGCCCGCGCCGGACCAGGCCGGCCAGGCCCAGCAACCCGACCAGGCCGAGCAGGCCCCACAGACCGTTGTCGTCGTTGTCGTCCTGGATGGTGCCTCCGTCGTCGTCGGCCTGGTGCGCCACGACCACGGCCGGTGCCGGTGCCGGTGCCGCCGACGCCGGGACGGCGCCGGTCACGGCGATGGCGCCCGCTGCCACGCAGCCGGCGAGCAGGTTCCGTGCGGTTCGCTTCATCTCGGTTCTTCCTTCCGTTGGGGCGGACGATCACCGTTCGCGTACCCCCGTCGCCCGGCTTCACACCGGTTGTCACGGGAACGGGCGACGATTCCCGGTTCCGGACCCGGTTTCCCGCGCGCGCAAGCCGTTTGTATGCTGGACCCCGGTTCAAGCAGGAGCCGCGGGAGGACGTCCGCGTCCGCCACCGGTCGCTCCCTTCCCTTTTTCGCGCTGCCGCGCATCCGTATCGGGAAACACCGTCCACTGCCGTGGATCCGGGGGAGGAATGAACAGTCAGCTCGTGGTCGCCCCACTGGGGGCGACCTTTTCGCCACGCCTGATCTGCACCACCGGCGACCGCCTGATCCACCCGGCGGACGGCCGCAACGACCTCGCCAGGATCGTGGTGCGCTGGGCCCGCGCCTGGGTGCCCGAGACCTGGCCGGCCCGCCAGTACTTCGCCGCACTCGGCATCGGTGATGACGAAAACCCGTGTTACACCGACGAAAATGTCACAGGATGGCACCTCGTGGAGCCCCGCCCCGGCTCGCTCGCGTGGCGGGTGCGGTCGGGCGAGATCGACGTGACCACGGCACTCACCGCGGAAGCGGAGGCCTGGCCCGGCTAGGAACCATCGGTACGACAGCTCTGCGTCGCCTCTCTCCGAGGCGGCGCAGGGCTTTTTCGCGTACCTGCAATAGTTTTTGCGAAACAACTGTTTCGCGCGCACGATGGCAGAGGAAGAGATTGGCGCGAAAGAGAACGTCGCGTAACCCGTTAGGGCCACTACTAGGCCGGTCAGGGACCCGCGGCACCCACACGATGGTGGAATGAAGTGGAAACGGTGCCGGGACGTCAGTACGTTTCCCTCACACGGGTCGGAGAACACACCTTCATTGCCGCCCCGTCCGACGCAATCGTCAATCGAGGAGTAGTCCATGCTGAAGAAGATCGGCTTCGTCACGGCCGCCGCCGCCGCCGGCGCGTTCCTGGCCGGCGGCGTCGCCGCGGCCGGCACGCCGGACGGCCACGACCACCACGGCCACCACCTCGGCGGTTACGACCACATGGGCCAGGTCGGCCTCGTCAACCTGAACAACACCGACGTGCTCCACAACGTCAACGTCACGCCGGGCATCTGCGGCAACGACGTCAACGTCCTCGGCGTCCAGGTTCCGATCCACGACTCGCTCAACGGCATCGGCGTGCCGATCCTGTCGCCGGGCGGGAGCGAGGCCAGTGGCGAGTCGCCCTACAACTGCGCCGCGAGTGCCGTGACCGACGGCGGCACGAGCCAGGACAACTGAGTTTCCGTGCCGACGCTGCCCGCTGTGTGTGCGGACGCCGGCCGAGGCACGGGAATCCGGCGATCCGCGTAGACGTCGTGACGCGGGCCCGGAGCACGGAGCGAGCTGCACACTCCTGTTCCGCGTTCCGGGCCCGCCGCGACGCCGGGCGTTGCCGGCACGGGTGGGACCGGTCACGACCTGGAGAAGTGCGCCGGTCCCACCCGGCGTGAACCGCACGATAACCGACTTCACCGGGCCCGGCGAACCGAAGCCGGGCCCGGTTCCCTTTCCCCGATCCCCCGCCGGACCCTCCGGCGGGTCTGTAGAAGGAGTTTCTTTAGTGATCAAGCAGCTCGGCTTCGTCGCCACCGCCCTCGCCGCCGGGATGGCGGTGCTCGGTGGATCCGCGTCCGCGGCGCCCCTCACCGTCGGCGGCCAGCCGGTCGACCAGACCGAACAGTTCGGCCTCATCGGCAACGTGCAGGACCTCGACGCGGTGCACAACCTGAACGTCGTCGGCGGCGTCTGCGAGAACGACATCAACGTGCTGGGTGTGCAGGTCCCGGTGCACGACGTCGCGGACGGCATCGGCGTGCCGGTGCTCTCGCCGGGCGAGCACGAGGCGGAGGGTGACACGCCGGACAACTGCGCCGCCGGCAGCATCGCGGACGGCGGGACGGCTCAGGGTCACTGACCGATCCCACCGGAACCGCCGCGCGGATGCCCCCCGCGCGGCGGTTTCACGTCCGGTCCAGCCGGTGCACGGCCACTTCCCGCACCACCAGGAGCACGGCCGCCGCGACCGGCACCGCCACGAACGCGCCGACCACCCCGAGCAGCTCGAAGCCGAGCAGCACCGCGACGACGGTGACGAGCGCCGGGATCCGGACGGCCCGGCCGACGATCTTCGGCAGCAGCACGTAGTCCTCCAGCAGGCGGTAGCCGACGAAGAAACCGGCGGTGGCGAGGCCGACGGGCGTCGACACGGTCAGCGCGACGAGCGTCGTGCCGGCCCCGGCCGCCACCGAACCCGCGACCGGAACGAGGTCGAGGACGGCGACGAGCAGGGCGAGCACCAGCGGGTAGGGCACGCCGAAGCACCACAGCCAGGCGAACGTCAGCACCCCCGCGATCAGCGACACCACGACGTTGCCGACCAGGTACGCCCCCACCTTCCGGAAGACGGCGTCGCCGATCAGGATCACGCGGGGCCGTCGCGAACGCGGGGCCAGCCGGTAGAGCGCCGTGCGGACCCGCGGGAAGTCGGCGATGAAGTAGGTGCCGAGCACGACGACGATCGCGGCGTCGCCGAGCACGCCGGCGAGCGACTTGGCCACGTCCGTGAGGTGGATGCCGCGGAAGGTGGCTTCGAGCCCGAAGGTCTCGTTCGCGCGACCCAGAAGTGTGCCGGGGTCACGCAGCAGGGCGAGGTAGCGCGGTGCGCCGTCCCGCAGCTGTGCGATCTGGTCGGAGAGGGGAACCGCGGCGCCGGCGACGGCCGCGGCGAAGACGGCGACCCCGGTCACGACGACCACCCCGGCGGCGAGCGCGCGGGGCATCCGGCGGGTCAGCCGGGCGGTCACCGGTTCCAGCCCCACCGCGATGAAGAACGCGATGCCGATCAGGAGGAGCGCATCGGACGCCGCGAGGACGACCTCCACGACCGCGACCGTGACGACCACCCCGGCCGCGGCGGTCAGCCCGGCGAAGAACGGCGACCGGCGATCGAGCGGCTTTCCGGGCGTGCCCAAGGGCTTTTCCTGGCCCGCGGCAGCTCCTTCGGCCTCCCCGACGGCGTGGCCGGCGCGGTAGGCGCCTTTCGGTGCGTGCATGAGACGGCGGCTACCCCGGCGGTGGCTGCCCGAATCCACCCGATCCGGGCGCGCGGGCAAGTCCACGCTTCCCGGTGACGGCGTCCCCCACCGTTTGCCGAATCCCTTGAACTGTCAACAGAATCGCTTATGAGCGTCAAGAACCTCGTGCTCGCTCCCGTCATCGCCCTTTTGGCCGCCTTCGCGGCCGGCCCGGCGGCGGCGGCCATCAGCGCGCCGCGGCTGCTGATCAACCAGGACTTCCCCGACCCGGACGTGGTGAAGACCGCGGGCGGCTATTTCGCGTTCTCGACGACCACCGGATCGGGCCGGATCCCCGTCGCGACGGCGTCGGCGCCGGACGGACCGTGGCGCATCACCGGCGACGCGCTCGGGGCCGTTCCCGCGTGGGCCAAGCCGGACGGCGGGTTCTGGGCGCCGGACGTCACGCAGCTGCCGGACGGCACGTTCGCCCTGTATTTTTCGGGCGCGCGCACGACCGACGGGGAGATGTGCCTCGGCGTGGCGACCGCGTCGAAGGCGGCCGGGCCGTACACCCCGGTCGGTGACCAGCCACTGGTCTGCGCGCCCGAGGACCACGGCGACATCGACCCGCAGACGTTCGTCGACGCGGACGGAACCCGTTACCTGCTGTACAAGAGCGACGGCGGCGCGACCGGGGCGCCGGCGGCGATCTGGACGCAGAAGCTGCAGGCCGACGGGCGCACGCTCGCCGGGCCGCGCACCGAGCTGCTGCGCGCCGACCTCAACGCGGAGAAGGCGGTCGTCGAGGCGCCGTCGGTGGTGAAGACCGCGAGCCGCTTCCTGCTGTTCTACTCGGCGGACACGTTTCAGAGCTCGGGCTACCACACGTGTTACGCGTCCGCGCCGACGGCGAACGGCCCGTTCGTGAAGGCCGACGCGCAGTTCCTGTCGACCGAGCTCCTCGGCGCCAAAGTGGACGCCCCGGGCGGCGCCGACGTCGTGGACGGCCACATCTACTTCCACGGCTGGCTCGGCGGCGCCCGCACGGCGCGCGGGTTGTACTCGCTGCCGATTTCGTTCCCGAACGACGTGCCGCAGCTGGGCTGAACGAGTCGGTGTCACTCACACGGGTAGCGGTCCGGTTGGCGTGCTCCGGGCCGGTTATCCCCCAGGAGAGCGTGGAAAGGGAGGACCGTCATGACGGTGTTTTGGGGTCTGCTCGGGTTGGCCGGTTTGCTGGGGTGTTGCGGGTTGCTGCGAAGCCGGGCCGGTGCGGAGGACGGCCCGCTGGCGCGGTACCCGGAGGCTCTGGAGCCGGCGAGGCCGAACGCCGATGCCGCCCACACGCCGTTGATGACGCCGGCGATCACGCCTGAGATGCTCGAGCACCCGCCTTTGCCCGAGCCGCCGCAGCCGCAGGAAGTCCGGGCGGAGCCGCGGCACCAGCTTCAGCCCGAGCCGCAGTCGCCGGCCCAGGCCGGGCCGCGACCGCAACTCCAGTCCGAGCCGCAGCAACCTCAGCCCGAGCTGCAGCCGCAGGCCGAGGCCGGGGCGCAGCACCGATTTCAGGCCGAGCCGGACTTGCCGAGCCAGGCCATGGCGCAGCCGCAAGCCGAGGCCGGGGCGCAGCACCGACTTCAGGCTGAGCCGGAGTCGCAAGTCCAGGCACAGCCGCAGGTCGATGCCCAAGAGTCCCAGCCCGAACCGCAGCCGCGGGAAAGCGCTCGGCACCGATTGCAGCCGCGGTCCGCGCCGGAGGCGGAAGTTCGTTCTCAGCCGGAGCCGCAGCAGCAACTTCAGCCGCAGCCGGAGCCGCAGCCGCAGCCGCAGAGCCAGGCGCAGCCACGGGTCGATGCTCAGGAACGCCGGCCCGAGCCGCGGCCCGTGCCCCAGCCGCAGGCTCACCTCGAGACCTCGCCGAGGCCCCGGCAGGTGTCCGCACCCGAGCCGGTCCCGGCGGGATCGGCGGCGGCGCCCGCTCCGGCGCCGAGCCGGGCGGCCGCGCCGCGATCCGTCGAGTCACCGCCCGCCGAGCCGCGGCCGGAGACCATGCCGGAGACGATGCCGGAGTCGGGGACCATCGCGGGGGAGATCCCGGCGCCGCGTTCGCAGCCGGCCGAACAGATGGCCGCCGCGAACGCGGAACCGGCCGGGCCGGAACCGGCCGGGCCGGAACCGGCCGCGCAGCGGGAAGCGGCTGAACCGGTGGCGACCGCGCCGGGTCCGGCCGAGGCGTCACCGGAGACCCGAGCAGCCGAACCCGCGCCGCGAGGCCGTTTCGCGCCGTTGCGAGGACTCGTCGGCAAGGCCAAGCACGCCCTCAAACGGCACTAGGGAAGCGGCGCGCGGCTCTCGTCCAGCCCGGCGAGGAGATCACCGTGCTCGTCGACGCGGTCGAGGACCTCGTCGGCGGTGAACGTCAGGTGGTTCACGTGACGGCACGCGCGGACCTCGTCCCACGTGACCGGCGTCGACACCGTCGGCCGATCGCGGCCGCGCAGGGAATACGGCGCGATCGTCGTCTTGGCCGGGTTGTTCTGGCTCCAGTCGATGAACACCCGCCCGGCGCGCTGCGCCTTGGCCATCACGGCGGTCACCGAGTCCGGCGTCTCTCGCGCGAGTTGCTGCGCGAGCTTCTTGGCGTAGGCCGAGGGCGCCGCGGGATCCGAAGTCCGGATGCCGCAGTACAGCTGCATTCCTTTCGAACCCGAGGTCTTCGCGTACGGAGTCAGGCCGTCGGCGACCAGCACGTCGTGGAGGCGTTCGGCGACGCGGGCACAGTCGACGACCGACGTCCCCGGCCCGGGATCGAGGTCGAACACCAGCCGATCGGGTGGTTGCCTGACCTCCGCCTCGACCGTCCACTGCGGAACGTGCAGCTCCAGGGCCGCCATGTTCGCCGACCAGACCAGCGCCGGCAGGTCGTCGAGGAGCGGGTAGTCGATGGTGTCGCCGCTGCCGCGGGAACCGGTGCTGGGCAGCCGGACCGTGCGCAACCACGACGGCGCGCCGTTGGGGACGTTCTTCTCGAACCACTTCTCGCCGCCGACGCCGTTGGGGTAGCGGATGAACGTCACCGGACGGCCGGCGAGGTGCGGCAGCAGGACGGCGGCGATCCGGGAGTAGTAGTTGATCACTTCGCCCTTGGTGAACCCGTCCGCCGGATACAGGACTTTGTCCAAATTGGACAGGGTGAGCTGCCGGTTTCCGGCCTGCACGGTGATTTTCTGCCCAGCCGGTTCGGGACGAGGTGGAGCGGCCGGTTCCGGCGGGCCCGCGCGCGGGGCGAGGACGTCGCCGGGTTCCTTGTCCGCCCGCAGGCCGCGCCAGGCGGTGTGGCGGACGCGCCCGGCGCGCGTGAACTGCCGGTAGACGATCTCGCCGACGAGCCGCGGTTCGACCCAGCGGGCGCGGACGGTGTCCTCGCGCGGCGGGGTCGTCACGAACGGGTGAGCGCGGCGTTCGAGCCGCTGGAGCCGGTCCCGCAGGTCGGCGCGCGCGGCCTGGCTGAAGCCGGTGCCGACGTCGCCGATGTAGACGAGGTCGCCGGTGACGGGGTCGTGCGCGCCGAGCAGGAGGCCGCCGAGGGTGCCGGTGAAGCTGCGCTGGCCGGGCCGCCAGCCGCAGACGATCACCTCCTGCGTGCGGATCAGCGGGTGCTTGAGCCAGGAGTCCGGCCGCTGCCCGGGCACGTACGCGGAGCTGCGCAGCTTCGCGACGACGCCTTCGTAGCCCGCGGACGCGGCGTGGGCCAGGAAGTCCGCCGGCGTGCGGCGGTCGGCGGCGAGCTCGTCGAAGGTGACGGCGCGGACCACCGAAACGCGGTAAGGATCGGGCATCGGGAGGCCGGCCAGCAGGCGGCGGCGTTCGTCGTACGGTTCCTTGAGCAGGTCGCGGTCGCCGAGCCGCAGCAGGTCGAAGGCCAGGAACCGGACCGGGACGTCGTCGAACTTCACGGTTTTCGGCGCGCTCTGGTGCCGGACCCAGCGGCCGCGGCGTTCCTGCATGAGCTCGAAGTCGATCCGGCCGTCTTCGCCGTAGACGACGACCTCGCCGTCGAGGTAGGCGGCCTGCCCGTCGAGAGCGGGGGCGAGCACCCCGGCGAGGCCGGCGAACTCGGCGGTGAAGTCGATGTTGTTGCGGCTGGTGAGGACGGTGGTGCCGTCCGGGGCGATCCGCATGGCGGCGCGGTAACCGTCCAGTTTGTACTCGTACGCCCACTCGGCGCCGCTGCGCAGCCGGCCGCCGTCGGGCTTGGCCAGCATCGGCTCGACCCACGCCGGGGCGCCGGACGCGTCGTGAGCAGCCATGCGGGACCTCCGTCTGTGCTTTTCAGACGGTAACCCGTTCGGCCTAGTTCTGCTGGGTTTTCGCAGGTGAAAGCTCTTTGAACGCCTGTTCCCACTCCTTGGCACCGGCCAGTGGCGCGCCGGGCGCGCTCGCCCAGCACGCCGCGAGGAGGTCATAGCCGAGGTGGACGAGCTCCGCGTGTGCGGGCCAGTGCCGCCGCGTCCAGGCGAGGTCGTTGTGGGTCGAGTCGATCGCGGCGCGCGTCGTGCCCTCCAGCTCGAACTGCAGGTCGCGCCGGTGGGGCATCGACGCCGGGCCCTTCGCGAGCAGTGCCCGTGCCGCGGCGCGGACGCGGGATCCGGTCCAGCGGAACGTCTTGCGGTGCGCGTTCGGCGCGAGCAGGTACTGCGCCAGCATCGCGAGCGCGACGCCGATCATCGTCTCCACCAGGCGGTCGCGGATCACCGGGCCGATCGGGCCGGTCGCCGCGGCGCCGCCGGCCAGGAGCGCCACCGGCGTGATGAACACGACGGCCACCGCGTAGTTGCGCGGGACGAACAGTTCGATGCAGAACTGGAGCGCCGCGACCGCGGCGATCACCGCGAGGCCGGCGGGTTCGGCCAAGGACAGGACGGCGAAGAGTCCCAGGCCGACGGCGGTACCGGCGAAGCGCTGCAGGCCGCGCACGTTCGCGTGGACGCGGTCGGTGCCCTGCTGCAGGACGACCAGCGCGCTGAGGATCGCCCAGTGCGGGCGCGTCAGGCCGAGCGAGGCGCTGAGGCTCCCGGCGACGACGCAGGTGGCGCCCACGCGCAGCGCCGTCACCGTGGCGTGGGAGCGGAGGGACGCCGACCGTCGCAGCCGGTAACCGACGCCGGGGCGGGGGAGGGGGAGCGTTCCCCCGGGTGGGGTTTCGTCGAGACCGGCTTCGGTGCTGGTCGCGTCCGCGAACCTCCGGTGGGCGCTGATGAGCGTCGTCGCCGGTTCGGACTCCGGGCCCCGGCCGGCGTCGTGGACCGCGTTCCAGGCCGCGGAGATCGCCGCGCCCGCGGTGTGGCGGGCTTCCGCGGTGGGCTCACCGAGGTAGGCGTCGACGGCTGTGGCCGCTTTCCGGACGGCGACGCGTTCGGGCTTGGTCCGGCCGGCCATCGACACGATGACGGAGGACACGCCGCCGAGTGCGGTGCAGCCGAGCAGGGCGGCCGGATCGGCGCCGGCCTCGGTGGCGACCAGGGCGCCGCCGCAGACGAGGGCCGGGAAGAGGGCGCCTGGCGGTCCGAGGCGCAGGGCGTCGACGGTGTAGACGGCGAGGACCGCGACCGCGGTGACCGTGACGATGACGGCCGCTTTGGTGCCGATAGCCGCGACGGCGGTGCCGAGCCCGGCGGCGAGCAGCAACACGGCGGCGGCGGTGAGGACGACCCGGGCTCGGACGCGGTAGGAGCGGCCTTCGCCGTAGAGGACGGCGAAGGCGCCGAAGGTGACGAAGAGCGCGTTGCCGGAGTGGCCGGCGAGCACGACGGCGGCGCCGGGAAGGGCAACGGCGGTCGCGGCACGCAGCCCGGCACCCCACCGCCGCCCGGCGGCGGGGAGGGCGAAGAGCAGCGCCCGCGGCCGGACGACGCGGGGGAGCGGGTCTTCGGGCAGTTCGGACGGCACGGCTCCCATTCCAGCACGGCCTGAGGTGGTGGCCCGGGTGGGGAAGCGCGGTAGTGAGTTCGGTCGCTGCTGGGCCGAGGCCGGGTGGAGACGCGCGGGGTGGCTGGCCGCGAGGGCCGCCGAGCCTTGGTGGGGAGCTTGGCGCTCCGGGTTGTTCGCCGTTGAGGGGAGGTCTCGGTGGGGAGCTTGGCGCTCCGGGTTGTTCGCCGTTGAGGGGGGAGGTCTCGGTGAGGAGACTTGGCGTGCTGAGTGGCTTCGCTCAGGCGGGGAAGAAGTCCTCCACCGCGCGACGGAGGGTTGCTCTCACCGTGTCCGCGTCGTCCAATTCTCCGCCGTGCAGGGCGCCGTCGCGGAGGAGGACCAGGACCCTTGCCGCGTGGTTCGGTTCCGGGTGGCCCAGGGCCGCCGCCTCGCTGCGGAGGACCTCGAAGAACCACTTGCGGTGGTCGTCGATCACGTGGCGGACCTGGGATTCGGGCTCGGGGTACTCCGCCGCCGCGTTGAGGAACTGGCAGCCGCGGAAATCGTCGCCGCACGTCGCGTCGCCCACCACCGCCAGTGCCGCAGCCAGCGCTTCGCGCGGCGGCTTGCCCGCGCGGGCCGCGTCGACCGCCGTGCGGATCTGCCGGCTCGTCTCCGCGAGGTACGCCGCCACCAGGTCGTCCTTCGTGGGGTAGTGCCGGTAGAACGTCGCCCGCGTCACGGACGCCTCCGAGACCAGGCGCTCGACCCCGACCGCGTGGATGCCCTCCGCGTAGAAGAGCCGGGACGCGGTCGCCAGCAACCGGTCCTTCGGGTGCACCTCGGCAGACTTCATCCAGCCAGCATAGAGAAAGACTGGTCGTTCTGCCAGATCGGCTACGTCACATTGCCACGGCGTCCTCGGACGGCCACAGTGTGGAGACAGAAAGACCAGTCGTTCTCCCTGAGGAGCCAGTCATGAGCAAGCCCACCATCGTCTTGGTCCACGGCGCTTTCGCCGACTCGTCGAGCTGGACCGGCGTCGTCGCGAAGCTGCAGGAGCAGGGCTTCCCGGTCGTCGCGGTCGCGAACCCGCTCCGGGGCCTCGAGTCCGACGCGGCGTACGTCGCGGACGTCGTCAAGAGCGTCGACGGCCCGGTGGTCCTCGCCGGCCACTCCTACGGCGGCGCGCTGATCACCCGCGCGGCCACCGAGACGCCGAACGTCCGCGCGCTGGTCTACATCGCCGCGTTCCAGCCCGACGCCGGCGAGAGCGCGTTCGAGCTGTCCGGCCGCTACCCGGGCGCCAAGCTCGGCCCGGAGACCACGAACGTCCTGGTGCACGACGGCGCGCCCGAGCTGTCGATCAAGCCGGAGGACTTCGCTGAGGTCTTCGCGGCCGACGTCCCCGCCGGGACCGCCGCGATCCTGGCGGTCACCCAGCGGCCGGTCGCGCAGCAGGCGCTGGCCGCGCCGTTCGAGGGGACGGCCGCGTGGTCGAAGCTCCCGTCGTGGACGCTGATCGCCGGCCAGGACAACGCGATCCCGCCCGCGGCGCAGGAGTTCATGGCCGAGCGCGCGTCGTCGACGGTCCGCCGGATCGACGCTTCGCACGCGGTCGCGGTGTCCCAGCCGGAAGTGGTGGCCGAGGTGATCGCGACGGCGGCCGACGCCACGGAGTGAGCCGGCCGCCGGTGCGGATCGGGACCCGTCCCGATCCGCACGGCGAGGCCGCGCGGCGTCCCGGGGTGGCTCCGCTCGCGAAGCGGAACGCCGGCGTCAGCACCTGATCCTGGTCGATCAGGGACGACGACCAGCTTGAAGGTGAAGTCGCGGAACCTAGCCGACCGGCGGGAGCCCGGCACGCGCTTCCCGGTACTCCCGCACGATCCGCGCCACGATCTCGGCCGCCGGGAGCACCGCATCGACCAGACCGGCGGACTGGCCGGCTTCGACCTTCCCCTCCACCACATCGCCGTCCAGCGCGGCGTCCTTCAAGGAGGACGCGGCGAAAGTCTTGCGTCGCAAAGACTCCTCGGCGCCGGAAGCCTCCAGGGACAGCATCCGCGCGGTGAAGTCGTTGTCCAACGCCCGGATCACGCCCAGACCTTGACCGACTGTCCGCGTGCCGTCGACACCGGCCGCGAGCACCGCGTCCTTGTACGCGGGATGCACCGAAGCCTCCGTACTCGCCAAGAACCGCGTGCCGAATTGGGCGGCACCCGCGCCGAGAGCCAGCATCGCCGCCAGGCCGAAACCATCCGCGACGCCGCCCGAAGCGATCAGCGGCACCGAGACCGAGCGCGCCACCGCCCGCACCAGCACCGACGTCGCCACCATCGCGGGCGGTGGATGTCCACCGGCTTCGGCGCCGACGACCACCAGCCCGTCCACCCCGGCCGAGGCCGCCTTCACCGCGTGCGTCACCCCGGCCACCACGTGCAGGCACCGCGTCCCGACGTCGTGGAACCGGGACAGGTACCGCCGCGGCCCGCCCTGCGAGGCGATCACCACCGGCGGCCGGTGCCGCAGGACCAGCTCGATCACCTCGTCGACGCCCGCGCGGTACAGCGGGAGGTTCACCGCCCACGGCTTGTCCGTGCCCGCCGCCATCTCCGCCAGCACACGGGAAAGATCGGGCAGCCGCATCGGGCCCGCCGCCACCACGCCGAGGCCGCCCGCGTTCGACACCGCCAGCGGCAACGCCGAGCTCGACGACGCCCACGACATCCCCGCCTGCACGATCGGCAGGTCGATGCCCAGCAGCCGCGTCACCGGCGTGTCGATGCGCGTCACGCCTCCTCCAGCAGGGAACGTGCGTGCGCGGCGAGCCGGTTCTTCTGCACCTTCGAACTCGCCGTCATCCCGATGCCTTCGAAACCGTCGACGATCCGCAGGTGCCGCGGCACCTTGAACCCCGCCATCCGCGCCCGCGCCCACCCCAGCAGCTCGGCCTCGGTGACCTCCGGCGACGTCAGCACGACGAACGCGAACGGCACCTCCACCAGCCGCGCGTCCGGGACGCCGACGACCGCCGCCTGGCGGACCAGCGGGTGCCGGTGCAGGGTGTCCTCGATGTCCGCGGGCGCCACGTTCTCGCCGCCGACGCGGATGATGTCCTTGGTGCGGCCGGTGAAGTGGAATCGTCCGGAGGAATCCAGCAGGCCGACGTCGCCGGTGGACAGCCAGCCGTCGGCGTCGATCGTCTCGGCCGTCTTCACCGGGTCGTCGAGGTAACCGACCATGACGTTCCAGCCGCGCACCAGCACCGCGCCCGGCTCGCCGGGGCCGCAGTCGCGGTCGGCGTCGAACGCGCGGATCCGCACCTCGACTCCCGGCTGCGCGGCCATCGCGCCGGAGGCACGGATTTCCGGCGACTCCCACCACGCCGACTGCGCGACGTTCGGCGAAGCCTCGGAAAGACCGTATCCCGCAACGCATTCGTGCGCACCCAGCTCGTCGATGACGCGCCGGATCACGGTCGGCGACGCCGCCACCCACGCGCCGCGCAACACCAGCCGGCGCCGCGCGCGGGACGGATGGTTGAGCAGCAGCAACGCGATGGTGTCGTTGCCGGAGAAGTGCGTGCACCGCTCGGCTTCCAGGAGCCGCAACGCTTCCTCCGGTTCGAACTTCGGCATCGTCACCAGCGTCGTGGCGTGCTGGGCCGACGCGAGCACCGACAGCGTGCTGCCGGCAACGTGGAAGAACGGCCGCGCCGAGTGGAACCGGTCGCCCGGGCGCAGGCCCATCCGCGCGCCGGAGAAGAACGCGTCCGCGCACATGCTGCGGTGGGTGAGCAGGACGCCCTTCGGCCGTGACGTCGTCCCGGACGTGTACTGCACCAGCAGGACGTCGTCTGGAGAACTGACCGGCGCGGGAGCCTCCGAAGAAGCAGAAAGGAACTCGTCCCAGGACACAGCGAACGAAGGAACGTCGTCGCCGAGCACGACCACCTTCTCGAGCGCGGGAAGCGACTCGACGCCGATCTCCTGCAGCATAAGAGCGAAGTCCACATTGAGCACGCGCGACGCGACGAAAAGCGCCCGCACCTTCGCGTGCTCGAGCGTGTACCGCACCTCGTCGGCGGTGAACCGCGTGTTGACCGGGACGGCGACCGCGCCCACCGCGCCGATCGCGTGGAACAGCGCGACCCAGTCCGGCCCGTTGCCGAGGCAGATGCCGACGCGGTCGCCGCGGCCGACCCCGGCGGCCGCGAGCCCGGCGCGGATCCGCGAGACCCGCTCGGCCAGCTCGCCGTAGGTGATCCGTTCCGAGTCAGTGACGACTGCTTCGACGTCCGGCGCGAGCAGGGCCGCGCGCGCGAGGACTTCGTGCGTGGTGAGCGGGCAGGCGGTGCGCAGGTCGGTCATCGCGGTTCTCCGTTCCCGGCGGCGAAGCGGGCGACGCCGTCGCGCCAGCCGCCGTCGGCGAGGCACTGTTCGATGGCGGCCAGTTCGATGCGGATCCCGCGGTCGAGGTCGGTTTCCGAGCCGAGGTCGACCGCGCGCTTGGTGAGCGAGATGGCCAGCGGAGGCGCCTTCGCGATGCTCGCGGCTGTCTCGTCGCCGACGGCGAGCAACTCATCAGCCGGGACGACGCGGGTGACGATCCCGAGGTCGGCGGCCTCTTCGGCGCCGAGTGCGCGGTTGGTGAACAGCAGTTCCTTCGCCCGGCGTTTGCCGATGGCGCGCTGCAGGCGCTGGGTCGCGCCGACGGTACCCCAGTGCGGCTCGGGGAACCGGAAGACAGTTCCCGAAGCGGCCAGCGCGAAGTCGGCGGCGAGGGTGATTTCGCCGCCCGAGCCGACGACCGCGCCCTGCACCAGGGCGACGACGGGCACCCGGCACTGCTCGATGGCGGCGTACGCGGCGAAGGAGGCGACGCGGCGACGTCGCACCCATGAGGCGTCCTTGCCGGTGCGTTCCTTGAGGTCGGCGCCCGCGCAGAACACCGGTCCGCGCCCGCTCAGCAGCACCACCCGGACGTCGTCTTCGAGGGACTCGAACGCTTCCCGCAGTTGGTGGCACATCGGCAGGTCGAGGGCGTTGCGGGCCTCGGGACGCGCGAGTTCGACGCGCGCGATCCCGTCGGTCACCTCGACGCACACGCGCTCGGTCATCGGATCACCCCGTCGGTCCGCAGGTCTTCGATTTCGGCAGCGGCGAGCCCCAGCTCCGCCAGGACCTCGTCGGTGTCGGCGCCCAGCAGCGGTGGCACGCCGAGCGCCGGGGGCTCTCCCGCAGTCTCGCGCAACGGCGTCCGCAGCGCCGGGAACGTCCCCTCCGACGGGTGAGTGAACTCGCCCACGACCCCGCGCGCGATCGCGTGCGGATCGGCCAGGGCCTCCCGGACCGAGCGGACCGCGCCGGCCGGGACGTCGACCGCGCGCAGTTCCTTCACCAGCGGGTCGCGGTCGTGCTGCGCGATCGCTCCGCGCAGGGCTTTCATCACCCGCGCACGCTGCTCGACGCGGCCGGAGTTCCCCTGCAGAGCGGGATCCGCGGCCAGCTCGTCGAGGCCGAGGACCGTACACAGTGGACCCCAGTGCTGGTCGCTGCCGCTGATGTGCAGCCATTCGCCGTCGCCGGCCTGGAACGCCGCCGACGGCACCCGGCCGGGGTGCTCGGTGCCGGTCCGCACGGGATCCTCGCCGAGCGCGAAGAGCCGCGCCACGTTGAGGGCGTGCAGGCTCAATTGGACGTCCATCATGGACACGTCGAGGTGGCGGCCCCGCCCCGAAGCGGTGCGTCCGGCCAGCCCGGAGAGCACCGCGATGACCACCCAGAGCCCGGACGTCAGGTCCGCCACCGGGATCCCGGTCTTCGACGGCGGTCCCTCGGGTTCGCCGGTCATCGCCATCACGCCGGACAGCGCCTGGAAGACCGTGTCGTAGCCCTTGCGGTCGCGGTCCGGGCCGGTCTGGCCGAACCCGGTGGCGGAGACGTAGACCAGGTCCGGCCGCGCCAGGTCCGCGTAGCCGAGGCCCATGCGGTCCATCGCGCCGGGCAGGAAGTTCTCGACGACGACGTCGGCGCGGGAAGCCAGCTTTCGCGCGACAGCCTGGCCGCGAGGGTCCTTGAGGTCGAGCGTCACGGACTTCTTGCCCCGGTTGAAGGCGAAGAAGTACGCGCTCTCGCCGTGAGGCAGGCGAGGCTCGAAGCCGCGGGTCTCGTCGCCGGAACCGGGCCGCTCGACCTTGATGACGGTGGCGCCCAGCTCGGCGAGGATCTGCGTCGCCAGGGGAGCGGCGAGGACCCGGGAGAAGTCCAGCACGGTGACGCCGGAGAGCGGGCCGGTCATGCGCGGAACCCCCGCATCAGCGCGTTGACGTCCTGGCCGGCGCGCATCGCGGCGTCCGTCGGCAGGTCGGCGACGCGGTAGAAGAGGTCCTTCGCGGCGGCGATGGCCCGCGGCTCGACCTTGGCCCACGACTCGGCGATCTCCAACGCCGCGGACAGGATTTCGGAAGGTTCGACGACGCGGTTGACCAGGCCGTGCTCGAAGGCTTCGGCGGCGGTGAGCAGCCGTCCGGTGCTGACCAGTTCGAACGCGAGCTTGCGGCCGAGGTGCTGGACGAGCCCGGTCATCACGAGCGCCGGGACGATGGAGTGCTTCAGCTCGGGGTAGCCGAACTTGAGGTCGGTTCCCGCGACGACCAGGTCGGCGCCGATCGCCAGGCCCGCGCCGCCGCCGACCGCGGCCCCCCGCACGGCCGCCACGACCGGGACGCGCAGCTCCCGCGCCTGGACCTGCAGTTTCGCGGTTAGCGCGGCGCGCTCGAGGACGGCGTCCGGCTGGTCGGGCGTCAAGGACGAGAACTCGCCGAGGTCGGCGCCCGCGCAGAAGCCGCGCCCGGCGCCGGTCAGCACGACCGCGCGGACGTCCCGGTCGGCGTCGGCGGCGGTGAACGCTTCGCTGAGCGCGCGGGTCAGCGCCGTGTTCAGGGCGTTGAGCTTCTCGGGCCGGTTCAGCGTCAGGACGCGGACGGGGCCGTGGTCCTCGATCGCGAGGGGGACGGTCACGGGTTCTCCTGGTTCGGGGTCGGGGCGAAGCCGGCGCGGGCCACCATGCTGTGCAGGGGACGGCCGAGGGCTTCTTCGCAGGCGGCCGAGGACTTCGCGAGCAGATCGAGGTCGAGGTCGGTGTCGACGCCCATCGCGTCGAACAGGCTGACCAGGTCCTCGGTGCAGACGTTGCCGGTGAGCCCGGCGCCGTACCGGATCGCCGAGGGGTGGCCGCCGACGCCGCCCATCGCCGTGTCGAAGTTCCGGCAGCCGGCGTCGAGGGCCGCGACGGCGTTGGCGATGCCGGTGCCGCGGGTGTTGTGGAAGTGCGCGACCACGGGGACCTCGGTGTTCAGCCGCGCGAACAGCGCTCGGACCGACGGCGGGGTGGCGACGCCGGTGGTGTCGCCCAAGGTGACCAGGTCGGCGCCGAGGTCGGCGAACCGGGCGACGTCCTCGGCGACGCGGCCCGGGTCGACGGCGCCTTCGAACGGGCAGCCGAACGCCACCGAGACGACCCCGACCAGCTTGAACCGGCCGCCGGCCAGCCGGACCATCTCCTCGACCCGCTCCCACTGCCCGGCTCTGGACGTGCGCAGGTTGCGCTCGGTGTGGCTTTCGCTGGCCGAGACCAGCAGGCTCAGCTCCTCGGCGCCGTGGCCGGCGTCAAGGTCGGCCAGCGCTCGCCGCACCGCGCGCGGGTTCGGGCAGGTCGCCTTGAACGCGACGCCGGGGCGACGCCGGATCCGCGTCAAGACCTCGGAAGCGTCTGAGAAGCCGGGAACGCGCGAAGGGTGGCTGTAGCTGGTCGCCTCGATGCGCCGGAGCCCCGCGTCCGCGAAGGAGTCCAGCAGCGCGACCTTCGTCGCGGTCGGCACGAACTCCGGCTCGTGCTGCAGCCCGTCGCGGGCGAAGCACTCGCAGATCGTGACGGCGTCGGGCATCGGGCCACCTCCTGTTCGGTGGCTCCAGAACTACGCGGATCTGTTGATAAAGTCAACAGGCGGTGTCGCCGGGGTGGGCGCGCTCACGTTCCTCGACGGCCAGGGCCAGGTCGGCGAGCTTGTCCAGCGCGCCGCTCAGGGTGGCTGCCTCCTCGGGGGTCAGCGCGGCGAGGAACTCCGCGTCGCGCTCGTTCGCCGCACTGATCAGGCCCCGGTAGACGCGGGTGCCCTCGCCGGTGAGGGCGAGCTGGGACGTGCGGCCCGAGCCGGCCGTCCGGTCGACGAGCCCGCGCTCGGTCAGGCGGCTGACCACCCGGCTCATCTGCGCTTTGTCCAGGCCGGCCCGGCGGGCGAGGCGGTTGAGTGTCAGGGTGGGGTCCGCGGCGATGAGCGAGATCGCCCGCCATTCGCCCAGGCTGACGTCGAACTCCCGCCGGTAGCGCAGGGCGGCGCTGCGCGACATCGCCGACGACGTGCGGGAGAGCCGGTAGGAGAGGAGTCCGGAGATGGGCACCAGGTCCCGGCCCTCCGCGCGTTCCGCCATGGCGGTCATCGTAGCCGTTGCCGATCAGCTGTTGACAAACACAATACCTGATGTCGAGACTGGCGCGGCACGCCCCGCCTGACGAAGGAGTCGAGTAGCCGTGGCCGAACACCCCGCCGTCACCGGACGGCCACCCGCAGTCGGCGACGCCGGCCGCGCGTCCACCTACCGGACCATCGCCCTGCGGGTCATGCCGCTGCTCGTGGTCTGCTACGTCGTCAGCTTCATCGACCGGACGAACATCGGCATCGCGCAGCAGGGTCTCAAGCGCGATCTCGGCTTCGGTTCCGCGGTCTATGGGCTCGGTGTCACGCTGTTCTTCGTCGGGTTCATCCTCTTCGAGGTCCCCAGCAACGCCCTGCTGGCGAAGATCGGCGCGCGCAAGACGCTCGTCCGGATCATGGCGACCTGGGGCGTCGTCACGATCGTGACGTTGTTCGTGCGCGACGAAACGACGTTCTACATCGCCCGGTTCCTGCTCGGCGTGGCCGAAGCGGGGTTCTTCCCCGGCGCGCTCTACCTGCTGTCGCGGTGGTTCCCGTCCGCGCGCCGGACGCGGATGACCGCGGTGTTCTTCATCGGCGTCCCGGTGTCGGGGGTGCTCGGCTCGCTGGTGTCCGGCTGGATCATGCACGCGCTCGGCGGCGTCGCCGGCCTGGCCGACTGGCAGTGGCTGTTCCTCATCGAGGGCGTCCCGCCGATCCTGCTCGCCGTGCTGGTGGCGTTCTTCCTCGTCGACGAGCCGGAGCAGGCGAAGTGGCTGACGCCGGCGCAGAAGGCTTTGGTCCGCGCCGACCTGGAGGCCGAGCGGTCGTCGAAGGAAGAGCCTGGAAAACGGCACGGCGGGATGCTCTCGGCGTTGCGCGACCCGAAGGTCTGGATTCTCGGCCTGTGCGCGTGCGGGGCCTACACGCTGGCCAACGCCGTCTCGTACTGGACGCCGCGGATCATCGCCGAGGCGGGCGTCGGCGACGTGCTGAACCTCGGCTTCTTCTCGGCGATCCCGCCGCTGCTCGGCATCGTCGTGATGCTCGTGGTCGGCCGCCACTCCGACCGGACGCTCGAGCGCCGCCGGCACGCGGCGGTGAGCTGGCTGGTGGCCGCGGCGGCGATGCTGGCCCTGGCGTTCTCCGGCGGCAGTGTGCTGGTGGTGGTCGTCCTGCTCGCGGTGATGGCGGCGGCGCACTATTCGGGCCTGACGGTGTTCTATTCGATCCCGTCGATCTACCTGAGCGAAAGCGCGGCGGCGACGGGCATCGCGGTGGTGACCTCGATGGGCTCGTTCGCGGCGGCGGCGTCACCGTCGTTGCTGGGGTTCATCCAGGAGGCGACCGGGAGCCTGTCGCTGGGGCTGGTGATCAGCTCGGGGATCGTGCTCCTGGCCGTGGTTGTCCTCCTCGTGGGCGTGAAAGCGAAGGACCTCAAGGAGAAGCACGGCTAAGTCGGCCGGGTGACCTTCGAGACGATCGCGCGGGTGCCGGCCGGGTTCCCGGTCGAACGCGTGCTGCCGCACCGCCGGCTGCCCCTGCTCGCCTGCTTCGACGCCGGTCGCCCCGCGGTCCACGTCCTGGACCGCGAGGGCGGCCCGAGGGGCGCGATCGGCGCCGGCACCGCCGCGTACGACCCCGCCGCCCCATGGACTCGGCACCGGCGGACGCCCGCCGCGGCGTGGCATCCGGACGAGCCGCTGCTCGTGGTGGCGAACGAAGAGGGCACGTGGCGCTGGACCCCCGCGGGTGTGTCCGCAATGGACGGAGCGCCGACCGGCGCGAAGTACCGGAGCCTGGCGTTCGGCCCGGACGGCAGCGCACTGTGGGCTGCACCTTCGGCGCGGTACGAGTTCCCGGTGTGGGAGCGGTCCGATGTCCTCGATCTCGCGTCGGGCGCCGTCGAGTCGGCTCCGCTGTGGGACACCGGGGTCGCGGTGCACCCCGCCGGCGGACTGGTGGCCACGCTGCGCAGCAACCAGGGCGCCTCCCTCGTGCTCTTCGCCGAGCCCGGCACGGGACTCCGCGACCGGGCCCTCATCCTCGACGCCGACGGCTACCGGACCCCGGTCTTCAGCGCGGACGGGCGGCACTTCGCGGTCCGCGGCAACGCCTACGAGCACTCGGTGGAGGTGTTCGAGTTCCCGTCGCTCCGGCGGGTTCTCGGGACCACCCTGGGCTCGCCCTACCCGGGCTACGACGACGTCACGGACGAGTGGGACGAAGAGTTCCGGTCCTGGTCGCGGCACAACATCGCCTTCGAGGCCCGGCTCTGGATCGGCACGCCGGGTGGAACGCTCGTCGAACTCGACGTCGACGACCGGGAAGCCGTCGAGCACGAACTGGCCGACGGCCCGGTGACCGCGCTCGCCACCACGACCCCCGGTGAGCTGGTCGCCGCCGCCGGCGCCGAACTCGTCTTCCTGACCGTGCCCACCGGCGTGCCGGATGCCGGGCCAGTGGCGGAGTTCCTGGCCGCGACCACCGAGGTGCCCGAGGGCGAAACCGGCTTCGTCCGCACCGACGGGACGCGGGACTGGCGCAGCGAGGACCTCGCCGACGTCACCACCGCCGAGGCCGACGACCCGGCCTGGCTGCGGCTGCAGGCGGCCGTCAACACCGCGAGACGCGACCGGGCCGAGTGATTCAGCGCCGCAACGTTGTCTCCTCCTCCAGCCGTGACAGCTTTTCGGGGTTGCGCACCGCGTACAGGCCCGTGACGAGCCCGTCGTCGATGCGGACCGCCAGCACGGTGTCCACCTCGCCGTCGCGGCGGAAGAGCAACGCCGGGTGGCCGTTGACCTCGGCCGTCGCCAGTGAGCCGGCCGCGAAGTTGCCCAGGCCCGCCGCCAGCAGCCGAGCCACGTCGGCCGCCCCGGCGACCGGCCGCAGCACCGCCTGGACGACCCCGCCGCCGTCGCCGAGGAACACCACGTCCGGGGCCAGGATGTCCAGCAGGTGCTGCAGATCGCCCGTCTCGACCGCGCGCTGGAACGCTTCCAGCGCGTCGCGGGACGTGGCGGGGGAGACGTCGCCGCGGGGCCGGCGCGCGGCGACGTGAGACCGGGCCCGGTGGGCGATCTGGCGGACCGCGGCCGGGGTCTTGCCGACGGCTTCGGCGATCTCGTCGTAGCCCAGGTCGAACACCTCGCGCAGCACGAACACCGCGCGCTCGGCCGGCGTCAGCGTCTCCAGCACCAGCAGCATCGCCATCGAGACGCTGTCGGCCAGCTCGACGTCCTCGGCGACGTCGGGCGCGGTCAGCAGCGGCTCGGGCAGCCACGGACCGACGTAGGACTCCTTGCGCCGGCCCAGCGTCCGCAGCCGCATCAGCGCCAGGCGCGTGGTGATCCGGACCAGGTACGCGCGCTCGTCGCGCACGGCGGCGAGGTCCACGCCCACCCAGCGCAGCCAGGTCTCCTGCAGGACGTCTTCGGCGTCGGCGGCCGAGCCGAGCATCTGGTAGGCGACGGTGAACAGCAGGTTCCGGTGCCCGAGGAACGCGTCGGTGGCGGGGTCGGCCATGGTGGCTCCTCTTTCGGTCTCGCGGAGTTTCCCACCAGATGCCGGCCGCGGCCGCTTTGTGACCGTGACCGTCATCACTGTCACGGGGACGGGGTGGCCCGGCATCTCGTGGTCGTCCGGTTCACGACCACGGAAGAGGAACCATGGAACCCCGATTCAGCCTGACCGACAACGAAGTCGGCGCCAAGTTCGCCAAGCGCTTCGGCACCGCGAGCCTGGCGATCATCCAGTCACCGCTGCCGAAGGTCACCCAGGAGCTGGTGTCGCTGCGCGTCAGCCAGATCAACGGCTGCGGCTGGTGCGTCGACATCCACACCAAGGAGCTGGCCGCGGCCAGGGAGCCCGCGGTGCGGATCAACCTGGTCGCCGCGTGGCGCGAGGCCACGGTGTTCAGCGAGGCCGAGCGGGCCGCGCTGGCGCTGGCCGAGGAGGGAACCCGGATCGCCGACGCGAGCCCCGGCGTCTCCGATGACACCTGGGACCGCGTGCGCAAGCACTACGACGACGACCGGACCGCCGCGCTGGTCGCGCTCGTGGCCCAGATGAACTCGGCCAACCGGCTCGCGGTGATCCTGCACCAGCGGGGCGGGTCGTACGAGCCCGGCATGTTCGGCTGAGGGCCCGTCCGGCCCGGGAGCGCGCGCTCCCGGGCCGGTTCGTGCTTCGCTGGGGGCATGACCAAGGCGGAGCGGTGGAACCGGTACTGGGACCGCAAGTCGGCGAGCTACGACGCGGAGATGGGCGTCTGGGACCGCCGCCTCTTCGGCGACTCGCGGGAATGGGCCTGCGGGCAGGCGGCCGGCGAGGTGCTGGAAGTCGCCGTCGGGACCGGGCTCAACCTGGCCTGGTACCCCGCCGACGTGACGCTCACCGGGCTCGACCTGAGTTCCGGGATGCTCGACCTCGCGCGAGCGCGAGCCCGCGAGCTCGGCCGCGCGGTCACCCTGCGGCCGGGCAGCGCGCACGAGCTGCCGTTCGCCGAGGCGTCGTTCGACACGGTGGTGTGCACGTTCGGCCTGTGCGCGATCCCGGACCCGGCGGCGGCCGTGGCGGAGATGAAGCGGGTCCTGCGTCCGGACGGCCGGCTGATCCTGGTCGATCACGTGGCTGGTTCGTCGTTCGTGGTGCGCGCCGCCCAGTGGCTGGTGGAGCTGGCGAGCGTCCCCTTGGCGGGCGAGCACTTCCGGCGGCGACCGCTGAAGCTGGTGGAGGCGCTCGGGTTGCCGATCGAGCGGCGGGAACGGTTCAAGCTGGGCCTCGTCGAACGGCTGGTGGCCCGGAAGGTCAGCTGAACAGGTCCGCCAGCGGGCTCTTCTCGAGATCGGCCAGCAGGGCCGCGACGTCGTCGTAGGTCGCGATGGCTCCCGCTTCCTTCAGCTCCGCCTCGCCGACCCCGCCCGACAGCACGCCGATCGTGCGCACGCCGGCCTTCGTGGCGGCTCGCACGTCCCACACCGCGTCGCCGACGAAGATCGTGTCCTCGGGGGCCGTGCCCGCTTTCTCCAGTGCCACCAGCACCGGTTCCGGGTCGGGTTTCGTCGCCTCGACGTCGTCTCCCGCGACGATGTCCCGCACCACGTCGTCCACCCCGAGGACGCGGCGCAGCTCGTCGAGCTCGTCGGGAGCCGCCGACGTTGCCAGGACCACCCGCACGCCCTTGGCGGCCAGCGCCCGGATCAGGTCCGGGGCGTGGTCGAACGGCCGCAGCAGCTCGGCGGACTCCAGGTAGAAGCCGCTGTGGAGGTCCTTGGCCTCGTCGCCGACGCGCTCGGCGTCGTCGTCACCCAGCAGCGTGCTCAGCAGCTTGCCGGAGCCCTTGCCGATCGCGCGGTGCACGCGCCAGGAGTCGACGGGGCGGCCCAGCTCGTGGAACGCGCGCCGCCAGGCGTGGACGTGGAGGTAGTTGGAGTCGACGAGCGTGCCGTCGACGTCGAACAGGACCGCGGTGGCGATGGTGGTCTCCTCGGGTTTCTGCGCGCGCGGCGCGGGTACCGCCAGGGTTACCCGAGCCAGGAGGAAGTACACATGGAGACCGTGAAGGCGGGCTTCCGCGGATTGGCCGCCCTGCGCCGCGCCCGCGCCTTCCACCCCGTCGGGCTGGTGCTGCGCGGCGAGCTCCGGCCGGTGGCCGACGACCTGCCGTGGCCGTCCGGGCCGGTGGCGGTCGTCGCGCGGCTGTCGAAGGGCGCGGGCACGCCGGGCCGGCTGCCGGACGCGCTCGGCCTGGCGGTCCGGATCCCCGGCGCGGGCCGGGACGGCGGGCCGTGGGACCTGACCTTGACCACGGCCGGCAGCGGGCACGTCGGCCGGATGCTGCCGCGCCCGGCGGCGTCCTGGACCGGCGGCGCGTACAGCAGCCTGGTGCCCTACCGCCGCGCCGACCGGCTGGTCTGGCTGGCGGCGTGGGGGACGGTCCCGCGGATCGAGGCGTCCCTCGACGCCGTGGTCGCGGCGGGCGGCCTGGGGTTCGTGCTGCGCACCGGCCGGCAGGACGGCCGCTGGTGCGACAGCGCGGTGCTGACCCTGACGGAGATCGGCGGCGAGGCACCGGCGTTCGACCCGATGCTGAACCGTCCGGAGGGGCTTGAGGTTGCTCCGGCCTGGCTGGCGCGACTGCGGGAGCGGGCCTACGCGGGGAGCCGCGCGGGGCGGACGTCATGAACGACCCGTTCATGTCGTCGGACGGCAGGGCCCCGGCAAAGTCACGGCCGCGCGGAGCCGGGTGTCGCGAATGAGTCATTGGGGGCGCCGGAGGTCCCGAATGAGTCATTCGCGACGTTTGACGGGGGTTGGCGACGTCATGAACGACTCTTTCCTGTCGTCCAGCGTCATGAACGACCCTTTCATGACGTCTGTTGGCAGGGCTCCGGCAAGTCGTCGCGGCTCGGGGTGCCGGCGGTTCGCCAAAGGTCTTGAATGAGTCATTCAAGACCTTCGAAGACCTGAATGACTCATTCAAGACGCCACCGCACCCGCCGACGCCGCCGGAAGACCGCCGAGCCAGGCCCGGCCACCGACTTTGCGGGAGCCCGGTCGTTGGAACGAGGTGAACGGGTCGTTCATGACCTGCGCGCCCCCGGACCGAGGTCAGGAGCGGGCCCGCGGATACGTCCGGCGCTCGCCGACGCGTCCGTCCTTCGTGTGGATGAAGTGGGCCGAGCCGCGCTTGATGGCCAGTTTGCGGCCCGCGGCGACCGCGTCGGACTTCGTTTCGGCGCTGCCCGACGCCCGCGCGTTGCCGACCACCTTGTTCTTCCACGTCGAACCGTCGTGGAACGTCTCGACGTCGCCCTCCGCCGGTTCGAGCCCGGGCGCCTCCTGCGCGGCGTACGTGCCGTACAGCGCCGGGTCCGGCGCGGGTGCGGTGCCCGGTCCGCCGAGCGGTTCCGGATCCATCAGGTAGTCGAGGTCGGTGGTCCAGCTGGTGCCCTTGGCGCCGTCCGGGCCGTCCGACAGGTGCCAGATGGTCCGGTTGTGCGTCTGGTCCTCCTCCTCGAACAGCGCGGACGGCGCGATCGGGCCTTCGAGGCCGTCGGCTTCCAGCTCCTCGATGGCGGCCAGCCATTGCTTCTGGTGGACGGTGTCGCGGGCGAGGTTGAACCGCAGCATCGCCTTGACGCCGGGGTCATCGGTCATGTTGTAGAGCCGGGCGGTCTGGAGGCGGCCCTGGGCTTCGGCCGCCGCGTTGGCGCGGAAGTCGGCCAGGAGGTTGCCGGAAGCGACGATGTAGCGGCCGTTCCAGGGATAGCCGTTGCTGTCGGCGGGCAGCGCCCCGCCGCCCCCGACGATGGCCTGCTGCGGATCCATCCCGCCGAGGACCGCGGCCATCACCGGGTCTTTCACCGCTTCGGCCGTGGCGGTCGCCGGGGCGCCTTCCAACAGTCGCGCGACCATGGTGGCGAGCATTTCGACGTGCCCGATTTCTTCGGTCGCGGTGTCCATGAGGAGGTCTTTGTACTTGCCTTCGATCCGGCAGTTCCAGCCCTGGAACAGGTACTGCATGGTCACGCTCATCTCGCCGAACGCGCCGCCGATGAGTTCCTGCAGCTTGTGGGCGTAGACGGGATCGGGCTTCTCGGGCTTGGCTTCGAACTGCAGGAGCTTCGTGTGACGGAACAAGGTCGTCTCCCTTCCGGTCCGCCCGGGTTCCCCCGATCGGCCCCGGCAATCGGAAAATCCGGCGTTTGAGTGCCGGCGAACCGGATATCCGATCCGGAAGCACTCACCAGGAGGTGGTCGTGGTGCTCGCCCGGCACAATTCCGTCTGGTTGGTTCCCCCGCACAGCCCGAGCACCGCGGCTTCCGTCGTCGGAGTCCTCGACGGGACGACCTATCCACAGCTGCGCGACAGCCTGCTCGAGTTCGCCGCCGAGTCCGAGGACGGCGTACTCGTCGACGTCGAGCGCCTCGCCCTGCGCGACCCCGAACTGCTCCGGGTGTTCTCGCTGGTCGCCCTGCTGGTCGGCGACTGGCCCGCCGTTCCCTTCGCGCTGGTGACCGGACGGCCCGAGCAGCGGGCGGTGCTGGCCGGCCGGAGCGTGCCCGTGTACGCCGACGCCGCCACGGCGGAAGCCGCGCTGAAGCGTCCCGCCCGGAAGAAGGCCGGACGCGTGCTGGCCCGGTCGCCGCGCACCTCGTCGCGCGCCCGTGCGTTCGTCCGGGCGACCTGTGCCGAGTGGCGGGTGCCCGAGCTGGCCGAGGACGCCGAGCTGGTCGCGAACGAGCTCGTCGAAAACGTGTTGCGGCACACGGATTCGGTGCCCCGGTTGCGGATGGAGCTGCGTCGCGGTCGGCTGGCCGTCGAGGTGGCCGACGCAAGCGTGCGCCCGGCCGTGGTGCGCGAGGGGCTGGACCTGACCGAGACGGGGCTCGGGTTGCGGATGGTCGCCAAGGTCGCGAAGACGTGGGGGAGCAGCCGGTGCCGCTCCGGCGGCAAGACCGTGTGGGCCGTGCTGGCCCGGCGCTGAGGTCCGCGTCACGTCCGGGAACACCGCGCTTTCCGGTGCGTTGTAACGGGTACAGGCTCCCGCCCCGCTCGCAGGTACACCCCCAGCCTTCGCCGAGCGGGGCGGGTTTTCGTCTACTGTGGACGTTTGGCCCGCGGCCGGAAGTCACGCTCGGCCTCGACGTCGCCCTCCGCGGTGTGCACCACGTGCCCCACCCGCCGCTTCTTCGCGATCAACCGGCCGGCGAGCACGGCGTCGGTCCGGCGCGGCGAGGTGTTGGACGCCCGCGACCCGCCCTCCACGCGGTTCTTCCACAGCCCGTCTTCGAAGTAGGTGTGCACGTCACCCTCGGCCACGACGTCCGCCTCCCTTCCGCCCAGCGCCAGGCTTCGCGGATGCCCGGGGACGGACCGGACAAACGTTCAGGTCAGGCCGAGTACGCGGACGGCGTTGTCCTTGAGGATCAGCGGCCGCACGTCGTCCTTGAGGTCGAGGGCGGCGAAGTCGGCGAGCCAGCGGTCCGGGGTGATCACCGGGAAGTCCGAGCCGAACAGCACCTTGCGCTTGAGCAGCGAGTTCGCCGCGCGAACCAGCTGCGGCGGGAAGTACTTCGGCGACCAGCCGGACAGGTCGATGTACACGTTCGCCTTGTGCGTCGCGACCGAGATCGCCTCGTCCTGCCACGGCACCGACGGGTGCGCCAGGATGATCGTCAGCCCCGGGAAGTCGGCGGCGACGTCGTCGAGCAGCATCGGGTTCGAGTAGCGCAGCTTGATGCCGTGCCCGCCCGGCAGCCCGGCGCCGATGCCGGTCTGGCCGGTGTGGAACAGCGCCGGGACGCCCAGCTCCTGGATGGCCTCGTACAGCGGGTAGAACCGGAGGTCGTTCGGCTCGAACGCCTGCAGGCTCGGGTGGAACTTGAAACCGCGCACACCGTGGTCGGCGACCAGCCGGCGCGCGCGGTGCACGGCGGCCTTCCCGGCGTGCGGGTCGACCGAGCCGAACGGGATGAGCACGTCCGCGTGGTCGGCGGCCGCGTCGGCGATCTCCTCGCTCGAGAGCGCGGGGTGCCCGGTCGCGGCCGGCGCTTCGACCGTGAAGACGACCGCGGCCATGTTCCGCGCCCGGTAGTGCTCGGCGATCGAGGCCACCGTCGGGGTGCGGTCCTGGTCGGCGCGGAAGTACTTCGCCGACGCGTCCAGGAGCTCTTGGTCGAGGGCGAAGCAGCCGTGCCCGTCCTGTTCGACGTGGGTGTGGACGTCGATGGCGGTCAGTGCGGAAAGGTCCACGGGGGCTCCAGGTTCAGGGCAGGTCGGGCTGCGCGGCCTTGGCGGCCAGCAGGCGGTGCAGGACGGCGTCGCGGGCGGCGACGAGGGCACGGTCGTCGGTGCCGGCCAGTTCGGCGCCGACGCCGGCGATGAGCGTTTCGGCCAGTTCCGGGGTGAGGTGGACGCGGCCGAGGTCGCGCCACCACTCTTCGGTCGGCGGGCCGAGGTGCGCCAGCACGTGCGCCAGGCCGCCCGCGCCGCCGGAGAGGTGCTGGTTGAGGAACGGCCCGAGCACGGCCCAGCGCAAGCCGGGCCCGTACGCGATCGCCGTGTCGATGTCGGCGACCGTCGCGATGCCGCGTTCCACCAGCGAGTACGCCTCCTGCCACAGCGCGGCCTGCAGCCGGTTCGCGACGTGGCCGGGTACTTCCCGCGTCAGCCGGATCGGCCGTTTCCCGATCGAGGTGTAGAACGCCACGGCCCGGTCGACGACCTCGGGCGCGGTCTCGCGGCCGGGAACGACTTCGACGAGCGGGATCAGGTGCGGCGGGTTGAACGGGTGCCCGATCACGACCCGCTCGGGATGACGCGGGCAGCCGCGGGCGATGACGCTGGGCAGCAGCCCGGACGAACTGCTCGCCAAGATCACGTCCGGCCGCGCGGCCTCGTCGAGGACGGCGAACAACGCGTGCTTGACGTCTTCGCGCTCAGGACCGTTCTCCTGCACGAAGTCCGCGGCGGCGGCCGCTTCGCCGGCGTCGGCGACGAACCGCAGCCGATCCGTCGACGCGCCTTCGAGGGCCGCGCTTTCGAGAGCACTGCGCAACCGCTCCTCGGCGCCGGGCGCCGGATCGGTGGCGACGACGTCGAGGCCGTGGGCGAGGAACAGCTCCGCCCAGCTCGCGCCGATCACGCCGGTGCCGACGACCGCGACGGTGCTCATCCGCGTGCCGGAAAGTGGTCGAGGGCGGTGGGATCGGCCAGGACGTCCCGGCCGACGACATCGTCGGCCCGGGCGCCGAGCAGGAGTTTCTTCACGGGCAGCTCCAGTTTCTTCCCGGTGCGGTTGCGGGGGATCACCGGGACGGCGGTGATCGTGTCCGGCACGTGCCGCGGCGACAGCGCGCTCTTCAACGCCGTCGCGATCTTCTCGCGCAACGGTGCGTCCAAGGCGCCGTCCCGGAGCACGACGTAGAGCCGGAGGTCGCCGTTGCCGCCCGCCGGATCTTCGAGGTGCACGACGAGCGAGTCGTCGACCTCCGGCAGCTCCTCGACGACGGCGTAGAACTCGGCCGTACCGAGCCGGACGCCGCCGCGGTTGAGGGTCGCGTCGGAGCGCCCGGCGATGACGCAGCTCCCCTCGGGAGAGAACCGGATCCAGTCGCCGTGCCGCCAGACTCCGGGGTAGGTGGCGAAGTACGTTTCCCGGTAGCGCGAACCCGTGTCGTCGCCCCAGAACCCGACCGGCATGGACGGCATCGGCGCGGTGATGACGAGCTCGCCCAGCTCGCCGACCACGGGAGCGCCGTGCTCGTCGAACGCCTGCGCGTCGACCCCGAGGCACGGCCCGGAGATCTCGCCGGCGACCACGGGCTGCAGCGGGCCGCCCTGGACGATCCCGCTGCAGACGTCGGTGCCGCCGCTGCCGACGTTGAGCAGCACGCCCGCGCCGAAGACGTCCCGCACCCAGTGGTAGCCCTCGGCCGGCAACGGACTCCCCGCCGCGCCGATCTGCCGCAGCGCGGTCAGGTCGAACGACGCGGCCGGGTCGAGGCCCGCCTTCCGGCAGGCCATCAGGAAGCCCGGGCTCGCGCCCATCAGCGTCGCGCGGGTCTCGGCGGCCAGGTGCCACTGCCACGCCAGGTCCGGGTGCAGCGGGTTGCCGTCGACCAGCACGATCGACGCGCCGGTGAGCAGCCCCGAGACGAGCGCGTTCCACATCATCCAGGCGGTGGTGGAGAACCACAGCAGCCGGTCACCCGGGCGCAGGTCCCAGCTGAGGCCGTGGTTCTTCAGGTGCTCCAGCAGGAGCCCGCCGTGGCCGTGCACGATCGCCTTCGGCTTCCCGGTGGTGCCGGAAGAGAACAGCACGCACAGCGGGTGTGCGAACCCGACCGGCTCGAAGCCGGGCGCGCTCTCGGTGAGCAGGTCGCGCCAGGCGAGCGCGTCCGGCAGGTCGTGGTCGCCGTAAGGAACGTGGACGACGTGCTCGACGGTCGGCAGGCCGGCGCGGATCTCGGCGACCT
Organism: Amycolatopsis sp. NPDC051061; assembly: GCF_040682935.1. Lineage (NCBI taxonomy): Bacteria > Bacillati > Actinomycetota > Actinomycetes > Pseudonocardiales > Pseudonocardiaceae > Amycolatopsis > Amycolatopsis sp. NPDC051061. The sequence goes on from NZ_JBFBBZ010000015.1 coordinate 167,734, forward strand.
CGGCGCGGCGGTCGATGTCCTTGGCGCCGTAGCGGTAGCCGGCCACGGTCAGCAGGACCCGGGGCTCGATCTGGCCGAACCGGTCGACCACCGACCGCGCGCCGAACTCGGGCGCGCAGGACGCCCAGACCGCGCCGAGGCTCGCGGTGGCCAGGTAGGCGACCACGGTTTCGGGGAGGTTCGGCAGGTACGCCACGACGCGGTCGCCGCGTCCGACGCCGAGCCGGGCCAGGCCCGCGCGAGCCCGCGCGACCTGGTCGCGCAGCTCGCCCCACGTCAGCTCGGTGCGGTCCCGCGTCTGGGAGTAGGCGATGACGGCGACCTCGTCCGGCGGGCCGCCGAGGGCGTGTTCGGCGTAGTTGAGGGTCGCGCCGGGGAACCACTCGGTGCCGGGCATCCGCCGGTCCGGCACGACACTCGAAGCGGGGGAGTGGAAGCGGACGCCGAAGAAGTCCTTGATCGACGTCCAGAAGCCATCGAGGTCGGTCACCGACCAGCGGTGCAGCGCGGCGTAGTCGTCGAACACGTGGCCACGGGCGGCCAGCCGACCGAGATACCGGCCGATCTCCGTGGTTTCGCGGACGTCGGGCGCGACCGGGCGCAGGATCATCGGCCGACCTTCCCGGCGCGCTTCTCCAGGAACGCCTGCATCCGTTCCTTGGCCTCGGCGCTGCCGCTCGCGACGGCGGCCATCAGCGACTCCATCAGGTAGCCCTCGGCGGGGTTGGCCTCGGCGATGCGGGGAAGCGCCTGCAGGACGGCGAAGTTCGTGATCGGGGAGTTCGCGGCGATCTTGCGGGCCAGGCCGAGCGCGTGCTCGAAGCCGTCGTCGACGCGGTAGTGCGACAGCCCGGCGGCGTGGCCTTCGTCGGCGTCGAGGACGCGGCCGGTGAGCATCATGTCGGCCATCCGGCTCGCGCCGATCAGCCGCGGCACCCGCACCGACGCGCCGCCGCCTACGAACAGGCCGCGCTGGCCCTCCGGCAGCGCGTAGAACGCCGAGGGCTCGGCGACGCGGATGTGCGCGGCCGCCGCGAGCTCCAGGCCGCCGCCGACGACCGCGCCCCGGAGCACGGCGACGACCGGGACGCGCCCGCGTTCGAGCCGCTCGAAGGAGCGGTGCCACATCATCGAGTGCTCCAGGCCTTCGAACGCGTCGCGCTCGGTGAGCTCGGAAAGGTCGAGCCCGGCGGAGAAGTGCTCGCCCACGGCGTCGAGCACGACGGCCTTGATCCCGCGCGGGGGAGCGCCGAAGAACGTTTCGAGGCCGAGCACGGTGGCGTCGTCGAGGGCGTTGCGCTTCTCGGGGCGTGCCAGCCGCAGCACGGCGACGTCGTCGAGCAGCTCCAGACGCAGCGACGGGGGCAGGAGGGGGGTTGGGAGGGGGGTCGTCATGCGGGTCCGTTCGGGAAGGACGCGGCGGCTCGCGCGCGGAGCTCGACGCGGCGGATCTTGCCGGTGGCGTTGACCGGCAGGGTTTCGGCGAACTGCACGTGCTTGGGCACCTTGTAGCGGGCGAGGTGCCGTTCGAGGTGGGCGCGGAAGGCGGCTTCGTCGAGCTGAGCGCCGGCGCGGCGGACGACGAAGGCGGCGCCGACCTCACCCCAGCGCTCGTCGGCCACGCCCACGACGGCGCACGCGTCGACGTCGTCGAGCCGGACCGCCACCGCCTCGATTTCTGCCGGGTAGACGTTTTCGCCGCCCGAAATGATCAGGTCCTTGACGCGGTCGACCACGTGGGCCCAGCCGTCGTCCTCGACGCGGACGACGTCGCCGGTGCGGAACCAGTCGCCGTCGACGAAGCTCGCCTCCGACTCCTCCGGCCGGTTCCAGTAACCGCCGAACACGTGCGGGCCGCGCACCAGCAGCTCCGCGGGCGTCTCGCCGAGTGGCTCGGGACTCAGCTCGGGGCCGAGGGCGGCGACGTCGGTGAAGAAGTGCGGCACGCCCGCGGCGACGGGATGATCGAGCGTGCCCTCGTGGGTGGCCATCGAAACGCCCGGCGAGGCTTCGGTCATGCCGTAGCCCTGAAGGAGTTTCACGCCGCGGTCGAGCCACGCGCGGGCGACGCGTTCGGCGACCGGCGAGCCGCCGTAGAGCACGCACGTCAGCGAGCTCAGATCCGTGCGGTCCCAGTCCTCGTGGCGGCACAGCATCTCCAGCATGGTGGGGACCGCGGAGAAGCTCGTGATGCCGGCCTCGCCGATCCGGCCGAGGATCGCGCCCGGGTCGAACTTCGCCACCGGTTCCACGCTGCCGCCCTTGAACAGCGTCGGCAGCGTGATCTGGCCCAGCCCGACGCAGTGGAACAGCGGCGCGATGCACAGCGCCCGGTCGGTGCCCAGGACGTCGAGGTGGGCGAGCTGGTTGACGGTGTTGAAGGTGAGGTTCCCGTGGGTGAGGACCGCGGCTTTCGGCCGGCCGGTGGTGCCGGAGGTGTAGAGCAGCAGGCACGGGTCGTCGAGCCGCACCGCGGCGGGCGGCGGGTCGCCGGCGGCGGCGATTTCGGCCTCGAAGTCCAGCCCGCCCGCTGGGCACGACGCGGGGTCCGTCGCGACGACGTGCCGGAGGGCCTCCGGCAGCGGGCCGGCCAGCAGGTCGTCGGTGTCCGGGCTGTGCACGAGCACCGAAGCGCCGCTGTCTTCGAGCATGTAGCGGATCTCGGCGGGGGAGAGGCGGTAGTTGAGCGGCACGAAGAGCGCGCCGAGGCGGGCGGTGGCGAAGAGCGTTTCGAAGACGGTGACGTCGTTGACGCCGAGGTAGGCCACGCGGTCGCCCGGGCGCACGCCGAGCCGGGCGAGTGCGCCGGCGAGCCGGTCGACGCGGGCGGCGAGCCCGGCGTAGGTGCGCGTGCGGCCGGGCTGGACGAGCGCGGTGCGGCCGGGGGAGATCCGGGCCCGGCGCGCGGGCCAGCTGCCGAGGCCGAAGTCGGCCGGGCCGTTCGATCGGGTCACGCCGGGCACCTCCGTGCGCTATATCAGGAACCCTGAGACGCTGTCGAGCATGACCGTCACCCGCACGGGCTGTCAAGGGCGACGGCCCGGAGTGCCGGTTTTTGGTACGTACGCCGGGAAGACGCGCTTTCGGAGGACAGCGCGACGGCGGTATTTCGGCCGTTGGCGGGGTTGCGCCGTTTGGATCAAGTACTAGGCTGCAAGGGGCGGTTCAGGAGCAGCCGCCCTCCCCCGGCTTGCCGGCGTTCGAGCGGGCAGTGGACACCGCTCGGCACGCCATCCGCGACTGAAGGCGTACCCAAGATGTTAGTCGTGCAGCACCCCGCGACGGCGATCCCCATGATGTCGCCGTCCCCCCTCGTGGAACGAAGCTCGTTCGACATCCAGGTGATCCGGCCGTACTTCGGCGCGGTCATGGTCCGGATCCGCGGCGCACTGGACGAGGACAGCGCCGCCGAGCTCGGTTCGGTCCTGAGCACCTGGGCGCACCGCCGGTTCCCGACCCTGGTGCTCGACCTGTCCGAGGTCGACTTCCTGGACTCGGCCGGGCTTTCGGTGCTCGCCGACATCCACGTCCGGACGGTCCGCGAGAGCACCACCCTGCGGATCGTCACCGGCGACAACCGCGTCGTGCGCCGGGCACTGGCCGGCAGCGGCCTCGACCACGCGCTGAACCTGAGCCCGCTGCCTTCGGGCTGGGAACGGGCGACGGAGATCCCGAACTAGCGGGCCTTCCCGTTCTTCGGGATCCCGGCCCGCACCCGGTGCCGCCGCAGCGAGACCGCGAGGCCCGACTCGCCGACCACTCACGCGTGGGTCGGCGTCGTCGGGGCGGGCAGGTCCTGAGCGGTGGCGAGTGCGGCGTGCGCGGACGCTCAGCTTTCGGACAGGCTCTTGATCGTCTCCCGCAGCGCGTCGTCGGTGGGAGTCGGCTCGAGGCCGAACGCCGCCGTCGCCGCCGAAGAGTCCAGGACGAACGGCGCCCGCAGCTGGTACTGCATCTCCACCATCTCCCGGGCCGCGGGGTCGAAGAGCCCGGCCAGGCGCAGGGCGGCGCTCGGCATCGTCGTCACGCGGGCCGCCGGTGCTCCCGCCAGTTCCGCCGCGCGGATCGCCAACCGGCGCAGCGACATCGCCGGGGTATGCCGCGCCGCAGGAGACCGTGGTGCCGGCGTCGAAGGTGATCTTGCTGCTGGCGGCGATCGCCGGCGAGGCTCCGGAGGTCCCGGCCGGGCCGCCGCTGCCCGGCCCGGTCCGGTCCGACCTGCACCGCCTGATCGACGAGCAGGGCGGCGGCCTGTCCGAAGAGCGGCTCGACCGGGCGCTGCTCGCGTGGACGCACCTGTTCGGCCAGGTCAACTTCGAGGTCTTCCACCGCCTCGACGACATGGTCCAGGCACGCACCGAGTATTTCGGGCACCACATGGCTTTGCTGGCGGACCTCGCCGGTCTGCCCTCGGCAAAGGCGCGTCTGCCGGGCGGGACGTCATGAAAGGGTCGTTCATGACGCTGGACGACAGGAAAGAGTCGTTCATGACGTCGCCAACCCCCGCCAACGTCGCGAATGACTCATTCGGGACCTTTGAGCCGCCGGAGTGCACCCTGGTCAGGCGCGGAAGTACGCCCGGAATGTCGTGCCGTGGTCGCCGGTGTGCAGGCGGACCAGGTCGGCCAGGTAGTTGACCAGCAGCAGTCCGCGGCCGCGGGGCTGCTCCGGCGTCGCGGGCCGGCGGCCGGCCAGGGGGTCGGTCAGCGTGCCGCCGTCGTGGACCTCGCAGACGAACTCACCGTCAGCGCTCCACAGCCGGACCGTGCCGGTGCCGCTGCCGTGCTCCATACAGTTGGAGAGCAGCTCCGTGACGACCACCTCGACGTCGGCGACCTGATCGGCGCTCAGCCCGCCGGCGGCCGCGTGGACGTGCGCCACCGCCCGGGCCTTCGCGAGGTCCGTCGTGTCCGGCAGCTCGGTCACGCCATCGGGCGCCGGGGGCAGCGGCCGGTTGTACCGGGCGAGGACGTCGTCGGGGGCGTACGCCGTGCTCGGGCGGCGGCCGGCGCCGTCGATCAGGACGGGGTGCGTCGCCTCGGCGTCGGCGAGCGCGGCGGGGTCGAGGCGCGCTACGTCGTACGGACAGAGGATCGTCACGTCCCGGCCGGTGAAAGCCCGGTTGATGAGCGCTTCGTGCTGCACGCACGCCGGGTACTCGACCGCCGACCGCTCCGCCCAGATCGGTTCGCCGATGATCCGCACCGGGCCGCCGGAGTGGGCGTCGGCGAAGGCCCGCAGCACGCGGGGGATGATCCGCCCGGGGTTGCGGCCGGCGTCGGTCATGTCCAGCAGGCGGACGTCTTCGGCGTCCGCGCCGAGCTCCCGGCGCAGCAGCTCGAGGTTCCGCCCCGGGACGGCGACGGCGACCGGCTCGCCGGCGGCGAGCCCGCTCCACACGAACGGCACGGTGCCGGCCAGGTACTCGGCGTCATCCCGGTAGAACAACGCCGGGTGCGCAAAAGGGTCCGCGCTCACATCGCCTCCCTGGGCCGAGGACCCCACCAGTATGCGCGAGCCGCGTCACCGGTTCGGGGGAACCCCGTCAGGTGAGCCGCTGGGCCGCCTCGAGCAGCATGGCGTGGACGAACGCCTGGGGGAGGTTCCCCCGCAGCTGCCGCTGCCGCACGTCGTACTCCTCGGCGAGCAACCCGGGCGGCCCGCACGCCGCCCGGTTGCGTTCGAACCAGCGGAACGCCTCGGCCCGCTCGCCCTGGTGCCGGCACGCCAGCGCCATCGTGAACCCGCACAGCAGGAACGCGCCTTCGGCCTCGCCGAGGGGCCGCCCGTCGGGGGCGAACCGGTAGACGTAGCCGTCCTCGGTGAGGTTCTCGCGGACCGCCGCCAGCGTCGCGCGGGTACGCGGGTCGTCGGCGGGCAGCGCCCCGCGCACCGGGGGCAGCAGCAGCGCCGCGTCGGTTCCGGCGTGGTCCGGGCTGCGCTTCCAGAATCCGCGCGCGTCGAGACAGCGCGACGTCGTCTCCGCGAGCAGCTTGTCCGCGAGGCCGGACAGCTCCGCTCCGCGATGGGCCGGCACTTCGCGGGCCAGCGCGTGCAGCCCGGCGACGCACGCGAGCCGCGAATGGGTCCACCACGCATCTTCCAGCTCCCAGACCCCGGCTTCCGGGGCGTCCCAGCGTTCGGTGACGAGCCGGACGACGACGTCGTTCGCGCGCTCGACGTCGCCGTCCAGCCGGCCGTGGCGGGCCGCGGCCGCGTGCAGCTGCAGCAGCTCGCCCAGCGCGTCCAGCTGGAACTGGTGGGCGACGTGGTTGCCGACGACGTCGGCGCCACCGGGGTAGCCGGGCAGCTTCAACGTCGTTTCGTCGGGCGGCGGCGTGCCGTCGGTGCGGTAGGCGGGCAGCAGCCGGTCACCGTGGTCGAGGACGCGGGCCGTGCTGAACCGGAGGGCGTCGTCGAGCAGCGGGTGCGGTTCGTCGACCGACACCGCGAGCCCGGCGTAGCACTGGTCGCGCAGCCAGACGTACCGGTAGTCGTAGTTGCGGCCGGCCTCCGAACGTTCCGGCAGGCCCAGCGTGGCCGCGGCGACCATGCCGCCCTCGGCGGTGGTCAGGCCGCGCAGGACCGCGTACGCGTGGCGCGCGTCGCGCGGCGCGACGGTGTTTTCCAGCTCGGGAACCGCGGTGTGCCAAGCGTGTTCGGTCGCCTGCCACAGCCGTCCGGCGTCGGCCGGGTCCGGCAGGCGGCGGTCGCTGATCTCGAGGACGAGGTCGTGCCGCCCGCCGGCCGGGACGGTCAGCTCGAAGCCCAGCCCGTCCTCGCCTTCCACCGCGTCGCCGGCGCCGGTCCACCGGACCCGCAGGTCGCCGGTGCGGCCGGTCCACGTGCCGTCGTCGGCGCGCCGCAGCTCGCGCAGCGACCGGCGGCCGAAGCCGTCGGCCGGTTCGAGCCGGACGCGCAGCCGGACGTCCCGCTCGACGGCCTCGACGCGGCGCAGCAGCACGACGCGGTGCGGATCCCCGGGGTAGGCCAGTGCGTCCCGGCATTCGACGGCGGTCGAGGTCGTCACCCAGCGGTTGCGCCAGATGAGGGTGCCGGGTTCGTAGAAGCCGCCCCAGACGTACGGTTCGGCCGGGCTCACGGTGTAGCTGCCGGTCCCGCCGATCAGCGACGACAGCACCGCGCTGTCGGACCACCCGGGCGCGCAGAGCCAGGCGATGTCGCCGCGCGGGCCGCACAGCGCGCCGCGCTCGCCGTCGGCCAGCAGCGCGTACTCCCGCAGGACGTGCGGGGCCAAGCCGGTCATGACCGGGCTCGGCGCCACACCGCCAGCGCCGTCGCGGCGAGCGCGCTCCCGCCGGCGGCGAGCAGGCCGTGGTGCCGGCTCGCCCACAGCTGGAGGCTGCGCGGGGTGGCCTTGGCGTCGAACTCGCCGTGAGCGCCGTAGTCCCGCGTGCGGTCCGCGGGGGCCCACAGGTTCGACGGCTGGTCGGCGGGTTTCGCCTCGCCGGTCTGCTGGGACTTGAAGCCCGTCTTCGCGAGGTAGCGGTCGAGGATCCCGGGTGCGACGGCGTTCGCGACGAGCGTCCCGACGGTGCTGCCGCCGACCCAGTACTCGCGCCGGCGCGGGTGGTCGGCGGCGTGCAGCACGGCTCGGGCGGCGACCTCCGGCTGGTAGATCGGGGGCACCGGCTGCGCGTGGTCCGGCAGCTTGGACAGCACCCACGAGAACTGCGGCGTGTTGACGGCCGGCATCTGCACCATCGTCGTCCGGACGTGGCTGCCGTCGTGCAGCAGCTCGCAGCGCAGCGCCTCGTTGAAGCCCTGGATGGCGTGCTTCGCGCCGCAATACGCGCTCTGCAAAGGAATTCCGCGGTAGGCGAGGGCCGAGCCGACCTGCACGATCGTGCCGCGGTCGCGGGCCTTCATCCGGCGCAGGGCGGCCATGGTGCCGTGCACGTAGCCGAGGTAGCTGACGTCGGTGACACGGCGGAACTCGTCGGGCTCGATCTCGGCGAAGGGGGCGAACACCGAGGTGAACGCGACGTTGACCCACACGTCGATCGGGCCGAGCTCCTTCTCGGCCCGCTCGGCGGCGGCGTCGACCTGCTCGAACTCGGCGACGTCGGTGGGGATTTCGAGGGCGGTCCCGCCGCCGCGGGTGACGTCCTCGGCCGCGGCGCGCAGTCCTTCTTCGCCGCGCGCCAGGAGCGCGACGCGGGCGTGGCGGGCGCCGAAAGCCCGGGCGACGGCCCGGCCGATCCCGCCGCTCGCGCCGGTCACGACGACGACCTGGGTGGTGCCGGACATGATGGCCTCCGTTCTCGTTGCCGGGTAAAGATCTTGAATGAGTCATTCAGGTCTTCCCGTGTCCTGGATGACTCATTCAAGACGTTCGGTGGGGCGGGGCCGGGCCGCGCGCGCCCAGGAAGCCGCGACGACCGCGTTCGCCAGCGCCGCCGCCCGCCAGCGGCGGGACACCGCGGCCAGGCCGAGCATGCTCACGCTGTGCGCGACATCGGCGGTCCAGCCCCAGCGCGCCACGACACCGTCCGGCCGCCGCAGGGTGGCCCCGGCCTGCGCCAGGTGGCGCGCGGCGAGGACGAGCGCCAGTTTCCGCGGCACCGGGAGGTACCGCGAGGCGACCAGCACCCCGGTGCCCCACACGACCCGCGCCGACGCGACCCGGCGAGTCATCGCGCACCTCCCTTGCCGAGGGCGAACGCGAGGAGCTCGGCCAGGTGGACGCCTTCCCGGCCGCCGCTGTCGAGCTGGTGCAGCTGCGTCCGGCAACTGAAGCCGTCGGCCAGCACCGCCGTGTCCGGCGCGGCCTCGCGGACGCGGGGGAGCAGGACGCGCTCGGCGCACGCCTCGGAGACGTCGAGGTGGCCCTTCTCGAAGCCGAAGTTCCCGGCCAGGCCGCAGCACCCGGAGTCGAGGTGCTCGGCGTCGACGCCGGCCGCTTTCAGCAGGCGCGCGTCGGCGTCCCAGCCCAGGACCGCGTGCTGGTGGCAGTGCACCTGCGCGATCGCCTTCGCGTCGAGCCGCGGCGGGCGGTAGCCGGGGGAGTGCTCGGTGAGCAGCTCGGCGAGGGTGACGGTCTGCGCGCGCAGCCGCCGGACGTCCTGGTCGCCGGGGAACAGCTCGGCCGCGTCGGAGCGGAACACCGCCGTGCAGCTGGGTTCCAGGCCCACGACGAGCCCGCCCTCGTGCAGGTGCGGGGCCAGCGCCCGGACCGTGCGGGCCAGGATGTGCTTGGCGGTGCCGAGCTGCCCGGTCGAGATCCAGGTGAGCCCGCAGCACAGGGCGGCGGACGGCATGGTCACCCGCCACCCCGCGTCTTCCAGCACCCGGACCGCGGCCTGCCCGACGTGCGGGTGGAACGAGTTGGTGAAGGTGTCCGGCCACAGCAGCACCGTGCCGCGGGCGCCGCTGCCGGACGGCCCGCGCCGGGCGAACCACTGCTGCAGCGTTTCCCCCGCGAACAAGGGGACTTCACGGTTTTCGACGCCGGCCGCGAGGGTCGCCAGTCGCCGCAGACCCGGCGCGTGCGTGAGGGCGTTGACCAGCCGGCCGGCCCGGAGCCGGCCCACCACCCGCGCGAACGCCGGCAGCCAGCCCATCGTGAAGTCCGACCGCGGCCGCCGCCACGGCCGGCCCGCGTAGTGGTGGGAGAGGAACTCCGCCTTGTAGGTCGCCATGTCCACATTGGCCGGACAGTCGGTCTTGCACCCCTTGCAGGACAAGCAGAGATCGAGCGCGTCCCGGACCTCGGTGGAGCGCCAGCCGTCGCCGACGGGGCTGTCGCCGTGCCCGTCGAGCATCTCGAACAGCAGCCGCGCCCGGCCGCGGGTCGAATGCTCCTCCTCGCCGGTCACCTGGTAGGAGGGGCACATGACCTGGCCACCGCTGGTGGCGTGCTGGCGGCACCGCCCGACGCCGACGCAGCGGTTGGCGGCCTGGGCGAACGAGCCGCCGTCGTGGGGGAAGCGGAAGTGCAGCCCTTGCGGGTCGGCGGGGGTCCAGTCGCTGCCGAGACGCAGGTGCTCGTCGAGCCGCGCGGGCGCGACCACCTTGCCGGGGTTCATCCGGTTCCCGGGGTCGAAGACGGCCTTGAGCCGGCCGAACGCCGTCACGATCTCCTCGCCGAACATCTTCGGCAGCAGCTCGCCGCGGGACTGCCCGTCGCCGTGCTCGCCGGAGAACGAGCCGCCCATCGACGCGACGAGGTCGGCCGCGCGCTCCATGAACCGGCGGTAGGTCGCGACGCCGTCGGCGGTGTAGAGGTCGAACGGGATCCGCGTGTGCACGCACCCCTGGCCGAAGTGGCCGTAAAGGCTCGGGCCGGTGTCGCTCGCGTAGCCGAACTCCTCGTACAGCGCGGTCAGCTTCCGCAGGTACTCGCCGAGCCGCTCGGGCGCGACCGCGGAGTCCTCCCAGCCTTCGAACGTGTCCGCCTTGCCGGGTACGTGCGCGGTGGCGCCGAGCCCGGCTTCGCGGACCTGCCAGAGCTCGTTCTCGCGATCGGGGTCGTCGAGGAATTCGACGTCGGCTTCGTGCTCGGTGTCGCGGAGAGCGTCGAGCATCTTGTGGGCCTGGCGCTCCGCCTCCTCGTGCGTCGACGCGGCGAACTGGACCATCAGGAACGCGCGGCCTTCGGGCATCTCGGCCAAGGCCTGCGGGTTCATGTCCTTGATCTGCTGGTCGCGGATCAGCTTGTGGTCGACGCCTTCCAGGGCGACCGGCTCGTGCGGGAGGATCGCGGGCACGGCGTCGGCGGCCTTCGCGATGCCGGGGTAGCCGAGCACGACGAGCGTCCGCTCGGGCAGCACCGGCACCAGCTCCAGCTCGGCCCGCAGCACGGTGACCAAAGTGGACTCACTGCCGACGAGCAGCCCGGCGACGTCGAAGCCGTGCTCCGGCAGCAGGGAATCGAGGTTGTAGCCCGACACGCGCCGCGGGATGTCCGGGAACCGGCGGCGGACCTCGTCGGCGTACTCGTCGCGCAACCGCCGCAGCTGCCGGTAGATCGCCGCCCGCGGGTCGCCGTGGCGCTCGATTCCCGCGTACTCCTCGTCGGTCGTTTCCTCGCACCAGAACCGGGTGCCGTCGTAGGTGAGGACCTCCAGCCGCGCGATGTTGTCGACGACCTTGCCGGTCCGCTGGGCCGTGGCGCCGCAGGAGTTGTTGCCGATCATCCCGCCGAGCGTGCAGTTCATGTGCGTCGCGGGCTCCGGCCCGAACCGCAGGCCCGTATCGGCGAGCTGCCGGTTGAGCACGTCGAGCACGATCCCGGGCTGCACCACGCACGTGCGGGCGGCCGCGTCGACGGACTCCAGTTCGGTGCAGTACTTCGAAAAGTCGAGCACGACGGCCGTGTTGGTGCACTGGCCGGCGAGGCTGGTGCCGCCCCCGCGGGACAGGATCGGCGCCCCGAACTCCCGGGCCACCGCGATCGCCGCCACGGCGTCGTCCGGCGTGCGGGGGACGACGACGCCGATCGGGACCTGGCGGAAGTTGGACGCGTCGGTCGAGTACGCCGCGCGCGTCCCGCGGTCGAAGCGCACCTCGCCGTCCACCCGCTCGCGCAGGGCCGCGGCGAGCGCATCGGCGTCGAGGTCTTCGTGGTCCGCGTGGCGCACCACGGGGTCGGGAAGCTGGACGGCTCCCATCGCGGGTCCTCCTTCAGAGTGCGTACTCGGCCGCGGCTTCGGGCCGGAAGACGAGTCCGTGGCCGGGCGCGGTCAGCTCGGGGGTGACGGTGCCGCCGGTGGGGTCGAGGCAGCCGTCGAAGAACCGGCGCTCGATGCGGTCGTGGTCGGCGAACCACTCGATGTGCCGGAAGTTCTGGGTGGCCACCGCGGCGTGCGCCGAGAGGTTCGGGGCGCAGTGGGCCGACACGTCGCGGTTCACCGCCGCGGCGAGCGCGGTGGCCCGCTGCCACTCGGTGAAGCCGCCGCACCGGGTGACGTCGACCTGCAGGCAGTCGACCGCCGGCAGCATGCGCGCGAAGTAGGGCAGGTCGTAGCCGTACTCCCCGGCGGCGATGTCCGGCCCGCCGGGGAAGCGCGTCGCCGCGAGCCCGGGCAGGTCGTCGCTCGAGACGGGTTCCTCGAACCACGTGACGCCCCACTCCAGCAGCCGTTCGGCGACCCGGCGGGCCTGGCCGGGGGAGTAGGCGCCGTTGGCGTCGACGTAGACCTCGACGTCGTCGCCGACCTTGTCCCGCGTCACGGCCACCCGGTCCAGGTCGCGGGCGACGCGGCCGCCTGAGGACTCGCCGATCTTGATCTTCACGCGCGGGATGCGCTGCCGGCGCACCCAGTGGTCCAGCTGCGCGACCAGCTCGCCGTCGGTGAGCGTGGTGAAGCCACCGCTGCCGTACACGGCCACCTCGTCGTGCACCCGGCCGAGCAGCCGGCAGACGGGCAGCCCGAGCGAGCGGGCGGCGGCGTCCCACAACGCGATGTCGACGGCGGACAGCGCGCACGAGACCAGGCCGGGGCGCCCGAGGTTGCGGATGGCGTGGCGCATGGCCGCCCAGCAGGCGGGCACGTCGAGCACCGGGCGGCCGCGGACGGCCGCGGCGAGCACGCCTTCGATCAGCGGCACGCAGGCCGCGTCGGCGTAGGTCCAGCCCAGCCCGGTGACGTCGCCGGCGTCGACGTGCACGACGACGATCGTGGTGGCGTCCCAGGCCAGGGTCCCGTCGGCCTCGGGCGCCGGGGTCGGTACCCGGTAGGCCCGGGCGCCGACCCGCACGATCGTGTCCATCAGTTCTTCCGGCCCGGCAGGAACTCCTGCAGCTTCGTCTTGACCCCCTGCACGACGAGGTGGAACGCGTCGGGGTCGCCCTTGAGGACGGCCTCGGTCGCCGACTTCATCTGCTCGAACGTCGCGTGCGGCGGGATCGGTGGCACGTCGGGGTCGCAGCGGACGTCGAGCACGGCCGGCTTGCCCGCGGTGAGCGCGGTGTCCCACGCGGACGCGAGCTGGTCCGGCTTGTCGACGGTGACGGCCGTGAGCCCGAGGGAGAGCGCGAAGCCGGCGTAGTCGACGTCCGGCAGGCTCTGGGACTCCTCGAACTTCGGCGCGCCGCCCATCGCGCGCAGCTCCCAGGTGACCTGGTTCAGGTCGTTGTTGTGGAAGACGCAGATGACGCAGGTCGGGTCGCTCCACAGGCTCTGGTAGCGGGCGATGGTGATCAGCTCGGCGAGGCCGTTCATCTGCATGGCGCCGTCGCCGACGAGGGCGATCACCGGCCGGTCGGGGTGGGCGAACTTGGCGCCGATGGCGTACGGCACGCCCGGGCCCATCGTAGCCAGCGTGCCCGACAGCGATCCGCGGATGTCGCCACGGATGCGCAGGTTGCGGGCGTACCAGTTGGTGGAGGAGCCGGAGTCCGCGGTGACGATGGCGTTCTCCGGGATCCGCTTCGACAGCTCGGACACGATGGCCATCGGGTTCACCGGGTCGGCGTCCACCGCGGCTTCCTTCTCGACGGTGTCCCACCAGGAGGCGACGTTCTTTTCGATCGTCTCGCGCCACGACCGGTCCGGTTTGGCCGTGAGCTTCGGCAGCAGCGCGCGCAGGGTGGCCGCGCTGTCGCCGACGAGGTTGACCTCGGTCGGGTAGCGCATCCCGATGAACCGGCCGTCCAGGTCGATCTGCACCCCTCGGGCCTGGCCGAAGTCCGGCAGGAACTGGCTGTACGGGAAGTTCGAGCCGACGATCAGCAGCGTGTCGCAGTCGCGCATGAGCTCGTAGCTGGGCCGGGTCCCGAGCAGCCCGATCGAGCCGGTCACGTACGGCAGCTCGTCGGACAGGACGTCCTTGCCCAGCAACGCTTTCGCCACGCCCGCGCCGGTGACCTCGGCGAGCTGCCGGACCTCTTCGGCCGCGCCGCGCGCGCCCTGCCCGACCAGGATGGCGACCTTCTCGCCGGCGTTGAGCACTTCGGCCGCGGCGTCGATGTCCTGTTCGGGCGGGACCGGCGCCGACCAGGACGTGCCCGGCGGGCTGGAGGGCACCTGCTTGAAGGCGTGCTTCGGCGCTTCGTAGGGCTCTTCCTGCAGGTCGGCGGGGATGATGAGCGCCGTCGGGCAGCGAGACGACTGCGCCGTGCGGATGGCGCGGTCCAGCGCGTTGGGCAGCTGCTCGGCGACGTTGACCTCGACGAGGTATTCGCTCGCGACGTCCTTGTAGAGCGCCTGCAGGTCGATCTCCTGCTGGTAGCTGCCGCCCATCGCGCTGCGCGCGGTCTGCCCGACGATCGCGACGACCGGGACGTGGTCGAGCTTCGCGTCGTAGAGCCCGTTGAGCAGGTGGATGGCGCCGGGGCCGGAGGTGGCCATGCAGACGCCGACGTTGCCGCTGAACTTCGCGTAGCCGACGGCCGCGAAGGCGGCCATCTCCTCGTGGCGAGCCTGCACGAACCGCGGCTGGTTGTCCGCCTTGCCGAACGAGGCGACGAGGCCGTTGATCCCGTCGCCCGGATAGGCGAAGACCTGTTCGACACCCCACTCGCGCAAGCGCTGGAGCAGGTAGTCGCCGACCGTCTGAGCCATGGGATCTCCTCACCGTGCTGTTGGTTCCCCGGGCGAGTACCCCGATGCGGAGCGGGTACGCCGACGTGCGGCAAAGATCCCTCAGGAGAGAGATGTCCGCTTCGCGCCCGCCCGCGTCCGACGCCCGGACGACCGGGTGGCCGATCCCGCTGACGCCGTGGGCGCCGTGCCGGCGCGCGGGCTTCCGCCGTGTGGGCGAACTCCCTGCAGAAGCGCTCGACCTGGTGTCGCGGCTCGGCGGGCAATGGTCACCACGACCTGACCGGCGCACGCGGGTACGTGTTTCGGCGCCGGGTGAGTGGGTACCGCCCTTCTACGCGAGCTACCGGAAGGCGGCGAACGACCTCATGACCACGGAATCCCTGGGTGCCGCGCGCAAGGTCGGGCTGAAGGTCGACGGAGTCACGCACGAGTTGACCGTCGATCCACGGCGTACCCTGCTCGACCTGCTGCGGGAGCAGATCGACGTCTACAGCGCCAAGAAGGGCTGTGACCACGGTCAATGCGGCGCCTGCACCGTGCTCGTGGACGGCCGCCGGGTGCTGGCCTGCCTCATGCTCGCCCTCGCCTGTGACGGTGCGGAGGTCACGACGGCGGCCGGGCTCGCCGGGGACGACGGCGAACTGCACGCGGTGCAACGAGCTTTCCTGGCGCACGACGCTTTCCAGTGCGGCTACTGCACGCCGGGGCAGATCTGTTCGGCCGCCGGGATGCTGCGGGAATTCGGCGAAGGCGCGCCCAGCCACGTCACCTCGCCGGTGGCCGACCGGCCACAGTGGACCGATCGGGAGATCGCGGAACGGATGAGCGGGAACCTCTGCCGGTGCGGAGCGTACGCCGGCATCGTGGCGGCGGTCCGGGAAGCGGGTGACCCGCGATGAAGCCGTTCACGTTCGGCAAGCCGGCCACCGCGGCCGAGGCGGTGCGTGCCGTGGCGGACGAGCCGGACGCGGTGTTCCTGGCCGGTGGCACCAACCTCGTCGACCACCTGAAGCTGGGGGTCGCCCAGCCGGCCCACGTCATCGACGTGACCGGCCTGACCTCGGCGGACGTCCGCGATGACGACGGCGGCGGCCTGGTGATCGGGGCCGGCGTGCGCAACAGCGACCTCGCGGCCGATCGCCGGGTCCGTGAGCGGTTCCCGGCCTTGGCCGAAGCGCTGTTGTCGGGCGCCTCCCCGCAGCTGCGCAACATGGCGACGGTCGGCGGCAACCCGTTGCAGCGCACCCGCTGCGTCTACTTCCAGGACGTCACGACGCCGTGCAACAAGCGGTCGCCCGGCTCCGGCTGCTCGGCGCGCGGCGGCTACACCCGGCACCACGCGATCCTCGGCGCCTCGGACGAGTGCGTCGCGACGCACCCGTCGGACATGGCGGTCGCGCTGCTGGTGCTGGACGCGCGGGTGCACGTGCTCGGCGCGTCGGGAGCGCGCGTCGTGCCGTTCGCCGAGCTGCACCGGCTGCCGGGCGAGCACCCGGAGCGCGACACCGTGCTCGAACACGGTGAGCTGATCACCGAAATCACCCTGCCCGCGACGCCGTGGTCGCACCGGTCGGCCTACCGCAAGGTCCGGGACCGGGCGTCCTACGCCTTCGCGCTGGTTTCCGTCGCGGCCGCTCTGTCCCTTTCGGACGGCCGGATCGACGACGTCCGGATCGCGCTCGGCGGGGTGGCGCACAAGCCCTGGCGTGCCCTGCGCGCCGAGGAGGCCCTCCGCGGCGCGTCACCCGGCGAAGACGTGTTCCGGGCGGCCGCCGACGCCGAACTCGCCGACGCCCGGCCGCTGGACGGCCTGGACGGCGGAAACGCCTTCAAGATCCCGCTCGCCACGCGCACGCTGGTCGCGGTGCTGCGCGAGCTGACCGCCGAGGAGCGTGCCCGATGACCGGACTGCTGGAACCCCGGGCCATCGGCCGCGGCCTCACCCGCCGTGACGGGCCGGCGAAGGTCACCGGCACGGCGCCGTATGCCTACGAAGCCCCGGTGGAACGGCCGCTCTACGTCCACCCGGTGCAGGCGACGATCGCGCGCGGCCGGTGTCACCACATCGGCACGGTCGAAGCCGAGTCCGTGGACGGCGTGCTGCGGGTGCTCACGCCGTTCACCGCCGAGCGGCTCGCCGACACCGGCGACGCGGAACTCGCGGTGCTGCAGGACTGCGAGATCCCGTTCCGGGGCCGGGTGATCGCCCTCGTCCTGGCCGAAACGTCCGAAGCCGCGCGGCACGCGGCGGAACTCGTCGACGTGGACTACGAAACCGAGCCGCACGACGCCCGGTTCGCCGCCGACCGCAGTGATCTGTACAAGCCCGACAAGGTCAACCCGAGTTTCGAGACCGACACGGCCGAAGGCGATGTCGACGCCGCGCTCGATGAAGCCGACGTCACGATCGAGCAGACCTACACGACGCCGATGTACCACAACAACCCGCTCGAGCCGCACACGACGACGGCGTTGTGGGAGAACGACACGTTGACGCTCTGGGATTCCACCCAGGCCGTGCACTCGGTGCGGTCCACGATCGCCGGCGTCTTCGGCCTGCCCGCCGAGCGGGTCCGGGTGATCTGCCCCTACATCGGGGGAGGCTTCGGGTCGAAGGGCACGCCGCACGCGAACGTGGTGCTCGCGGCGCTGGCCGCGCGGGCGGTGCCGGGCCGGCCGGTGAAGCTGGCCCTGACCCGGCAGCAGATGTTCAGCCAGGCCGGCTACCGCACCCCGACCGTGCAGCGCGTCCGGCTCGGCGCCGGCCGGGACGGGCGGCTGCGGGCGATCGGTGTCGACGTCGTGGAGCAGACTTCGCGGATCAAGGAGTTCGCCGAACAGACCGCGGTGCCGGCCCGGATGATGTACGCCGCGCCGCATCGGGCGACCAGCCACCGGCTCGCCGCGCTCGACGTCCCGGTGCCGTCGTGGATGCGGGCACCGGGGGAGTGCCCGGGCATGTTCGGCCCGGAGGTGGCGATGGACGAACTCGCCGCGGCGCTCGGCGTCGACCCGGTCGAGCTGCGGATCCGCAACGAACCGGACCGCGATCCCGAGACCGGCAACCCCTACTCGAGCCGGAACCTGGTCGCCTGCCTGCGCACCGGCGCCGAACGCTTCGGCTGGGCCGGTCGCGACCCCCGCCGGGGCACCCGCCGGGACGGCCCGTGGCTGGTCGGCACCGGCGTCGCGGCTTCGGTGTACCCCGCCAAGCGGATGCCCGGTTCGACCGCGGCGATCCGGTTCGAGCGGGGCCGCTACGCGGTCGAAATCGGCGCGGCCGACCTCGGGACCGGCGCGTGGACCGTGCTCCCGCAGATCGCGGCCGACGCACTCGACGTGGACGTCGGCTCGGTCGACATCCGGATCGGCGACACCGCCTACCCGGCCGCCACCGTGGCCGGGGGTTCGACCGGGACCGCGTCGTGGGGCTCGGCCGTGGTCGCGGCCGCGCGGGTGTTCCGCGAGAAGTACGGTCCGGAACCCGACGAGGGCGACGAGGCCGAGGCCGACACGCCGGAGAACCCGGCCGAGGAGAAGTTCGCGATGTACGCCTTCGGGGCGCAGTTCGCCGAAGCCCGCGTCCACGCCGACACCGGGGAGATCCGCGTGTCGCGGCTGCACGGCACGTTCGCCGCGGGGCGGATCGTCAACCCGGTCACGGCGCGGTCGCAGCTGCTCGGCGGCATGACCATGGGCCTGTCGATGGCGTTGCACGAAAACAGCGTGCTCGATCCGCGGTTCGGTCACGTCGTCAACCACGACCTCGCCGAGTACCACATCGCGACCAACGCGGACGTCGACGACCTGCGCGCGGACTGGGTCGAAGAGGTCGATCCGCACGTCAACCCCATGGGCAGCAAGGGAATCGGCGAGATCGGGATCGTCGGGACCGCGGCGGCCGTGGCCAACGCGGTCCACCACGCCACCGGCACGCGGGTCCGGGCCCTGCCGATCACGTTGGACAAGCTGCTGCCCGGCCTGGTGTGAGCGGACCCGGCCGAGGACCGGCCGGCACCGTCCTGAAAGCGTGTCTCACGTGGTGAGTTTGCGGAGGACCCAGCGTCGCAGGTCGGGTTGGTCGTAGGCCTTGTCGGCGTGTAGCTTGGCCGGCTTGCGACGCCGCGGGCCACGGCGGGAGCGGATCGCCCGGGATCGCCATCACCAGTGGCTTGAGCGCGGCCGAGTCGTTTGTGTTCGCGGCGGAGACCGCGACGGCCAGCGGCAGCCCGGCACGGTCGGACAGGGCGTGGATCTTCGAACCCGGCTTGCCCCGGTCGACCGGGCTGGGACCGGTCATAGATCCCCCCCTTTTCGCCAGAACGCAGGCACCATCCACGATCGCGCGACTCCAGTCGATGAAGCCCCGGCCGCCGAGTTCGTCCAGCAGCGCATGGTGCAGCTGCCGCCACGGCCCGGCCTTGGTCCACTGGCCGAAGCGCCGGTGCGCGGTCTGGAACGGCACCCCGAACGAGGGCGGCAGATCCGGCCACGCGCATCCGCTGGTCAGCACATACACAATCGCCGTGAATACCGCACGAGCGTCCACCGGGGCCGTGCCACGCCCTGCGGGCGCGGCTCGAACACCGGGATCAACGGCTCCGCCAGCGCCCACAGCTCATCCGGCACCAACCGCAGCGACAACCGATCAACCACAGCCAAGATCATCGCTCACCAGCGACCGATCACCACGTAAGGCACGCTCTAAACGGCTGCGTCATCGCCGGACACGCCCCGTTACCTGTTTGGTGCCGACCTGTGCCGCCACAGAGCAATTGTCAACACATGTGGAGAAAGCGAATCCGACAGTCGTTTGGGGTGGTCGCCGGTCGTGTAGTGGATATAGTCGTGAACTGCACTTCGGATATGTGCGTTGAGGCGGTGAGCCATGCGGACGGAACCACTGTTGCTGGGCGTTCGGGTAGCTGTTGGGCCGGACGGAGATGCCGAGGAGCTCGCGGAGGCCACCCGGCAGGTCCGCCGTGAGCTACACGCCCTGGACGTCGAGGCGGTGCGGACGCCCGCTGGGGGCGATGCGCCGGCGGGTAGCAAGGGGTTGGAGCTCGCGGCATCGGGGGCACTGGTCGTCAGCGTCGGCCGGTCGCAGGTCCTGAGCTCGATTCTGGCAGCGGTTCGGACCCGGCCGGCCGGCCTGCAGCAGCGCACCGTCCGGCTCGAGCTCGACGGAGACCTGCTGGAGCTGACCGACGAATGGCTGCTGCGGCACGGAAGCCGGCAGTGACATGGACTCCGCGCGCAGCGCGCTGATCGTCGCGAGCGCGAGCTACACCGACCCGGGACTGCGTCAGCTGCGGGCGCCAGGCAGTGACGCCGAGGCGCTCGCGGCGGTGCTGCGGGACCCGGCGATCGGCGGGTTCGAGGTCCGCACCCTACTCGACGAACCGGCCCACCACATCACCCTGGCGGTCGAGGAGTTCTTCGCCGACCGACACCCGGACGACCTCCTGCTGGTCCACTTCTCCTGTCACGGGCTGAAGGACGAGGAAGGCGAGTTGTACTTCGCGACGAAGGACACGCGGCTGCGGCGTCTCGGCGCGACCGCGGTGGCCGCCGAGTTCGTCAACCGGCGCATGGGCCGCAGCCGATGCCGGCGGATCGTGCTGTTGCTGGACTGCTGCTACGCCGGCGCGTTCGAACGCGGTATGACCGCGCGAGCGGGCGGCGGCGTGGCGATCGAGGCCCAGTTCGGCGGTCGCGGCCGAGCAGTGATCACCGCGTCCAGCGCGATGGAGTACGCCTTCGAAGGCGACGAGCTGACCGACGCCCAGCAGACGCAACCGTCGGTGTTCACCGGCGCGCTCGTGACAGGGCTGTCGACGGGCGAAGCCGACCGCGACCAGGACGGCATGGTCGCGCTCGACGAGCTGTACGACTACGTCTACGACGCCGTCCGAGCGACAACACCGAACCAGACACCGGGCAAGTGGGTGTTCGGTGTGCACGGCGAGCTGTACATCGCCCGCCGCGCCCGTCCGGTCACCACGCCCGCACCGTTGCCGGCCGAGCTGCACGACGCGGCCGACAGCCCGTTCGCCTCCATCCGAGAGGCAGCGGTGCGCGAGCTGACGCGCCTGCTACACGGCCGGCACGCCGGGCTGGCCCTGGCCGCACGGCAAACCCTGGAACGCCTCACCGACGACGACAGCCGCACCGTGGCCACCGCCGCTGCCGCGGCGATCAGCATCCCGCCGACCGGCCACGCGGCACCCACCCCGCTGGCTGTCCCTGACCCGCAACCCGATATCCGCCGTCTCTCTGCGACGTCCGACACCGCAGCACAGTTCGACGCGTCGACCGGCACCGAACCTGCCGTGCCGGTCAACGAGAGCGATCCACACCCGAGACCTGAAACCACGACGAAACCACGCCAACCCACCACCGCATCGGACACCGGGCCGCAGGCGATGATGTGGGCCGAGCGCGGTCTGCTGACGGCCGGGTGCCTGGAGATTGTCGGCGCGGTGCTGTCCCTGCTCAGCATGTTCCCGTACTACGTCGGGAGTTTTCACACCGTGGACGAGGCGAGGTTCACCTGGAACACGGTGATCGGCGCCGCCGCGGCCGTGATCGCGGGTGTACTGCTCCTCGCCCCGGGCACGAGACGACTGGCCGGGCCCGGGTTTCTCCTTGGCAGCGGCGCGCTCGCGCTCAACGCCATCATCGTCGGCATCACGCTGAACGCCTCGCTCCACTACGGCGTCCCTGGCGCAGGGATGTGGCTCGACGTCACCTCCGGGGCAGTTCGCGTGCTCGCCATCGTCATCGTCGTGGTGTGCATGGTGGGCTCGGGCTCGCTTCGCCTCACACGTCGACCCGCGCCGTACTCATGGCTCGCCGCGCTCGCCGGTGTCGTCGGCGCGGTCGCGCTCTACGTCGAGCAACGAGGCATGGAATGGTTCGTGCCCGAGGTGGACACGGTCACCGTCACCTGGACAAGCGTCGTCGCCGTCGTCATCCCCATGCTCGCGGCGATGATCCTGCCCCACCGCTTCGCCATCGCCCTACTCGCGGGATGGCTCGCCGCCGGCTTGGGCATCCTCGCCTTCAACTCCATGACCGGCGTCACCGTCTTCACCGCGACCCTCGGAGCGCTCGCGATCGCCCTCGCCCTCCTCATCCACGCCGAACGCCGATCCCGTAGGTCGGACTCGGCGAAACGCGGGTAGGTCGCTGCCATTGACGCGGGCATCGGCCGGATCGACGGGGTAGCTGCGTGAGCGTGTCCACGTGCCGGTCGAGGATGGCGTCGGCGTGCGGGTACGGTCGATCAACCACGACCCAAAATCGTGCCGACAAGATCATCAAATCCACGTGAGACACGCTCTGAGCGGTGATCCGGGGTGTGTCGGCGGCGCGGTCGGGTAACCGCGCTGTTCCCGACCGAAGGAGACTGTTGTGAGCAAGGCGAACCCGATCGAACTCCAGAAACACCTGTCCGGCGTCGACTACCCGGCGAAGCGCGACGACCTGGTGGCCGCGGCCGAGCGCAACGGTGCCGACAAGGACACCCTCGAGCTGGTGCGCAACCTGCCTGACCGGACGTACGAAGGGCCGAGTGGCGTGAGCAAGGAGATCGGCGGCTGACGTGCGACGGCCCGGGCGGCACCGTCGCCCGGGCCGCGGGCTCGACCGGCGAGTCCTTTTCGGACAGCGGTCGGCGACGAAAGGCGCTTCCCGATGACGCCGGTCGGCGAATCCGGTCCGTGGCGAGAGGGCAATCCGGCGACAGGGACTCTTGCGTTCCGCCGCCGTCCTCGGCGCCGACCGGCTGAGCGAGGGCCGCGGTGCACCGGTTGTCGCGGTACGTGTGGCCCAGCCGGTGCTCAGGAAGGCCTACGCGACCCACGCCTTCCCACCGGCGAGCGTTCGCCGAGCGGACGCACACCGCCAGGCCGGGAGCCCGGGGCGCTCGTCGTGAACGCCTTCCACAGCCGGCGGGCGGCCTCGCGGGCCGACGCGTCCGGGTGGATCGGGGGTGCGCCCGCCGGCCTGCGGACCTCGGGGTCGCCCAGCAGCTCGACCAGGGCGGCCGCCAGGTCGCGGACCTTCACGTTGAACTCCTGGCTGCACCGGCGCAGCGTGCGCCACGCCTCCTCCACGTCGCAGCCCCGGACCGCCATGATGGCGCCTTTGGCCTGCTCGATGGTGGCGCGGGAAGCGAGCATCGCCTGCAGCTGGTCCGGGGCGCCGGCCGCCACGGCCTCGGCGACCCGGACCAGGAGGTCCGCGGTCAGCTTCTCGTAGCGCCACAGCACCGCCCGCGCTTCGGGAGACGCCGGGCCGTCGAGCGTGGCCGACAACACGAGGCTGTCGTCGTCGCCCCAGAGACCGCCCACCGCGACGGCGCCGCGGACCCCGCGCCACCGATCGGCGGGCTCGGGGTGCTTCCCGACGAGGGCGTCGTCCGACAGCCCGGGCCACCGTTCGTCGGCGAAGAGGTCGTCCGTGCTCACCGAGTGGCCGCTGCCGGCGGCGTCGGCAATAGGCCCGCCGCGCCGCAGCTGGGCCGGGGCGAGCCGGTCACCGACCCCGTGCGTGGCCAGGACCGAAGGCGGCCCGCCGTCCTGGCGAACGGTGAGCGCGGTCCCGAGGCAGCCGGGGATTTCGGCGGCCACCCGGTCCAGCAGCTCGGTCAGCAAGTGGTTGAGCGGTTCCCATCGATCGGCTGCGTTCACCGGCGTTCGCGTCACGGACTCCCACCTCCGAGCTCGGGCCGCGGTGACCGAGCACGCGAAGGGTGGTCGGCGCACCGAAGACTGAACCCGTCCGATTCTGCCCGATTCCGGCGCGCGATTCATCCCGTGACCGGGTGACGGACCGGCGGCGGCCGCGGGGCGCGGCCGTCACCACATCCGGAGCCGGCCGGCCACCCGGTCGCCCGGGGTGGCTCCGAAAACGCCCGCCGCGGGCGAAGTGCCGGCCGGTTGGCACCGCGGAAGATCGGGTATGCCGATCGGGCGGATTGCGAGGGCACGCCGTCCGGCTCACGCCGGACCGAGACGGCAACGACGAGGTGGCACACATGACGGACGCAGCAGACCGCGGCGAGCAGGAGTGGGCTGCCGACCGTGCCGGGTTCGCGGCGGCGGGCGGCCGGACCGGACCCTTGGCCGAGCAGTTCGCCGCGCTGACCGCGCGGCTGCTGGACGCGACGACCGTCGCCGAGGTCCTCGAGCAGGTCGTGGTGACCGCGCAGCGGGTGGTGCGCGGCGCCGATCTCGTGTCGGTGACCCTGCGCTCGCCCGAAGGGCGGTTCTTCACGCCGGTGGAGACGGATCGGGTGGCCGCCGAGCTGGACCAGGTGCAGTACGACACGGGGGAAGGGCCGTGCGTTGACGCCTCTCGTGAGAACGGTCCCGGCCACGTCCGCAGCGACGACCTGGCGGCGGAACCGGCGTGGCCACGCTTCGGCCCCCGCGCCGCCGAACGCGGGTTCACCGCGGTGCTCTCGACCGCGCTGCAGCCGTTCGACCGGCCGGCGCGCCAAGGCGGGGCGCTGAACATCTACGCCCGCCGGAGCGCGGTGCTGGACGAGCAGGCGCGGGACACGGCACTGGTGCTGGCCACGCACGCGTCGCTGGCTTTGGCGGGGGTGGCGGCCGTGACGGAGGCCGAACTGCAGGCTGAGCACTTGCGCCGCGCGATCGACAGCCGTGACGTCATCGGGCAGGCGAAAGGTATTTTGATGCAGCGGCGGGGAATCGGCGCGGCCGAGGCGTTCGACGTGCTGCGGCGCACTTCTCAGCAGCTCAACGTCAAACTCGCCGAGCTGGCCCACACCCTGGCCACCCGCCACGCCGAGCTCGACCGGCCGTGGAGCGGTGGCGACCGGCCGCGCTGAACCGGCATCGCGCGGCTGTCCCTCGCCGGTCGTCCGCCGCGGCCGGCCGGACCGGACAGCGTCGGTGCGCTGCGGCGAGAGGCCCGGCCGCCAACCGCCCGGAACCCGGCGCGCCGGAGGGTGCGACGGGCGGGGGGGGGGCTCGGATCCTCACGGGGTCGGGCTTTTCGGGCTGGGCTGCCTTGGCGTCCGAGACCGAGCTGGGCCGGAAACCGCGGTACGGCGCCGCGGCCGCGCGAGGTCGCCGGCGGCGTGGGGCAGCGCCCTTGACGCGGCCCTGGACTGCGGGTGCGGCTCCGGATTCGTAGTCTGATACCGCACGACGCCGGAGCGGATCAGGCGGAACCCGGTCGTGCCGTGACGTCGCCACCCGGGCGCCGGCCCACGTGAACGTGAAGACGCCGCGAACGAAGGGCCCGGTGGACGGTAGTCGCCGTGAACGGCTTTGGCAGGAGGTGACCCGGCGAGCCGCCCGGGACGGTGCCGGGCTGCCCGCCGCGGTGTGCGCCACCGGCGCTGAGGAGCTCGCCGACGGCGCCGCGATCACTCTCCGGACCGAAGGGCGCGCGCAAGAACTGCTCGCGACGAGCGGGTCCTGGGCCGCGGAGCTGGAGGAAACCCAGTACGCGCTGGGCGAAGGGCCGGGGGTCGTGGCCTACACCAGTGGCGGGCCGGTGCTCGTCGGCGACATCGCGGCGCCGGAAGGCCGGTGGCCGATGTTCACCGACGCGGCCCGCGCGGCCGGCGTGGCCGCGGTGTTCGCCTTCCCGCTGCAGACGGGCGCGATCCGGCTGGGCACCTTGGACCTCTACCGGCGCGCGACCGGCTGGCTCGCCGGGAACGCGCTGGCGGACGCGCTCCTGCTGGCCGACCTGACCACGCTGCTGATCCTGCGGCAGGTCCTGGACGACGAATCGGCCGGCCGAGAGCCGGCCGACCAGTTCGGCGGGGTTTACCAGGACGTGCACGTCGCGACCGGCATGATCGCGGTCCAGCTGCGCATCGGCCTGACGGAAGCCTTCGCGCGCCTGCGTGCCCACGCCTTCGGTGAGGGACGTTCCCTCCTGGAGGTCTCCCGGGACGTGATCGCCCGGCGCATCAAACTCGACCGCGGTGCGGAGTGACCGGCGCCGCCGACCACGCCACGAGCCACGCGGAGGGGCCGTATGCTCGCGGGGTGCCAGAGACGCGGGAACAGCTAGCCGACGCGTTGGTGGAGCTCACCACGCAGCTCGTCGCCGACGGGACCGACGTCGCCGCGCTGCTCCGGGTGGTGACGCGGTCGTGCGGCGAGCTGACCGGCGCGGCGGCGGCCGGCCTGTTGATGACCGACGCCCGGGGCGGTCTCGAGGTGGTCGCGGCGTCCGACGACACGACGGAGTTCCTGGAAGTACTGCAGGTCCTGACCGGTGACGGCCCGTGCGTCGAGAGCATCCGGACCGGCGAGATCGTCGGCGTGGCGGACCTCGGCGCCGAAGACCCGCGCTGGCCCGCCTTCGCCGAAGGCGCTGTGGCCGGCGGATTCCGCGCGGTGCACGCGTTTCCGCTCCGGCTGCGGAGGCGGGCGGTCGGTGGCTTGAACCTTTTCCACGCGCACGCGGGCGAGCTCACGCGCGAGCAATTGCAGGCGTGCCAGACCCTCGCGGACCTGGCGGTCCTCGGCTTGACGGCGGAGCCGGGCGACCGCCGGGACGCCCGCTTGGTGGAGACGACGCTCGTGGTGCTCAACGAGCGGGTCCGGCTCGCCCAGGCGGTGGGCATGGTGGCCGCGGCCCGCGGCTTGGACCCGGGTGCGGCCCGGGTGTTGCTGCACGCCCACGCCGACCGCAGGCGCACGACGGCGACGGCGGTCGCGGAAGCGCTCACGACGGGCAGGCTCGCGCCGGGCGCACTGGCGGCCGACGCCCCGCCCCGTCCTTCGACGTCCCCTGCCGCCCACCGGGCCTTGGACGGCTGAGGGATGGGCCGGTCAGCCGGCCTCGGCCCGCGCCGGTCGCGGGTGCGGCCGGCCAGGTCTGCCGGGGCGGCGGGGGCCGGTCTTGGGTGCGGCCGTCCTCTTGCGCGGTGCTCAACCGGCCCGGTCCTGCGGCGGGGTCGCCCGTTCGGGTGCATCCCCTTCGCGTCCGGCAGTGCTGTCGAGGCGCGCTGCTCCAGGTCGTCGTGCTCCGGGCCCGGACATCCGGCTTCCCGAGCGGCGGGGCCCCAGGCTCACCTCGTCGTGCCTGGTCAGAGCCAGTCCGGGTCGGTGCGGCCCTCGGCCGCCGCGTTGGTGGCCGCGACGACCCGGGCCGCCTCGGCCTCCTCCCCGGCCCGGCCGTGAGGTGCGCGCAGGGTCTCGCGGCCCTCGTTGTCGCCTTGTGCGGCCAGGATTCCCGTGGCTTCGGCGATCGCTGCCCGGCTGCCGGCGGCCGCGACGGTCGCCCGCGCCGCGCGCTCGTAATCCGATCGGGTCATTGCCGGACCTCCGTCCGTCACGCACCACGCTAGCCCCTGCCCGGTCACCGGGCGAGCCGCCCGCCGCGGCGAGCCTCGATCCGCGGGCGCCGGACCCGGCCGGCACCGTCCACATCGGACACCGAGCGTCGACCCGACCGGGTTCCGCGGCCCGCGCCCGCGTGGATCCGGGGCGACCTCACCCGTTCGGTTCCTGAACGAGTGACGGCCCGGTCTTCGGCGCGGACGTGTAAGCGCGGATGTTCGGGGCATCCACGGAGCACCACTACGAAGGAGGCAAGATGTCGTCTGCCGAAGCCGGCCAGGTCACCGGGACCCAGGACAAGGACTACAACATCATCTGGTTCGTCGAGTCCTGCTTGAGCAACGCCCTGCGGATGGAGGGTTACACGAAGGACGCCGAACGAGCCGGGGACAACGAACTCGCCGAGTTCTTCCGCCGGGCCCAGGCGGCCAGCCAGAAGGGCGCCGACGAAGGGAAGCAGCTGCTGAAGCAGCGCCTCGGCAGCTGATCCGCCGAGGCCGTTCCGCCAGGTTCGCGGGGCGCACCCGAACGGGGCACCGGATTCCGGTGTCCCGCTCCGTCCGCCCACCGGAGAAGATCGCCGCGACGGGACGTGTCGCCGCCGCCTCGCCGGGTAGCCGGAACTGATGAGCACAACGGCGAACGAAGGCGGACCGCCGACGGCGGCTGCGCTGCGGGGCATCCGGGTCATCGACATGGCGGCCGTCGTGATGGGGCCCTGCGCGGCGCAGATCCTGGGTGATCTCGGCGCGGACGTGGTGAAGGTCGAGCCCCCCCCCCGGTGGGGGACATGACCCGCCACAGCCACCCGCAGCGGTACGAAGGCATGGGCGCGCTCGCGCTGAACGTGAACCGCAACAAGCGGAGCCTGGCCCTCGACCTCAAGAGTCCCGAGGGGAAAGAGGCGTTCCTCGCCCTCGTGCGCAGCGCCGACGTGCTGATCACCAACACCCGCCCGGGTGGGCTGCGGCGGCTGGGGCTCGGCCCCGAGTCGCTCGCGGCGGTGAACCCCCGCCTGGTCTACTGCACCGCGCAGGGCTTCCGCGGCGACTCGGCGCGCGCCGACCACGCCGCGTACGACGAGATCGTGCAGTCCGCGTCGGGTCTCACGGACCTGATGCGCCGGGCCACCGGGGTCCCGACCTACGTGCCGACCATCCTGGCCGACAAGGTCTGCGCGCTCACGATCGCGTACTCGGTGCTCGCCGCGGTCGTCCACCAGCGTGCGACGGGTGAAGGCCAGCACGTCGAGGTGCCGATGACGGACACGATGCTGGCGTTCAACCTCGTGGAACACCTGGCCGGGCAGACCTTCGAGCCGCCGACGGGCGAGGTGGGCTTCCCGCGGTCGCTCAGCCCCGGGCACCGGGCGACGCCGACCGCCGACGGCTGGGCGTACATCATTCCCTACACCTCCCGCAACATCCACGACTTCTTCGCCGCGGCCGGCCGGGAGGAGCTGGCCGACGACGAGCGGTTCAGCACCCCGGCGGCGCTCGCGCGGCACTACGCCGACCTCTACGAGCTGATCGAACAGCTGTCCCCGACGCGGAGCACGGCCGAATGGGCGGAGATCTGCGCCGCGCACAGCATCCCGTTCTCGCCGGTATTGGACCTCGACCACGCCGCCGAGGACGAGTACGTCACCCGCGGTGGCCTGCTGAACGTCGGCGAGCACCCGACCGAACGCGGCAGGTCGTGGGTGTTCGGGACGGTCAGAACCGCCCCGAACACTCACGACCCGCGCAGCCGCTCCTCCTGGATGCCGCGCAGGAACGCGACCGGGTCGTCGCCCATGCGGTCGAGCGCGCGGTGGCGGATGCCCGCTGCCACCACCGTGCTGAGCACCGCCCAGACCGCGATCACCACGACCACCGTGGGCGCCGGCAGGACCCGGCCCAGGAACGCGAGGCACACCGTGGCCGCCAGGGCCGCGATCCGGCCCAGGCCGGCGTACCAGCGCGGGCGGCCGGGCACCGAGAAGACCCGGGTGCCGGCCAGGTACATCGTCAGGCCCGCCGTCGTGAACCACGCCGCCGCCTGCGGCGGGTACTCGTGCAGCGACAGGTTGACCCCGGCCGCGATGAGCAGCAGCGCGAAGGCCGGGAAGAGGTGGCCGACCGCGTACAGCGAATACGCCAGTGCGGGGTTGCCGCCGGAGAGGTCGAGCATGCGCTCGTAGATCCGCGCGGCCGACGCGAAGTACAGCCACCACAGCGCGCCCGCCATCACCAGGCCGGCGACCAAGGACGCCCAGTAGCCGAAGTCGTCGGCCGGGCGCTCCAGTGCCGCGGTACCGACCGTGATCACGAGCTCGCCGAGCAGCAGGATCATGAACAGCCCGAAGCGCTCGGCGAGGTGCGCCGAGTCGACGGCCAGGTTGGGGTCGCTCGGCGGCTTCAGCAGCATCCGCCACCGCGCCGCCCGCGTGGGCCGCTCCGGGCGCTCGCCACGGCGTCGTGCGGGACGGTCGCCGAGGAGCAGGAAGCCCGCCTCCTGCAGCAGTGCGAAGGCCCACAGGGCCGACGAGTGCGGGACGACCGCCGAAACGCCGAACAGGACCGCCGAAAATCCGTAGCCCCAGCTGATCCGGCTCTGGTCCAGGCCGGGGCGGGCCGGCCACCGGTGCGCGGCCGCCAGGATCAGGCGGACCCCGGCCATGGCCGCCGCGAAGACCGCCGGGTGCCCTTCGAAGACGTGGTGCGCCTGCGTCGCGGCGATTCCGCAGGGGATGGTGCCGGCGAGCACGAACAGCCGGTCGGCGGCGCGGCTGTCGTCGCCCCGGCGGTTGTAGAGGACGGCGAAGCCGATCCACGTCCACCACAGCGTCGCGAACAGGCCGAGCGCGGCGAGCGCGCGCATCCAGTGCGGGTCCGCGACGATGCCGTGGGCCACCTGGGCCACCGCGAACACGAAGACGAGGTCCAGGTACAGCTCGACCCACCCGACCCGCTTGCCGTGGCCCGCGCTGCCGCCGGGATCCTCCACATCGGTCACGGCACCGATTCTGCCGCGTCTCCCGCCGGGCCTCCCACCCGGGCGGGGTGGGAATTAATAACACACCATTCGAACAATGGCCGACTTCGCCACGAATTCGTCCCCGTCACCTCTTGTGGGTAATTCTGCCGCCAGTGCGACAGGGCGGCTTGTTTACCTTGTGTCAGGGCCTGGAGCTGGGAGAACAGTGCTTGTACGGTGTACAAGCAGCGACCGTTGGAACACAATGCGTGAACCGTGGGAGCGGATCCGAAGGAATTCATTCCCCGCCTTCCGAAACGCCGCTCCTTAGGGTTGACAAGGATGCCGGACGTGAGGTTCTCTGCTGGTCGGCTCGATCAACGCCGACGTCTTCCCCGGTCCGGGAGCCGGGTTTCCGGTCCACTCGGGACGTCCGTGATCGGCCCTGGGGCCCCCTAGTCCTGTCCGAGTTCGACGTCGGCCGTCCGCGCGGCTGGGAATCGAGCGATTCCGCCATGCACGAAAGCAGATCCACGCTCCGCCGGCCGGCGGGCTCCGCGTGGTCGCCGGCGCACTGGAGCGTCCGCACCAAGATCAGCGTCGTCCTGCTGCTGCCGGTCCTGGTCGCGGTGGCGCTCGCGGAGGTCCGGATCCAGGGCGAGCTCGACCGGGCGACCGCGCTCAGCGCGGCGCGCGACCGGCTGCCGGTGCTGCGGGACACGATCGACCTGACCGCGTCGCTGGGCGAGGAGATGGTCGCGGCGGTGGCGGTCCCGGCGGGGGCGCCGGACACGCTGACCGCCGTCGTCGACGCGAAGGTGGCCGCCGTCCAGCGCGACACCGGCTTCTCGCCGTTGGCCACGGACACCGGCCGGGCGCTGAACACCGCGCTGGGCAAGCTCGCGGGCATCCGCGCCGCCGGCGCCGGCGGCGGGGACGTCCGCACGAAGGCCGCGGGCTACAACGACATCATCGCCACCCTCGGCGACCTCGTGCCCACGTTCGCCCCGGCCGACGCCGGCAGCGAAACCGCCGACGGCGCGGACACCGCCCGGTTGCTGGTGCACCTGCGCGGTGAGCTGGCCACCGAGGAGACCTACGTGCGGGCGGCGCAGAACAGCCCGGACGACGCTTCGCTGCGCCCGGCCGTCGTGCAGACCGCGGCGGAGCAGGAGGTGCTCGCCGAGCAGGCCGAACACCAGCTCTCGGGCGACGTCCTGAACCGGTTCAAGGCCGCGACGACCTCCGCCGAGGGCCGGCTGGAGGCCCTGCAGGACCCCGGCAACGGCGGCACCGCGGCGCTCGCGGCGTTCACCCCGTCGATCACCGCCGAGGCCAAGGGCGTGACGGGCGTGCTGAACGACGTCGTGGCGAAGCTGACCGGCGACGTCTCGGCCGCGGCCGACCGCGCCCGGTCGGACTCGCTGCGGGACACGGCCCTGGTCCTCGGCTCGCTGCTCGGCGCGCTCGCGATCGCGCTGCTCGTGGTGCGCTCGCTCGTCACGCCGGTGCGCCGCCTGCGCGCGGCCGCCCTGCGCGCGGCGAACGAACAGCTCCCGGAAACCGTCCGGCAGGTCCGTGAGGGCCACGACGTCGACTGGCGCTCGGTGCCCGACTCCGGGGTCGAGACCGAAGAGGAGATCGGGCAGCTGGCCCGCGCCTTCGACGACATGCACCGGCAGGCGGTCCGGCTCGCCGTCGAGCAGGCCGAGCTGCGCAAGCAGGTCAGCGAGATGTTCATGACGCTCTCGCGGCGGAGCCAGTCCCTGGTCGAGCAGCAGCTGTCGATCATCGAAGACCTCGAGGCGGGCGAACAGAACCCGCGCCGGCTCGACGAGCTGTTCCGGATCGACCACATCGCGACCCGGCTGCGCCGCAACGGCGAAAACCTGCACGTCCTGGCGGGCGGGCGCCCGGTCCGGCACGGCCGGGAGCCGGTGCCCACGCGCGACCTGCTGCGCGCCGCGACGTCGGAGGTCAAGGACTACCGGCGGGTGTCGATGGGCAACGCCCCGCGCAGCTCGGTGCAGCCCGAAGCGGCCGCGGACGTGGTGCACATCCTCGCCGAGCTGCTGGAGAACGCGACGCGGTTCTCCCCGCCGGAGCACAAGGTCGCGCTGACGGCCGATCGCGGCGCCGACGGTGGGCTGCTCATCGAGGTCGTCGACCAGGGCCTCGGGATGACCCCGGCGGAGCTGACGGCGGTGAACGACCGCCTCGCGGCGGCGGGGACCGTCGGCCCGGAGACGACCCGCCGGATGGGGTTGTTCGTGGTCGGCCGGCTCGCCGCCCTGCACGGGGTGACGGTGCGGCTGCGCGCGACCGGAACCGGCGCGCGGCACGCGGGGGTGACGGCGAGCGTGCACGTCCCGGGCGCACTGGTCATCGCCGACCTGGCCCGCCCGATCGGCGCCGGCCGGCTCGCCACGGCCGGAGCCGGAACCGGCGGCCGCAACGGCCACACCCGGCCGCCGGTGGTGCCGGCACAGGCGTCGACGCCGATCTTCGAGCAGGTCGTGACGAGCTGGTTCGTCGAGCCGTCCGTGAAGCCGCTGACCAGGCGAGACGCGCCGGTGGAGTGGCCGCCGGCGGACGGCGCGCCGGTGGAATGGCCGCCCTCGGGCGAGCAGCCGGCGGCGGCCGCCGGCCAGGGGACCTGGCCGGGGTTCACCGCTCCGGGCGAGGCGGCGGACTGGCCGCCATCGGCGGGCAAGTCCGCCCGGCCCGACCCGGCCGCCGTTTCGGGTGCCGGCCGCACCGGAACCTCCCCGGCACACCAGGCCGCGCCGGCCGAACCCGCGGGAGATCCGGCCGCCTTGGCCGAACCGGCGGACCCGGCCGGCCGCAACGGAACCTCCGCGAAACACCAGGCCGCGCCGGCCGAAGCGGCGGCGTCGGCCGACGCGTCCACGATCCGCGCGTCGGACCGGCCCACCTCGGTCGAAAAGCCCGTGGCCCGCCCCGAACCGAGCACCGCGCCGGTGGGGGAGTGGGACACCCCGGCCGACCGCACGCGCCAAGCCGCCGAAAGCGCTCTCAAGCCGGCGATCGCGCAACGGCTCACCGACGCCGGCCTGCCGACCCGGCGGCCCGGGGCCCAGCTCGCCCCCGGCGCGGTCGTCCCGCGCGTGCGCGAGCAGAACGGCGGGACGTTCCGCGACGCCGCCGCCGTCCGC
This sequence comes from Amycolatopsis sp. NPDC051061, assembly GCF_040682935.1. NCBI lineage: Bacteria > Bacillati > Actinomycetota > Actinomycetes > Pseudonocardiales > Pseudonocardiaceae > Amycolatopsis > Amycolatopsis sp. NPDC051061. Next base: position 200,719 of record NZ_JBFBBZ010000015.1, read on the forward strand.
ACCAGTCTCTCCCGGCACTACCAGGGGATGCGCGCGGCCCGGCAGGAGACCGTGGCCCGCACCGAAGAAACCGGAAAGGACGAAGTGGATCCGCGATGACGGAACTTCCCGACGTGCCGCCCCGACGCGCCGAACAGCCGGCCCGGTCCCTCAGCGGGACACTGGGCTTCCCCGGTCCGGCCGTGCGGCCCGAGCGGACGGCGACGCTGAACTGGCTGGTCAACGGGTTCGTCCAGGACGTCTCGGGGGTCGCGCACGCCGTGCTCGTCTCCGCCGACGGCCTGCTCGTGGCCGCCGACGACGCCCTGCCCCGCGAGCGCGCCGACCAGCTGGCGGCGATCGCGTCCGGGCTGTCCAGCCTGTCGCTGGGCACCGCGGAGCTGTTCACCGCCGGGCGGGTGGTGCAGTCGGTGATCGAGATGGAGCAGGGGTTCCTGCTGCTGATGAGCGTCGGCGACGGCTCGAACCTGGTCGTCCTCGCCTCGACCGGCTGCGACATCGGCCTGGTCGGCTACGAGATGACGATGCTGGTCGAGCGGGTGGGGCAGAAGGTCGACGTGCCCGCGCGCGAGATTCCGGTGGCCCAGGACCACCGGTGATCGACGACCCGCCGCCCGGGCCGTACGGGGAGGAGCCGCGGCGCAGCGCGTCGCTGGCCCGCCCGTACGCCTGGACGGAAGGCCGGACGGCGCCGACGGTCGAGATCGCCGTCGAAGCGCTGGTCGAGTCCACGGCGGCGGGCCGGGCCGAAGCGGCGTACCTCATGTCGAGCGCGCTGGCGGAGGTCGTCGAGCTGTGCGCCCGGCCGCGGTCGCTGATGGAGATCGCCGCGCTGCTGGCGCTGCCGCTGGGCGTGGTCCGCGTGCTCGTGTCGGACCTGGTGCAGGACAACCTGGTGATCGTCCGCGACACGCTGTCGGACACGTCCACCTGGGACGAGCGCCACGACCTGATGGAACGCGTGCTGCACGGGCTGCGCGACCTCTAGAGAGGACTTTGCGATGGAGCACTTCGCGCTCGGGCACTGGTTGCTCGTGCTCGCGTACCTGACGTCGGTGGTCGGCTGCGCGCTCGGACTGGCCTGCGCGGTCCAGGCCCGCCACGCGGCGAGCCCCCGGCACCGCATGCGGTGGCTGGTGCTGGCGGCGATCTCGATCGGCGGCGTCGGCATCTGGCTGATGCACTTCGTCGCGATGCTCGGGTTCAGCACGCCGGGGATGCCGGTCCGCTACGACGTCTTCCGCACGGTGCTCTCGGCGATCCTGTCGGTGTCGGCGGTGTTCGCCGGCCTCGTGGTGGTGGGTGGCCGCGCGAAGTTCGGCTGGTGGCGCCTCGCGCTCGGCGGCGTCATCACCGGCCTGGCGGTGAACGTCATGCACTACACGGGAATGTCGGCCCTGCAGGTGAAGGGCGACTTCACCTACGACGGCGGCCTGGTCGCGCTGTCGGTGGTGATCGCGGTGGTGGCGGCGACGGCGGCGCTGTGGTTCGCGGTGTTCCTCGACCGCCTGTCCCTGCGGCTGCTGGCCGGCTTCGTGATGGGCGCGGCGGTGACGGGCATGCACTACACGGGCATGGCGGCGGTCCGGATGAACATGGACATGAACGCCGCGGACCCGGCGGGCGTGGAGGTGTTCTCGTTCCTGTTCCCGGTGTTCGTGGTGGCGGCGATCGCGATGGCGGTACCGCTGTGCGCGGTGTTGGTGGCGCCGGCGATCACGCCCGAGGCGGCCGCGGGAGCTTCGGCTTCGGCGGACGAAGTCGTCACGGTGTGACCTGCGGCGTCGCGAATGACTCATTCCCGGCCTCCAGCGTCCCGAATGACTCATTCGCGACACTCGTCTCGGTCGCTCGACGGGAACGGCCCGCGGGGAAGCTCCCCGCGGGCCGCTCACCTCAACCTCCTAAAGGATGCACAGCAGCGAACAGGCCTTCGCCGACGACCATCCCGTGTACGACGGCGGCGTCCCCGGGGGAACGTTCGCCGGCACGTAACTCACCTTCGCCTGGTTCGTGATCGGGAACAGGTTCAGCAGCGCGTACGTCGAGCAGTACACCTGCTTCGACGTCCCCGCCGCCAGCGTGAACGGACCCGTCTGGCAGGACGTCTCCACGCTGTCCACCACGTGCGCCGACGTGATCCCGACCGGACCCTCGTTCGTCACCGTGATCCGCCAGTACGCCGTCGCGTTCAGCAGGCCCAGGAGACCCACCCCCGCCTGCTTCGCCCAGGGGCCCGCGCCGCCCGGGCCGCACTTCGAAGCCGTCGACGACGTGCAGATCTCCTTCTCCACCTTGACCTTCGGCGTGCACGACGCGCCCGGGGCGACCGGCAGCGTCACCGTGTTGGACGTGAACGAACCCGTCGAGTCCGTTCCGGTCGCCGTGTTAGCCACACTCGACACGGCGCAGTCCGTCGCGATCGTCGTGCGGAAGCACAGCTGCGGCGCGTCGCCCGCGTAGTCGACCACCAGCCGGCCGCTGAAGCCGGTTCCGTTGTGCAGCACCAATGTCGTCGTCACCGTGATCGACGGGTGCGCCGCCACGGAGACGCCGGTCAGGTCGACCGAGCCGTCCGGGGCGAAGCCCGGGGTCGGCACCGTCGCGCCGCCCTGGTCCACCACCGTCACCCGGGACGCCGCGAAGTCGACGTTCGCCGGGTCGACGCCCGTCAGCCGCGCCGCCGTGTACCCCTGGACGTGCGAGCCGCCGTCACAGTAGAAGTCGCCCGGCCGCAACGTCACCTGGCCGCCCGAGCGGACGCACGGGGTGGCCCCCGTCGCCGGGTCCATCGAGAACAGCACGCCCGCGTCACCGAGGCCGATGAGGCAGCCCGACGGCGGATCGTAGGTGTACCCGTAGTCCCGCGTGACCCCGCTGTTCGCCGACGGGTGCGTGATCACGCCGGGCAGGCCCGCGCACGCCGCCCCCGTCGTCCAGTCGTGGCACAGCGTCGCGCCCACGTAGCCGCCGTTCCAGAAGGGGAGGTAGCTGCGCACGTGGCCGTTCGGATCGGTGACGACCTCGGGGTCGAAAACGTAGATCCCGCCCGTCAGCGCCGCGGCACCCGGGGGCGCCGGCAATGCCGACCCGTCGAGCGCGTAGCACGTCGTGACGTTCGTGCCGCCGGTCGTCGACGAGCACGCGCCCACCGCGACGCCGGCTGTGCTGAAGGCCGTGTACGCGTTGTAGGTGAAGTTGCCCCCCGGGCCGGTCGGCCGCGAAGACGCCCAGCCGGTGCACGGCGTGGCCGTCGCCGGGTCGAAGCAGCCCAGCGCCGGCTGCTGCGCGGTACCCGAGTTCGACTGCGACGCGAACACCTTGCCCGCCACCGGGGTCAGCGCGCCGTAGACGTACGGCTGGTTGCTCGCGGCCGGCACGATCGGTGCGTACGGCTGGCCGGCGCACGCGCTCTTCGTGGCGACATTCCAGCAGACCACCGCGCCGCTGCTGACGACGCCGTACAGGTTGCCGCCGGTCTCCACGAATCCCGTGACGCTGTTCACCGACGGCGACCCGCCGGTGGGGGACAGCGGCCAGTACCCGCAGTTGGCCGACGCGGCCATGTCGAGGCAGCCGACGCCGACTGACGCGGCCGTGACGGCGGGGTAGTAGACCTTCGCGGGCGCCGCGGGGTCGCGCACGTACTGCTGCACCATCGTGCTGGCGATGTCCCCGGCCCCCAGGGTGCCGAGCGGTCCGGGCGCGGTGTTGAGCACCTTCGGCCACGAGCCGCCCGGGCAGCGCTGCCCGGTGGCGAGGTCGGTGCACACGACCTTCGGCGACGCCGCGCCGAGGTGGTGGTAGATGTTCCAGGCCTGCAGCACGCCGCCCGGGGTGCGGTAGAGGATCGGCGTGAAGCCGTCGCCGCCGGTCGCGGTCGTCACCGCCTGCACGGGCGGGGTGAGCGCGGCGGACAACGACGTCGCGTCGGGTCCGGCGTCCGGGTTGGTCGCGCGCACGGCGGTGACGCCGGACGCGGGTTCGGTGCCGGTGAAGGTGCTGCCGCCGGTCGACCACGACGGCGTCCACCCGGGCGGGGCGTGCAGCGAGCCGGACTGGAACGCCTGGCCCGCGCCGACGGCGTCGGTGATGGTGGCGGCGCCGGACCCGGTGGCCTGGTCGTCGTAGCCGATGACCCAGTTCGCGGTGGCCCCGTGGCCGGCGGGGGAACCGGTGCCCTGCACGGACTTCGTGAGCCCCGAGACGGTGGCCGCGCCGGCGGTCGTGGGCAGCGCGACGGCGGTGGCCGCGACGAGCGCCAGGGGCAGCACTGCTCCCAGCATGCGTCTTCGCATGAATGGTCCTCGATTCTTTCGCAACGGTTGGTTCCAGAAATGGTTTTCTGGCCGAAGGAAAATCCTATGCCGCACCGGGAGTGCGTTGAAGCGCTCTCACCCGGGCGCCAGAAAGGCGAAGCCAACAGCGCAGTTTGCCGCCGGCGTGAAAGGGTCTGGACCTGATCAGGCGAGGGGTCTTCGGTCGGTGGCCACCCGGATGCCGTCCCGGCGTCACTCGTTCGGGTGACGAGTGGACGCTAAGAATTCCCGTTTCCGGTTTCCGCGAAGAATTATTTTCCGGATACGTATTCAGCGCGGATCTCGTCGAGGACGCGACGGGCGTCCGTGGCTTCCTCGTCGGTGCGGCCCACGGCCCGGGCGCAGGTCACGAGCGTTTTCCACAGCGCCCAGCCGCGCCCGCGCGCCCAGCTCGGCTCGTCGGCGGACAGGTGCTCGCGCAACGCCCGCCGGCCGTCGGCGGTCAGCAGCGTCCAGGCGACGGCCAGGTCGCACGCGGGGTCGCCGACCCCGCAGGTCCCGAAGTCGATGACCGCCGTCAGTTCGCCCTTGCCGAGCAGGAGGTTCCCCGCGGCGAGGTCGCCGTGGAACCAGACGTCCACGCCGTCCCAGCGCGCGTCCAGGGCCGCCGCCCAGATCTCGCGGGCCGGGTCGACGTCGAGGAGGCCGTCCAGGGCCGTGAGCGCGCGCTGAACCTGCGCGTCGTAGGTGCGCAGCGTGGCGCCCCGGAACCAGTTGTGCTTTCCCGGCTGGGGACCGCCGTCGGTGTCGATGCTCCGCAAGGCGGCCAGGAACCCGGCCAGGTCGAGCGCGAAGCGGACGGGGTCGGCGATCCGGTCCCCGCGGGCCGGCGAACCGGCGAGCCACGCGTAGACCGACCACGAAAAGGGATAGCCCGCGCCGGGACGCCCCTGCGCCAGCGGGACCGGGATGGGCAGCGGCAGCCGGGGAGCGAGCACCGGAAGCCACTGTTGTTCCTTCTCGACGGCCAAGGCGTATTCGGCCGCGCTGGGCACCCGCGCCACCATCGCGTCGCCGAGGTGGAAGGTGAAGTTGTCCCAGCCGCTCTGCGCCACGGGCCGGACCGGGAGATCGGCCCAGTGCGGGAACTGGTCGCGGACCAGCCTGCGCACCTGGTCCGCGTCGACGGTGACGCGGCGGGGCAACGGACCGAGATCGGGTGTGCTGCTCACGGTCAGCCCGATTCGGCGTCGAAGCGGAGTTTGGACGTGATGCGGTAGCGGTCGCCGCGGTACACCGAGCGGGTCAGTTCGACGACTTGCCCCGTCGTGTCGCGGGTCAGGCGCTCGATGTGCAGGATCGGCGCGTACACCGCGATCTCGAGCAGCTCGGCCTGCTCCGGGTTCGTCACCGCGGGCTCGATCGTCTGCACCGCGTCCTGCACCGCGATCCCGAACCGCTCCCGCAGCAGCCGGTAGAAGTTGCCCGACTCCAGGTCCGCGGGAGACAGACCCGGCACCACGGAAGCGGGCAGCGCGAGCTGCTCGATCGCGATCGGCTCGTCGTCGACGTGCCGGACCCGCGTCACGCGCAGGACCGGCGCCCCCGGCTCGCGCTCCAGGTCGCCCGCCAGGGACCGCGTCGCGGGGGAGATCCCGAACGCCACCACCCGGCTCGTCCAGTGCCCTTCCGCGGGCGGCACGGCGAGCCCCGTCGCCAGTTCCTGGGTCACCTTCTGCGGGCTCGTGAACGTCCCGCGCCCGCGCTGGCGCACCAGCAGCCCGGTGCGGGTCAGCTCGTCGATGGCCGCCCGGACGGTCGGCCGGGACACGCCCAGCTCCGCGGCCAGATCGCGTTCGGACGCCAGCCCGGTGCCGGGGCCGGCGTGCTCGATCACCTTCAGCAGGTGCCGCCGGACGCGGTCGCGCTTCACGGTGGGCGGGCGGTCCGCCGGCTCGCCATCTTCTTTTCGGGGGCCACGGGTGGCGGAGCCCCCGGCCTGGGGCGAAGCCCCGGATGGCTCAGCGGTCAAGGCACCGTCTTCCCGGATACGGGGACCGCGCCGGCGAACCGGACGCGCTCCTTGGGCAGGGCGTCCAGGGCGCGCAGCCGTTCGAGGTGACCGGCCAGGCGCTCCTGGAAATCAGCATAACGGCGGTCCGGCGGCGACCACGCGCGCTCGGCCAGCGCGCACAGCCGGGGGAACGCCAGGTGACGCACGTGGTCGGGGGTCGGCGCGTGCTCGGTCCACAGCTGAGCCTGCGTACCCAGCACGCCGGGGCGGGTCCCGTCGCTGACCGGCAGCCCGCCTGCCAGCGGGTCGAAGCGGTAGACGTCCTGCAGCGTCGTGACGTCCTGACGCGGCGGCTCGCCGGGCTCCTCGCTCTGCCGGTAGTCGAAGTACGTCGACGTGTGCGGCGCCATGATCACCTGGTGGCCGCGGGCCACGGAGGCGGCGCCGTGCGCGGCGTCGCGCCAGGCCGTGACGACCAGCTCCGGCGGCAGCCGGCCCGCGGCGTGGCCGGTCTCGTCCCAGCACACGGCTTGCCGGCCGAGGTCCGCCAAAAAGCCGTGCAGCTCGGCCAGGAACCACGGGTGGAGCTCGGCGGTGTCCCGCAACCCGAGGCCCGCCGCCTTTTCCCGCGCGACCGGGTTCGACGCCCACTGCGTGGTCGGGCACTCGTCGCCGCCGATGTGCAGGTGCCGCGAAGGGAAGACGTCCGCGACCTGCGTGAGCACCTCCCGGCAGAAGGCGAACGCGCCGTCGTGGACGCCGAGGATGTCCGGGCTGATGCCCCACGCCGTCCACACGGGCAGCGTCACTTCCGGACGGTTGCCCAGCTCGGGGTAGGCGGCCAGCGCCGCGCGCACGTGCCCGGGCAGGTCGATCTCCGGCACGATCCGCACGCCGCGGTCGGCCGCGAAGCCGACGAGGTCGCGCAGCTCGCGCTGGGTGTAGCACCCGCCGTGGGGGACGCCGTCGTAGACACCGCTGCCGGCCGCCCCGACCATCGACTGGGTGCGCCACGCGCCGATCTCGGTCAGCCGCGGCCGGCCGTCGATCTCGATGCGCCAGCCCTGGTCGTCGGTGAGGTGCAGGTGCAGGACGTTGTACTTGTGCAGCGCCAAGAGGTCGACGAACTCGCGGAGGAACTCCAGCGGCATGAAGTGCCGGGCGACGTCGAGCAGCACGCCGCGCCAGGGCAGCCGGGGCGCGTCGCGGATGTGCAGGCACGGCAGCCGCGGTGGTCCGTGCAGCGGGACCAGCTGCCGGAGGGTCTGCACACCGTTGCGCAGTCCCGCTTCGGTCGACGCGGTGAGGAGCGCGTCCGCCGGCGTGATGTCGAGTTCGTACCCCTCCAGCCCGTGGTTCGCCTCCGGGACGAGGTCGAGGCGGATGGCCGGGCCGTGGTGGATCGTCGGCCGGGGCAAGTAGCCGGCGAGGAGGCGCGCGGCGCGCTCGGCACCGCGGCCCGCGAGTACGCGCAACCCGCCGGCGGGCGCGAAGGTACCGGCGCGGCGCGTCAGCCGCGCGGGGTGGGGGATGACCATCAGCCTTTCACCGCGCCCGCGGTCATGCCTTCGACCAGGTGGCGCTGCACGAGCGCGAAGAAGATGACGACGGGCAGCGCGAACAGCGTCGACGCGGCGATCAGGCCGCCGTAGTCGGTGCCGGTGCTCGTGCTGAACGACACCAGCCACACCGGCAGCGTGTAGCCGGAGCTGTCCTTCATGATCACGTAGGCGAACAGGAAGTCGTTCCACGCGGTGATGAACGCGAACACGCTGGTCGCGATCAGGCCGGGCAGCACCAGCGGCAGCAGGACCGAGCGCATGACCCGTGCGCGCGTCGCGCCGTCGACCATCGCCGCCTCCTCGAGTTCGACCGGGATGCCGTGCAGGAAGCCGCGCAACGTCCAGATCGTGAACGGCAGCACGAGCGCCACGTACGTCAGGATCAGCCCGAACAGCGTGTCGAGCAGGTGCGCGCTCTTCAGGCCGAGGAACAGCGGGATGACCAGGGCGGGCACGGGCACCATCTGCAGCACCAGCACGCCGATGAGGAAGCTGCGGCGCCCGAAGAACCGGAAGCGCGTCAACGCGGTCGCGGCGAGGAAGGCGACCACAATGGACAGAGCGACGACCGCGACGACGACCACGACGCTGTTGGCGAGGTCGTGGGCGAACCCCGGCTTGGCGAGCGCGTCGGCGAAGTTGTCCAGCGTGATGTCGACCGGCAGGAACTGGGGCGTGGGCTGGAGGATCTTGCCCGCGGGCTTGAACGCCGTGAGCACCATCCAGTAGACCGGGAAGATCCACACGAGACAGAAGAGGGCGGCTGCGACATTTCGGCCGATCCGGCGCATCACAGGTCTTCCCCGGAGCGGACGAGCCGGCGCACGTAGACGGCCGTCATGCCGACGAGCAGCGCGACCGAGACGACGGCGATCGCGGCGCCCTGTCCGAAGTCGTTGCCGCTGAACGTCCTCGTGAACGTCCAGATGCCGAGCGTCGTCGTCCCGTCGTTCGGGCCGCCCTGGGTGAGGATCCAGATCTGGTTGAAGACGGTGAAGTCCCAGATCACCGAGAGGATGGTGACCAGGCCGAGGATCGGCTGCAGGAACGGGAACGTGATGGTGCGGTGCACCCGCCACGGCCCGGCGCCGTCGAGCGCGGCGGCTTCGTAGTAGGAGCGGGGGATCTGTGACAGGCCCGCGTAGAGCGTGAGCGCGACGAACGGCACCGACTGCCACACGACCAGCAGCCAGACGAGCGTGAACGCCGACGCCGGGGACGTCGTCCAGTCGTGCTGGGTGAGGTCGCCGAAGCCCACCTGGGTGAGCAGCCAGTTGACCACGCCGTAGCCGGGCTGGAAGAGCCACTGCCAGACCAAAGTGGACGCCACGTTCGGCAGCGCCCACGCCGCGATCAGGCAGAGCGTGACCGCCGTGCGCATGCCGCGGCCCAAGCGTTGGAGCAGCAGCGCGACGCCGAAGCCGATGACCAGGGTGCCGAGGACGAGCGCGGTGCAGAACCCGACGCTGCGCGCGAGGACCGGGAGGAGCTGGTCGTCGCCGAGGACCGCGGCGTAGTTGTCCCAGCCCGCGAAGGTCGTCGTGCCGGTGAACAGGGACCGCAGGCCGTACCGCTGCGTCGAGATGACGACCAGCCGCACCAGCGGGTAGCCCAGGACGAGCCCGAGCAGGACGGTCGCGGGCAGCAGCAGGCCGTAGGGCAGCAGGGACCGTCGCCGGCGCGGTGTGGCCGGTCTCGGCGGGGCATCGGGCGGCGCTTTTTCCAGCAACACGAGGACTCCTTCGCGGAAAAAGGGGCGGGGCGGCCCGGTTGGGGACGGCAGTCGGCCGGGCCGCCCCGCCGGTCAGCGGGTGCCCAGCGCCTCGGTCAGGTGAGCGTCGAAGTCCTTGGCGGCGTCGGCGATCGGGCGGCGGCCGGTGGCGATGTCGGCGAAGAAGGTGTTGATCGACTTGTCACTCTCGATGGTCGCCCAGCCCGGGGCGGCCGGGGTCGCGACGCTGGTCTTGGCCGCGGTGGCGAAGGCGGCGTTGACCGGCGGCAGGGTGGGCGTGATCTCGTCGATCAGCTCGGTCGAGATCGGCGTCCAGCCGTCGATGCCGACGATCGCGTCGCGCTGCACCTCGGGGCTCGTCGCGGCCTTGAGGTAGGCGAGGGCGAGGTCCTGGTTGCGGCTCTTGGCCGCGACGACGAGGTCCGACCCGCCGAGGAACACCGGCTGCGTCTTCCCGGCCGTGGCGCTGGGGAACGGGAAGGTGCCCAGGCGGTCCTTCAGCTCCGGCTTGTTCTTGACGACGGTGTTGATGCTCGTGTCGAGGATCGCGCCGGCGCCGCCGGCGGAGAAGATGGCGGCCTGGTCGGGCGCCTTGGTGTCGACGTTGCGGGACGCGGCGGAGGAGTAGGTGTTCTGGAAGTCCTTCCAGGTCTGCAAGCCCTTCTGCGCTTCGGGGCTTTCGAGGGCGCCGGCCCACTTGCCGTCCTTCTGCGTGGCGAGCCGGCCGCCCGCGTCCCAGACGAACTGGAGCGCGCCGTACCAGTACTTGCCGGGGAAGTGGAAGGCGGAGTAGTCCGCGGCCGGGTGCTTGGCCTTGATCTTGTCGAGGTCCTGGGTGAGCTCCGCGAACGTCTTCGGTGGCGCGGTGATGCCGGCGTCGGCCCAGACCTGCTTGTCGTAGATCACCGCGCGGTTGCCCGCGAACAGCGGCGCGCCGTAGAGGTTTCCATCCACAGTGGCCGGTCCGGCGAGGCCGGGCAGCCAGGTGTTCTTCCCGGCCAGTTCGCCGCGGTGGGAGGTGAGGTCGGTGAGCGCGCCGTTGGCGGCGAAGAGCGGGACGTTCGTGTTGCCGATCTCGATGACGTCGGGAGTGTTGTCCTGGGCCAGCGCGGTGCTGATCTTGGTATTGATGTTGTCCCACTCCTGGATCTGCACGGTGACCTTCGCGCCGGTGGCCTTCTCGAACGCGGCGTTGACGGCCGCGGTGGCCTTGTCGGACAGGTCGCCGTTCATGAGCCAGACGGTAAGCTGCCCGCCGCCCTGAGCGACGGGGGCGGGGGTATCGGTACCGCAGGCGGTACTGGCGGTCACGGCGGCGACGGCCAGTACGGCGGCGAAGGTGCGTCTGCGCACAGGAAACTCCTGGAAGAGGGCGGCGGAAGTAGTGGGGAGAGAGCGCCCCAATGTGGCCTTGGTTGCGTTGAGCGCACCCAAGGGGCCCTTCGGTGCGTTGAACGCACCGAAGGCCACATTGGGGCGCTCGGTGAGGGTGACCGCGGCCCGGGCTGGTCCCTGGAACCCGGGCCGCGGTCAGGTCGGTGTCGGCGTCAGCAGTGGCCGAGGTCGGCCCACTGCGCGGTGAGCCCGGGCTCGGAACCCTGGGTCCACCAGTTCGCCTGCCAGAGGTGGGCGTTGTGCTTCACCCGCTGGCCGCCGAGGTACACCGTGCCCCAGTCCCACTCCGCCGCCGTCGAGCAGTTCGCCGGCTGCGACGGCGTGGTGGGCGTCGTCGGGGTCGTGGGCGTGGTCGGCTTGGTGGTCGTGGCCGGCGGCGGGTTCGTCGGCGTCGTGCACCCGTTCACGGTGTCCACATGGGACGTTCCGCCCGTCCGGTACGAACCCGCGCGGGCGACGGCGTCCGAAGGCGACACCACCTGGTTGCCCGCGTAGTACGTCCAGTCGACCTGTTCGGTGTAGACGCTGTTGCCGCTCGTGTGCCCGGCCGTGTCGATGAACCACATGTTGTAGTTGATCGACATCGGCGTCCGCGGGTAGACCGGGTTGCCCTGGGCGTCGGTCGTGTGGTCCGCGGTGAGCACGCCGTCGAGGTAGTACTTCACGTGCCCGCCTGACACCTGCGTGACGATGTCGTGCCAGCCGGCGAAGCTGCGGTTCTGCGCGGTGGACGTGCGCAGGCCGTCCCAGGTCGGGTTGTTCCAGTAGGTGTACCAGCTGGTCTGGTAGTCGGCGGTGGAGCCGCCCCAGCCGCCGTTGGGCAGGTACTCCGAGAAGTCCAGCTCGCTGTAGAGCGGGTCGCGGTCGTACCGCAGCGGCGAGATCGTGAAGTACGTTTCGTTGACGTGGTCGCCGTCGGTGCCGCTGTCCGGCGTGTCGGTGAAGCGGACCCGGCTTGCGTAGGTGCCGTCGAAGAACCGCAGCTGGTTTTGGTACATCTCGGAGTGCGTGGTGCCGGCGGAGGTGCCGTCGGTGCTCGCGGCGAGCTGGGCGACGCGTTCGCCGTTGACCGTCGGGAAGCTGACGTTGCTGGTGAGCCAGCGCGCGCCGGCCACGCCGGGGCTGCCGACGTCGTTGCGGGTGGTCCAGCCGGCGCCGTTGAACGCGGTGTCGGTCGGTGAGGCGTAGTGGAAGTCGTCGAACAGCACGCCGCAGTCGGCGGCCGCCGCGGCCGACGGACTGGCGGCGGCCCCACCGGAAAGGATCAGGGCCGTCGCCGCCACGGTCGCGGCGCTCGTCAATACTGCTGTGGTGGTCCGGATTCTGCGGGACATGGGTCTCCTCCTGAGGATGGCCGTCCGCCGGGAGAGCTTCCTGATTGGTCTAGACGAATCAGGTGGCGAGGACTTTCCTCCTGACCATTGGTAATGTCAAGACCGCCACAGAACTTACCTTTGGTAATTTCCGGGGTCGATTTCGCCGAGTCCGGCCGAGCCTGTCGAGTTACCGTCGTCCCGTTCGTCATCCTCTTCGACGACGCCGGACGAAGGAGCGCACGTGCGCTACATGCTGTTGATCTACAACTGCGAGCGGCCCGAGCCGGGCGACCCCGGGTTCGAGGAGGCACTGACCGCCGTCAACGCCTTCGCCGACGAATGCCGGCGACGCGGCGTGTTCGTCTCGGGGCACCCGCTGCAGGGCGAGCACACGGCCACCACGGTGACCGTGCAGGAGGGCCGGACGCTCATCACCGACGGGCCCTTCGCCGAGACCCACGAGCACCTCGGCGGGGTGTACGTGGTCGACTGCCGAGACCTCGACGAGGCCCTCGAGCTGGCCGCGCTGTGCCCGATGGCCGCCCAGGGCTCGATCGAGGTCCGCCCGGTCGCCGGGGTGCCCGGCCTGGACCACCGGGCCGCCCGTGGGTGATCGCGCGGCCGGCGTCGTCGAGCGCGTCTACCGCGAGGACCGCGCCCGGCTGCTCGCCGCGCTCGTCCGGGTGCTCGGCGACTTCGAGCTGGCCGAGGACGCCCTGCAGGACGCGGTCGCCCGGGCGCTGCGGACGTGGGACGCGGGTGTCCCGGACGATCCCGCGGCCTGGCTGCTGACCGCGGCGCGCAACAGCGCCGTCGACCGGATCCGCCGCGCCCGCGTCGGGCAGGCCAAGCTCGCCCGGCTCGCGGCGGGAGAGAGCGGGGTGCGCACTTTGAGCCTGCCGGACGACCGGCTCGCCGAGGTCGGCGACGACCGGCTGAGCCTGCTCTTCACCTGCTGCCACCCGGCGCTGGCCGAAGACGCCCGGGTCGCGCTGACGCTGCAGGCGGTGGCCGGCCTGACCGCCGCGCAGATCGCCCGGCTGTTCCTGGTCGCCGAGCCCGCGTTGGCGCAGCGGCTGGTGCGCGCGAAGCGGAAGATCCGCGACGCGGGCATCTCGCTGAGCGTCCCGCCCGACCACCTGCTGCCCGATCGCCTCTCCGGCGTCCTCGCGGTGATCTACCTCGTCTTCACCCGCGGCTACACCTCGCCGTCCGGCCGCGACGAGCCGGCCGGGCCGCGGCGCGAGGCGATCCGGCTGGCGAAACTGCTGGCGGCGCTGATGCCGGACGAGCCGGAAGCGCTCGGCCTGGTCGCGCTGCTCCTGCTGCAGGACTCGCGCTCGGCCGCCCGCTACACCGCCGACGGCGACGTCGTCCTCCTCGAAGACCAGGATCGCACCCGCTGGGACCGGGCGGAGATCGCGGAAGCGCTCGGGGTGCTCGGCCGGGCACTGCGCCGCGGGACGGTCGGGCAGTACCAGCTGCAGGCGGCGATCGCGGCGCAGCACGCGCAGGCCCGCGTCGCCGCGGACACCGGCTGGGCGCGGATCGCCGCCCTCTACGCGCAGCTGCGGACGCTCGCGCCGTCGCCCGTGGTCGCGCTCAACCACGCCGTGGCCGTCGCGATGGCCGACGGTCCCACGGCCGGGCTCGCCCTGGTCGAGGCGATCGACGGGCTCGACCGCTACCACCTCTGGCACGCCGCCCGCGCGGACCTGCTGCGCCGCCTCGGCCGCACCGGCGAGGCCGTCGTCGCCTACCGGCGGGCGCGCGACCTCGCCGAGGCCCCGGCCGACCACCGCTTCCTCACCGCCCGCCTGCGAGAACTGGAGTCCTGATGCGACTGTCCGTTTTGGACGACGGCCACCGGCGCCGCGCCCGGCTCTTCATGGCCGTCACCGGGAAACTCTCCGGCGTCACGAGCCCGGACATCGTCAAGCTGCTGCTGTACCGGCCGGGCTTCCTGACCCGGTCGCTGCTGGAGCTGACCGCGCCCGCGATGCGCGGCGAGTCCTACTGGACCGCCGGCGAGCGCGAGTACCTCGCGATGAGCACGGCGCGGGTGCACGAGTGCCCGTTCTGCGTCGTCACGCACGCCGAGCTGACGCGGATCGCCGGCCACGGCGAGATCGACCCCGACCGCCCGGCGGACGCCCGGCCGGAACTGCTTGCGATGCAACAGTTCCTCGAAGACGTCTCCCGCGACGCCGATCTCGACGCCGCGCCGCTGCGTGACGTGCCTTCGCACGCGGTGGCGGAGGCGCTGAACGTCAACCTGGTGTGGAACATCGTCAACCGGCTCGCCAATGCGTTCGGCTTCGAGCTGCTCGACGGGCAGCTGAAGGTGGGCACGAAAGCGTTGCACCGTGCGGGCTACCGGTTCCCGGGTTTCCTACTCGCCGACAGCCCCGACGACCTTCGCGAGAGCGTCTTCGAGCAGCCCGCGCGGACGAGCCCCGAGCTGCGGCGGGCGGCCGCGACCGGTGACGGCCTGGCGGAGCCGTGGCGGGACTACGCCGCGCTGGTGCGCGACGCGTCCCACCGCGTCACCGACGACGACGTCCGGCGCCTGCTCGCGGCGGGCCACACCGAGGACGAGGTCTTCGAGGTCACGGTGGCGGCAGCGGTCGGCGCCGCGCTGCGCAGCTTCGACACCGGCCGCGCCGCGCTGAAGGCGGTCTGACGTGGCCGTCACCGAGCCGATCCTGCCCGGGCCCGCGCAGGCGCTGGCGTCCCTGCTCGACGTCCCGGAGCCGGACGGCGTCCTGCCGCTGCTGTGGCACTGGCTCTACCTGCTCGACCGCCCGGCCCAAGCCGACCTGGGTCCGGATGGCCACCCGGTCCGTGGCACCGTCCTGGCGCCGCCGGGCCCGGGACGGCGGCGCATGTGGGCCGGCGGCCGCGTCCGCACGCCCGGTGCGCTGCGCATGGACGAGCCCGCCACCCGGACGTCGGAGGTCCTGGCCATGCGGGAGAAGGAGGGCCGGTCGGGGCCGCTCACGTTCGTCACGGTGGCGCACCGGATCACCCAGGCGGGCCGGCTCGTGGTCGACGAGGAGCAGGACATCGTCTACCGCGCGGGTTCCGCTCTCGACGCCCGCCCGGACGACGGCCCCGAGGTTCCCCCGGCGCCGGGGGAATGGTCCATCGAGGTGACCCCGACGCTGCTGTTCCGCTTCTCCGCGTTGACGTACAACGCTCACCGCATCCACTACGACCGCGACTACAGCCGTGAGGTGGAGGGCTACCCGGGGCTGCTCACGCACGGCCCGCTGCAGGCGGTCGCGATGGCGGAAGCCGCGCGGGCTCGCGGCGTGGAAGGCGCGCTGGAGTTCGAATACCGGCTCGTGGCGCCGTTGTTCGACCACCAGGGGCTGATCGCGTCCGCCGCCCCGGGGGAGCAGACGACGACTTCGGTCCGCGATCGCCACGGCCGGCAGACGGCGACCGGGACCCTGCGCCGGATGGCATGAACGAGTCGTTCATGCAAGGCCGGGTAGTTAGGGCGGTGTGGGTCGTGTCAAGGGGCTTGTCGCGGCGTCGGTGACGGTCACGTCGATGACGACTTTCAGGCAGGCGCG
>NZ_JBFBBZ010000016.1:0-205377 GCF_040682935.1 Amycolatopsis sp. NPDC051061
GCGATACTGCTCCGGGCCGTTTTATTACCAAATGATCAAAACACCCTCCTTTTCGTTTATTTAAATCCCGGGGGGTACCCCCGCCGGCCGGCGGGGGCCCCCCCCCCCCCCACGGACGCGGTGACATCAGGAGGAGGCGGTGGCCTGCTCGGCGGGAGCCTCGGCGGGCGTCTCGACCGGCGTCTCGACCGGCGTCTCGACCGGAGCCTCGACGGCCGCGGCGGCCTCGGTCGCGTCGGCGGCGGCGGTCTCGGAGCCGGCGAGCAGCTCCTTCTCCCACTCGGCCAGCGGCTCGTCGGTGGCGACACCCGGCTCCGGCTTGGAGTCGGCCGAAGCACCGTTGCGGCTGGAGCGCTGCATGAGACCGGCGGCCGCGGCCTCGGCGACGACCTTGGTCAGCAGCGCGGCCGACCGGATGGCGTCGTCGTTGCCCGGGATCGGGTAGTCGACCTCGTCCGGGTCGCAGTTGGTGTCCAGGATCGCGACGACCGGGATGTTCAGCTTCCGAGCCTCGCCGACGGCGATGTGTTCCTTCTTCGTGTCGACGATCCACACGATGCTCGGCACCTTGGCCATGTCGCGGATACCGCCGAGGGTCTTCTCGAGCTTGTCCTTCTCACGGGTGAGCGTGAGGATCTCGCGCTTGGTGAGACCTTCGAAGCCGCCGGTCTGCTCCCGCGACTCGAGCTCCTTCAGGCGGAGGAGGCGCTTGTGGACGGTCTGGAAGTTGGTCAGCATGCCGCCGAGCCAGCGCTGGTTCACGTAGGGCATGCCCACGCGCGAGGCTTCGGCCGCGATGGCTTCCTGAGCCTGCTTCTTGGTGCCGACGAACATGATCGTGCCACCGTGCGCGACGGTTTCCTTGATGAACTCGAAGGCACGGTCGATGTAGGTCAGCGTCTGCTGCAGGTCGATGATGTAGATGCCGTTGCGCTCGGTGAAGATGTAGCGCTTCATCTTCGGGTTCCACCGACGAGTCTGGTGCCCGAAGTGCACGCCGCTGTCGAGCAGCTGCTTCATGGTGACGACGGCCATTGCCGGAATCAACCTCTTCTGTGTCGTGCGCGCTCGCGGTGGTTCACCGCTGACGCGCTACTCGGTTTTGTCGCTCGCGGCCGGGTGGCCGCTCGCCCTGGTGCCCGTGGCGGTGTCCGGACCCTGAGGAGTGACGAACCCCAGGGACCGCCGGACATCGTGCGACTCGCCGGCACATTTCGGCCGGGGATCGCGCACGTGCACGCGAAGTCAGCCCGCTCACGCGGACCGCGGAAAAGATTCTACCCCCTGCCACCAGCCCCTCCCCCACCGGCGGCCGCGGACGCACGGAGTTGTCCACATCGGGTCCGGTTGTCCACAGATTCAGCTTCGGCTCCCCACGCGGGTCGTCGGTACCGCAGGGTGGAGGGATGGAGTTGATCAGTGGTTTCCGGAGCCGGGCGGCGAGTAGCCGCGTGGCCGTAGTCGTGCTGGTCACGGCCGTTTTCGCGGCCGTTTTCGCGGCGGCACCGGTCGGGGCCTCGGGGCGGGTCCGACCCGAGGATGAGGCCGCGGGGGCGGCAAGACCGGGTGCACCGCCACCCCTGAGGACTACTCCCGCACCCGGCCCCTCACCGCCGCCGG
This sequence comes from Amycolatopsis sp. NPDC051061, assembly GCF_040682935.1. Lineage (NCBI taxonomy): Bacteria > Bacillati > Actinomycetota > Actinomycetes > Pseudonocardiales > Pseudonocardiaceae > Amycolatopsis > Amycolatopsis sp. NPDC051061. The sequence continues at coordinate 1,621 of NZ_JBFBBZ010000016.1, forward strand.
TGGGAGAGTGGGCGGCCGTGCGGCAGGCGCGGTTGTCCTGGCCGCTGTCACCCGTTCCGGTGGTCACGAAGTACTTCGACGCCCCGGAAACGCCCTACGGCGCCGGGCACCGCGGTGTCGACCTCGCCGCCGCTCCCGGGCAGGAGGTGCTGGCGGCCGATGCCGGGGTCGTCGTCTTCGCCGGGCTCGTCGCCGGGCGGCCCATCATCTCCGTCGACCACGACGGCGGCCTGCGCACCACCTACGAGCCCGTCGAGCCGAAGGTGGCCGTCGGCGACCAGGTCTACCGGGGGCAGGTGCTCGGGTACGTCCTCGCCGGGCACCCCGGCTGCGCGATCGCCGCCTGCCTGCACTGGGGCGTGCGGCGAGGCGACGAGTACGTCGATCCCCTCGCCCTGACCGGTGAGATGGGCGAGTTCCGGCTCAAGCCGTGGGGAGGTGGTCCCTGATCAGGCGCCGGTCTGCTCGACCAGCTTGGCGCGCAGCCGCATGACCGCGCGCGTGTGCAGCTGACTGACCCGCGACTCGGTGACGCCGAGGACCTTCCCGATCTCGGCGAGGGTCAGGCTCTCGAAGTAGTAGAGGCTGACCACGATCTTGTCGCGCTCGGTCAGCTGCGCGATGGCCTGCGCGAGCTGGCGGCGGTTGTCCTGGTCGACGAGCACGGCGACCGGGTCGACCGCGTCGTCGTCGGGAATCGTGTCGACCAGCGAGCCGCTGTCCTTGCCCGCGGCCACCAGGTCCTCCAGCGCGACGACGCTGGTGAGCTGCAGCTGGCCGTAGAAGTCGCGCAGGTCGTCGAGGCCGATGCCGAGCTCGGCGGCGAGCTCCGCGTCGGTCGGGGTGCGGTTCAGGCGGGCGCCGAGGCGCTCCATCGCACGCTCGGCCTCCTTGGCCTTGCTGCGGACGGCGCGCGGCACCCAGTCCTGCGAACGGAGGTCGTCGAGGATCGCGCCGCGGATGCGCTGCATCGCGTACGTCTCGAAGCGCAGGCCGCGCTCGGGGTCGAACTTCTCGATCGCGTCGACAAGCCCGAAGATGCCGGACTGCACGAGGTCACCCACGTCGACGTGGGTCGGCAGGCCGGTGCCGACGCGGCCCGCGACGTACTTGACCAGCGGGGCGTAGTGCAGCACGAGCCGATCGCGCGACACCTGGTCCGGGCTGTCGGCGAACTGCCGCCACAGCGCCGCGATCCCGGCGTCGACGTCGTAGCCCGCCCGCGCTTCCGCGGGCACGGCGGCGTCACCGCGAGTGGTCACTCCGGTGGCGTCGGTCACGTGCGGTCCTGCGGTCATTGCACAGTCGTTCTCGGCATGCGGCTCAGTGTCGTCTCCGTGCTCGTGCGGATGCGCGTGCGCCGCCGGGCCCGCTGGTGACGACCCCGGCGAGCTTCCCCTGGCCGCCTCAGGCCCTGGGGTGCGCTCGGTCATGGATCGCTTTCAACCGGTCGACGGTCACATGAGTGTAGAGCTGCGTCGTGGCAAGCGTAGCGTGACCAAGCAGTTCCTGAACGCTCCTGAGATCAGCGCCCCCCTCCAGCAGATGCGTCGCCGCCGAATGGCGCAGGCCGTGGGGTCCCATATCGGCCGCTCCGGGCACCGCCGTGACGGCGTCGTGCACCACTCGCCGCACCGCGCGCGGGTCGAGGCGTTTCCCCCGCACACCGAGGAAAAGTGCGGGTTCGACGCCGTCACCCGCGGTTTCCGCGACGATCTTCGGCCGTCCCTCGGTGATCCAGTCGTCCAGCGCTTCGGCCGCCGGGACGCCGAACGGCACCACCCGTTCCTTGCCACCCTTGCCGAGGACCGTCACGACACGACGGGAGAAATCGGCGCCGCCGACGTCCAACCCGCACAACTCGGACACACGGATGCCCGTGGCGTAGAGCAGCTCGACGATCGCACGATCACGCAGGGCGACAGGATCCCGCTGGGCCGCACCGGCCGCCGATGCCCGCATGACCTCCCCCGCCTGCCCGGCGCGCAGCACCCCGGGCAGAGTGCGGTGCGCCCGCGGGGCGGCGAGCCGCCCGCCCGGGTCGGTCCCGAGGAAGCCGGCGCGGTGCGCCCAGGCGGTGAACGTCCGCGCCGAGGCGGCCCGCCGCGCGAGCGTCGTCCGGCTCGCCCCACCGGACTGCTGGGCGGCGAGCCACGCCCGCAGCCGGCCGAGGTCCAGCTCCGCGAGCGCGCCCCCGCCGTCCACGACGAACCCCAGCAGCGACACCACGTCGCCGACGTAGGCCCGGACGGTGTGCGCGGACAGCCCGCGTTCCAGCCCGAGGTGCCGTTCGTAGCCGGTGACGACGGCCTGGACCGGCTCGGGCAGGGCGGCCCGGAGCGCACGCAGGTCCGGGCGGCGGCCCCGGCCGGAGCGTGATGGCGGCGGCATGGATGTCACGCTGCGCGAACAACCGCCCTCGGTCAAGGATCGCCACGCGGCCCCACCGGACCGGCCGAACACTTTCGACGATTTCGCCCGGAATTCGTGGAGTTCACGCGCTCTTCCTCCGTCGTCGCCACCCCGCTTCCCCGCGGACCGCGAATCCGTCGATCTCCAGCGCGGGCAGCAGAGCCCGCACTTTCCGCAGCGGGAGCCCGGATTCGGTCGCGATTTCGGCGTCCGACCGGTCGGCGCGCACGGCAAGCGCCTCGTACGCCCGCAACGCCTCGGGCCCCAAGCGGTCGGTGGGGCGTTTCGGCCGGGCGGCCGGGTCCTCGGCGACGCCGAAGCGGCCCACGGTCTCGAGGACCTCGTCGACCGTCGAAACGAGTGTCGCCCGGGCGTCGCGGATCAGCTCGTGACAGCCGACGGACATCCCGGACGACACGGGTCCCGGCATCGCCATCACCACCTTGCCGAGGGCGCCGGCGGTGCTCGCGGTGTTGCGCGCGCCGCTGCGCCGTCCCGCTTCGACGACCACGGTGCCCTCGGTGAGGGCGGCGATGAGCCGGTTGCGGACCAGGAAGCGGTGCCGGGCCGGCGGGGTGCCGGGCGGGTACTCGCTGACGACCGCGCCACCATTGCGGACGATCCGGTTCAGCAGCCCGACGTGGCCCGCGGGGTAGCCCGCGTCGACAGCGCAGCCGAGCACGGCCACGGTGACCCCTTCGGCGGCGAGCGCCCCGCGGTGGGCGGCGCCATCGATGCCGTAGGCCGCACCCGAGAAAACCGGGACGCCCCGGGAGGCCAGGCCGTACGACAGTTCGGCGGCGTGGTGCTCGCCGTAATCGGTGGCGGCTCGCGCCCCGACCACGGCGACAGCGCGATCGGCGGCGGTGCCGAGCGCGACATCCCCGGCGACCCAGAGCGCCAGCGGAGGCGCGGCTTCGGGCACACCGCGCTGGACGGCGAGGTCGAGGGCGAGCAGCGGCCAGGCGGGCCATTCGTCATCCTCGGGCACGACCAGCCGGGCACCGGCCGCGGCGGCTCGCGCGAAGTCCTGGTCGACGAGGTCGTACTCGCGGCGCGCTTCGGTCGCCTTGAGCACCTCGGGCGGACAGTCGCCACGGCGGACCCGGGCGGCCGCGTCTATCGGCCCGTGTCGCGCTACGAAGGCGACCAACGCCGGGGCCGGGGGTTCGGCTACGCGCAGGAGGTAGGCACGAGCTAGGCGCAGCTCGTCCGGGCTCATGTCGCCGCCTGCGCGAGACCGCGACTCGCTGGGATTCATGCTGCCTGCAGCCGGGGGTTGCCCGTTGGGATTGATACCGCCACCTGCCGCCGGAAGCGGCTCGCGATGCTCGTCCGGGCTCATGTCGCCGCCTGCGGGAGGCCGCGCCTCGCCGGGATCCCCGCCACCGATAGCCGGGGGTTGCCCGTCGGGACTCACGCCGCCACCCGCGGCCGGAAGCGACCCGCGATGCTCGCTCACGCTCACGCCGCCACCTGCAGAAGGCCGCGCCTCGCCGGGATCCCCGCCACGTGCAGCGGCGCAAGACACTTCAGGACTCATGCCGCCGACCGCAGGGCCTCGCTCGTGGGGACTCACGCCGCCGCCCGCAACAGAAAGCGACTCGCTGGGATTCACGCCGCCATCTGCGACGTGACCTGGCTCGTTCTGGCTCATGCCGCCACCCGCTCACGGAAGGCCAGGGCCGAGCCGACCTGGTCTGTACCGGGGCGTTTCTCGCCGTCCAGGTCAGCCAGGGTCCACGCGATGCGCAGGCAACGGTCTGCTCCCCGGCCGCTCAGGGCTCCGCGGTCCATCGCCCGGTCCAGCAACTGCGTCGCATCCGGTGCGAGGGTGAACTCGCGCCGTAAGGCCGGGCCCGGGACCTCCGAGTTCGATCGCCAGCCGTGGGCCTGCCAACGGTGGGCCGCTCGGTCGCGGGCCTGCAAGACCCGGGTGCGGACCGTCTCCGAGGATTCCGTCGCTCCCGTGTCGTGTGCGTTGATCGCGCTCAAGGGCCGGAGGCGGACTCGGAGGTCGACGCGATCCAGCAGCGGGCCGGACAGCCGGCCGAGGTAGCGGCGGCGGGCTGTCGGCGAGCACACGCAATCGGCTTCCTTCGGGGGTGCGCATGCGCACGGGTTCGTCGCCAGGATCAGCTGGAACCGCGCCGGGTACGTGATCGAGCCTTTGACCCGCGCGATGCGGACCTCGCCCTCCTCGAGGACCGTGCGCAGCGACTCCAGGCGCTGGCCGCCGAACTCGCAGACCTCGTCGAGGAACAGGACGCCGCGGTGGGCTCGGCTGATCGCGCCCGGTGCGGCCAGGCCGCTGCCGCCGCCGATCAACGCCGCCACCGTGATCGAGTGGTGTGGGGCCACGAACGGCGGGACCGTGACCAACGGCGACGACTTCGACAGCGAGCCGTCGACCGAGTGCACCGCCGTCACCTCCAAGGATTCTTCGTGGGACAGGGGCGGTAGCAGGCCGGGCAGACGGCGGGCGAGCATCGTCTTGCCGACGCCCGGTGGGCCGGTCAGCAGGAGGTGGTGCCCGCCCGCCGCCGCGACCTCCAGTGCCCAGCGCGCCTCCGGCTGGCCGACGACGTCGGCGAGGTCGGGAACCGCCGGTGGTGCCGACGACCGCGAGGGTTCCGGCGGCACGAGTTCGGCCTCGTTCTTCAGCCACGCCACCAGGTCGCGAAGGTGGGCCGCGCCCGCGACGTCGATGCCGTCGACCAGTCCCGCTTCGACCAAGGAGTCCGCCGGGACGATGGCTCGTTCGTAGCCGGCCGCGCGCGCCGCCAGCAAGCCGGGGAGAACGCCGCGGACCGGGCGGACGCGGCCGTCGAGCGCGAGCTCACCCAGCAGCACCGTGCCGAGCAACCGCGTCGCCGGGACCGAACCCGTCGCCGCGAGCACGGCGGCCGCGATGCCGAGGTCGTACGCCGAACCGACCTTCGGGAGGTTCGCCGGGGACAGGCCGAGCGTCACCTTGCCGTCCGGCCAAGGCTGGCCGGAGTTGCGGACGGCCGAACGGACGCGGTCCTTGGCTTCGCGCAGCCCGGCGTCGGGGAGGCCGACCAGGGTGACGCGGCTCAGCCCGCCGCCGAGGTCGGCTTCGATCTCGATGACCCGGCCGTCGATGCCGAGCAAGGCGACACTCCAAGCTTTGGCGATGGGCATCAGAACGCCGCCTCGATGTGCTGGACGCGGGGGCGCTTGCCGGGCTCGGCGAGGATCGTCACGACGTCGTAGCGGACCGGGCACCAGCCGATCCGGAACTCGCGCAGCCAGCGTTGGGCGGCCCGGCGCACGCGGCCGGCCTTCTCCTCGGAGACGGTCTCCGACGGCAGGCCGAACTCGGTGCCCGTGCGGGTCTTGACCTCGCAGAAGACGACGCGGGTGCGGTCGGTCAGGATGAGGTCGATCTCGCCTTCGCGGCAGCGCCAGTTGCGGCCCAGCAGGACGAGACCGCGCTCCTGCAGGTGCCGGGCGGCGAAGTCTTCGCCCCACTCGCCCAGGTCGCGGCGGTGTCTTGCGAGCTGGTCGGTGACCGTCATCGTGTTCGCCCCCTCGTCGGCGCACCGGTCACCGAGGCGGTCCCCGGCGATCACGGTGCGTGTGCGTTCGACGATGCCAGGGGGCGGGGCGGCGAAACCAGAGCGAAATCGCCGCTCTGTGGACAACCGGGGGTATGTGGACAACTGGTCCACGGAACACAGCGGAAGGGCCCGAACTGTCGGCCCGCTGTGCTATGGCGGCGGAGCCGAGGCGCGGACAGGGCGAATCATGGGACCGGAGGGCCGACACGCGTGATCAGAAGGTCGACACGCGTGATCGAAGGGTCGACACGGCATGGCGCAAAACGAACCGCGCCGGCTCGTCCAGGACGAACCGGCGCGGGGAAAGACAGCTCAGCCCGAGAACGGGCCGTCTTCGGGCAGCCGGAGGTCCGGCTTGTCGAGCTCCTCGACGTTGACGTCCTTGAACGTGATGACGCGGACGTGCTTGACGAAGCGGGCCGGGCGGTACATGTCCCAGACCCACGCGTCGGACATGCGGACCTCGAAGTACACCTCGCCGCCGCCGTCGCGGACCTGGACGTCGACCGCGTTCGCCAGGTAGAACCGCCGCTCGGTCTCCACCACGTACGAGAACTGGCCGACTATGTCGCGGTACTCGCGGTACAGCGAGAGCTCCATCTCGGTCTCGTACTTCTCGAGATCCTCTGCGCTCATGAAATCCGCGCCCCTCCTCGGGATCGTGCTGCTGCTCCGCCGGCGGAGCGTTCATTGTGACCCACACCCGCGGCCGGGGCATGCAGCGGCAGGCTGAGTTGTGGCTCGAGAGCCTCGTCGAGGACCGCGGCGAGCCCCGCGGCGGACCCGGCCTCCATGGCCTTTTCCAGCGCCGCGTAGGTGAGCACGACCGGTCTGGCGGGCCGCACGCCGTGCTTGATGGCCACCGTCGCGACGTTCGTGTACGACCACCGGTGGACGTCGCTGGGGCCGTGTTCGCGCAGCGCCGCCAGGTGGTCACTGGTGCTGTAACCCTTGTGCACGTCGAAACCGTAGTGCGGGAGGTCGTCGTGGTAGCCCGCCATGATGCGGTCGCGCGTCACCTTCGCCAGCACCGACGCGGCCGCGATGGACGCCACCGAACGGTCGCCCTTGATCACCGCCGTGTTCGGGGCCGTGAGGCCCGGGACCCGGAAGCCGTCGGTGAGGATGTAGCCCGGGGACACGCGCAGCGCCGCCGCGGCGCGCCGCATGCCCTCCAGGTTCATCACCCGGATGCCGTAGAGGTCGACCTCCGCGGTCGGGATGACGATCACCGAGTAGTCGACGGCCCGGGCGAGGACCAGGTCGTAGACCCGGTCGCGCGCCTTGGCCGTCATCAGCTTGGAGTCCGTCAGCTCGGTCAGCTTCGCCGCGTCGCCCTGCTTGAGCACGCAGGCCGCGACCACCAGCGGCCCCGCGCACGCCCCGGCGCCGGCTTCGTCCACACCGGCGACCGGGCCGAGGCCACGGCGGTCGAGCGCGCCCTGCAGACCCCAGAAGAGGTCGCCGCGCACCACGGCCCGCGGCGGCCGGATCGGCTCGGCCGCGGTGAGGGGAACGGGAAGAGTCAAGGCTGGATCACCCGTCTGCCGGCACGGATCGGGGTGGCTAGCGTTTCCGCCCGGCCGCCCGGCGCAGTCCGGACTTGAGCTTGCGCCCGACGAAGAGCGCCGGCCACGCCGCCGCGATGCCGGCCCCGAGCGGTACGCCGCTCTGCCACGCCGGCGCGCCGAGCGCCGCCGGCTGGGCCGCTTCCTGCGGGTTGTGGTCGGTGATCCCGCCCCACCGGCCCGGCGGCAGAACGATGATCCGCGCCTTGCCGATGATGTTGTCCACGGGAACCGCGCCGTTCACGCCGCCGCCGCCCTGGAACCGGGAGTCGTCGGAGTTGTTGCGGTTGTCGCCCATGACCCAGACCGTCCCCGCGGGGACCTTGACCGGCTCGAAGGTGTGCTCCGTCTGGTTGGACGGGTCTTCCCAGTGGACGTACGGCTCGTCGAGCCCCTTGCCGTCCACGACCACCCGGCCCTGCGTGTCGCAGCACTGGACGGTCTGGCCGCCGACCGCGATCACGCGCTTGACGAAGTCGCGCTCGTCCGGCGGGGCGAACCCGACCAGCGAGCCGAGACCGCGCAGGCCCTGGACGACGATGTTGCTCGACTCCTGCGGCGCGATCTCGTTGTTGACCCACGCCGGCGGACCCTTGAACACGATCACGTCGCCCGGCGAGGGCTCGGTGAAGTCGTAGGTGACCCGATCGACGAGGATCCGGTCACCGGTGCACCCGGGACAACCGTGCAGGGTGGCCTCCATGGACCCCGAGGGGATCATGAAGACCTTCGCGAGGAACGTCTGGATCAAGATCGTGAGCACCAGGGCGATCACGAGCAGGATCGGCAGTTCCTTCCAGAACGACCGTTTCTTGGCGGGCTTGGCTCGCCGCCGTCGGGATCCCCCGCGCTCCTCGGAGCGGGACCGCCTCGGCTGGTCCTCCTCGGAGCGATCGGAGTCATCCTCAGGAGCGTTCTGGGACACGGGTTCGGCCACGTCGTCAGGCTACCGGTAACCGGGTTGTGACTCAGTTAGCCGAGGCCGTCTCGCGGTTCTCGCGGCGCTCCTTGATCTTGGCCTTCTTGCCGCGCAGGTCGCGCAGGTAGTACAGCTTCGCGCGCCGCACGTCACCGCGCTTGTGGACCTCGACCTCGGCGATGTTCGGCGAGTGCACCGGGAAGGTGCGCTCCACGCCGACGCCGAAGGAGATCTTGCGGACGGTGAAGGTCTCCCGGATGCCGCCGCCCTGACGGCGGATCACGACGCCCTGGAAGACCTGGTTGCGCTCGCGGTTGCCCTCGATGACGCGGACGTGCACCTTGAGCGTGTCGCCCGGGCGGAAGTCCGGGATGTCGGAACGCAGCGACTGCTTGTCCAGCGCGTCCAGGGTGTTCATCGGTGGTCCGTCCTCGTCTTCGGTATGGCTTGCGTACAGATCCCGGGCGCGCAACGATGCCGCTGCAGGCGACCCGGGGGGCTGATGGTGGGCTTGACTCGTGCCCACGGCACCGGTCAAGTTTACAGACCGGGATCGGGCCGTTCGAACCGGCCCTGAGCCTGCTCGGGGTCCAAGCCCTCCAGGACCCCGCGATCGTGCTTGTCGAGACTACCTTCCGGCAGCCTGGCCAGGAGATCGGGGCGGAGGCGAGCCGTCCGCTCCAGGGCCTGGTCACGCCGCCAGCGGTCGATCAGCGCGTGGTTGCCCGACCGCAGCACGTCCGGCACCGCCAGGTCCCGCCACACCTCCGGGCGGGTGTAGCTGGGCCCTTCGAGCAGGCCGTCGGAGAACGAGTCCTCGGCGGCCGAGCGCGCGTTGCCGAGCACACCGGGCAGCAGCCGGACGACGGCCTCGACGATGACCAGGACCGCCGCCTCGCCGCCGACCAGGACGTAGTCGCCGATCGACACCTCGTCGACCGGCATCCGGCGGGCGGCGTCGTCGACGACCCGCTGGTCGATGCCCTCGTACCGGCCGCAGGCGAAGACCAGGTGCTTCTCCTGCGCGTAGGCGTGCGCGAGCTCCTGGGTGAACGGCCGCCCCGCCGGCGTCGGCACGACGAGCCGCGTCTCCGGCCGGCAGACGTCGTCCAGGGCCGGGCCCCAGATCTGCGGCTTCATCACCATGCCGGGCCCGCCGCCGTACGGCGCGTCGTCCACCGCGCGGTGCACGTCATGGGTCCATTCGCGCAGGTCGTGCACGCCGACCTCGATCAGGCCGCGATCGATCGCCCGGCCCAGCAGCGCGGCGCGCAGCGGGTCGAGGTACTCGGGGAAGATCGTGACGACGTCGATGCGCATCTCAGGCGTCCAGCAGGCCTTCCGGCGGGTCGAGCACGACGCGGCCGCCCGCGACGTCCACCGTGGGGACGATCGCGTGGACGAACGGCACCAGCACCTCACGGCCCTCGACGTCGAGCTCCAGCAGCTCGCCCGCGGGCGAGTGCACGACCTCGACGACCTTGCCGACGACCGTCCCGTCGAGCAGTTCGGCGCGAAGACCGGCCAGCTCGTGGTCGTAGAACTCGTCGGGGTCGGTGGTCGGCGGCAGTGTGTCGGTGTCGGCGAGCAGGAGGGCGCCCCGCAGCATCTCGGCGACGTCGCGCGTGGCGACCTCCTCGAAACGCACCAGCAGCCGCCCGCTGTGTTCGCGGGCGGCTGCGATGGTGAGTTCCCTCTTGCTGCCGTCACGCAGCTTCGTCACGACGGCCGCACCGACGCGGAACCGCTCGGCCGGCGAGTCCGTGCGCACGTCCACGGAGAGCTCCCCGCGGATTCCGTGCGCCTTGGCGATGCGACCGACTACGACGTCCATGATGAGTCCGAAACAGGTATCAACGGTCGGTGTCGACGACGTCCACGCGGACGCCACGGCCACCGATGCCACCCATGACGGTGCGCAGGGCGGTCGCCGTGCGACCACCCCGGCCGATCACCTTGCCGAGGTCGTCGGGGTGCACGTGCACCTCGAGCGTCCGGCCACGGCGCGTGGTCAGCAGCTCGACCCGGACCTCGTCCGGGTTGTCGACGATTCCGCGCACCAGGTGCTCGAGGGAGTCAGCCAGAAAGCTCACTCGGCCTTCTCACCCTCGGTGGCTTCGGCCTTCTCGGCCTCGGCCTTCTTGGGGGCGGACCTCTTCTTCGGCGTGGTGGCCTCGGTGGAGGGCTCCTCGCCGGCGGCGGCCAGTGCCGCGTTGAACAGGTCCTGCTTGGACGGCTTCGGCTCGGCCACCTTCAGGGTGCCCTCGGCGCCCGGCAGGCCCTTGAACTTCTGCCAGTCACCGGTGATCTCGAGCAGGCGCTGGACCGGCTCGGTCGGCAGCGCGCCGACACCCAGCCAGTACTGGGCGCGCTCGGAGACGACCTCGATCAGGCTCGGCTCTTCCTTCGGGTGGTACTTGCCGATCGTCTCGATGGCCTTGCCGTCCCGGCGGGTGCGCGCGTCGGCGACGATGATGCGGTAGTACGGCGCACGGATCTTGCCGAGGCGCTGCAGCTTGATCTTGACGGCCACGGGTGTGGGTACTCCTCGTATCTCTCTGATGCTGGGGTGGGCACTCGCGAGCCGAGTGGGGACACGGACGCGGGCACCCGAAGGTCAGGAGCTTTCGCGCGGTGAGAGGGTCCGGCGGAAGCAAGCAGTGACTCATTCTGCCAGACGGCCCCCGCGCACCCGGAAAGAGGCCTGCGAAGAGGCTCAGAAAGAGGCCACTCCGAGCGCACCGAGCAGGATGGTGAGCGCCGGCAGGAAGTTGTTCACCTGGTGCGCGACGATGCTCGCCGGCAGCCGTCCGGTGACGAGCCGCGCCAGCCCGATCGGCACCGCGATGACCAGCAGCAACGTGGTACGCAGCGGCTCGAGGTGGCTGGCCGCGAACACCGCCGTGCACAGCAGGAACGCCGCGACGCGGCCCCAGCGCTCGCTGCGCCACTGCAGCTGTTCGGCGGCGCCCCAGAGCAGGCCGCGGTAGATGATCTCTTCGCAGATCGGCCCGAGCAGCCACAGGTAGACGAACATCACGATGGCCGCCGAGATCGACATCTTCCGGTCCTCGACCAGCGCGCTGATCGCCGACGTCGCGTTGGCGTTGCCGACCAGCTGCGTCCACAGGTAGGCGCCGAGGGTGGTGAAGACGAGCCCGACGCAGCCGAACCGGAACCCGGTCTTCACGTCGGCCCAGCGCCACTCGATCCGCAGGTCGATCACGGGCCCGTTGCCGCGCACGTAGGTGATCAGCACCGCGACGCCGGCCGCGATCATCGTCGGCAGCATCGTGCCGAGCAGCACGACCCGGATCGGCAGCGGACCGGGGCCGGTGTCCCCGACCAGCACGGACACGAACGCGGCCGAGGACAGCAGCACGGCCTCGACGAGCAGGAAGGCCCCGAAGCCCCACCGGTGCCGCCGTGCGGGCGGCAGGAACGCGGTCGCGGCGGGTTCCTCGGGCTCGGGGAACGGCGCAGCGTCGGGAGCCGGGTCCCGGGGCTGGGAAGTGGTCACGCGTTGCCCTCCGCGATCGTCGGCTCCTGGTGCCGAGCCTAGCCGCCGGAGAGTGATCACACAGTATTCGTCCGACTACTGTCCACGATCTTCGCAACACCCTCAGTGCGCGACGAACAGCAGGACCGCCGGCGGCAGGTTGTTGGCCGCGTGGGCGATCACCCCGGCGCTCACCCGGCCGGACAGGTGCCGGGCCAGCCCGATCGCGATGCCCTGGCCGAAGAGGGCGATGGTGCGGGTCGGCTCGCCGTGGAGCTGGGCGAACACCAGCGAGGTGAGCAGAAGGACCACCCACGGTGGGACCCGGTGGACCGACAGCGCGCTCCACAGCGTGCCGCGGACCAGCAGTTCCTCCGTGATCGGCGCGCCGGCGATGACGATCACCGCGGCGAGCACCAGCCACACGGTGTCGCCGTCGAAGGTGTCGGCGAGGTCGCTCAGCGGGCTGTCGGAGACGTCGTCGGCGCCGTAGACGGCGATCAGCACCAGGTTGAGCCCGTAGCCGACGACCAGCGCGAGCGCGCCGCAGGCGAGGCCGATCCGGACGTCGCGCCAGGTCGGCTTGAGCCCGAAGTCGGCCCGCAAGCCCTCGCCCCAGCGCCACGAACCCACCGCCGGGCCGAGGCCGAGCAGCAGGTTGGGCACGAACGCCAGGAGCAGCAGCGGGCCGATGTCGTGTAGTTCCAGGGGGTCGAACTCGCCGACGTTGCGGTTGACCGCCGCGGCGATGATCAGGTTGATCAGGTAGTAGCCGGCGATCCCCGCGAAGAACGCCACGAAACACCAATGCGCCCCCAGCACGCGCCGTGCGCCGTCGTCGTCCGTCACGGCCCCAACGCTAAAGTGCCGATCCCGCAAGGAAATCAGCGGGGTCACGCGTAGACGACACCGCCGAGCACGATGTGCTCCGGATGCCGCAGGACGCCCAGGTCCTCGCGCGGATCACTCGCGTAGACGAGCAGGTCGGCGGGCGCGCCGTCGGTGATGCCCGGGTGACCGAGCCAGTCGCGGGCGGCCCAGGACGCGCTCGCCAGCGCCGCCTCGCGGGTCATGCCCGCGCGGTGCAGCGCCTCGATCTCGTCGACGAGCCGGCCGTGCTCGACCATGCCACCGGCGTCACTGCCCGCGAAGACGTGTACGCCCGCTTCGATGGCCGTGGCGACCATCTCGCCGACGCCGGCGTGCAGGGCCCGCATGTGGTCCGCGTACGCCGGGTACTTGCCGGCCTTGTCCGCGATGCCCGGGAAGTTCTCGATGTTGATCAGCGTCGGCACCAGCGCGACGTCGTTGCGCGCCAGCTCGCCGAGCTGGTCGGCGCTCAGGCCCGTGCCGTGTTCGAGGCAGTCGATGCCGGCCGCGATCAGCCCGGGCAGCGCGGCTTCGCCGAACACGTGCGCGGTGACGCGGGCACCGTGGTCGTGCGCGACCTTGACGGCTTCGGCGAGGACGTCGTCCGGCCACAGCGGCGCCAGATCGCCCACACCGCGGTCGATCCAGTCGCCGACCAGCTTGACCCAGCCGTCGCCGTCCCCGGCCTGCTCGGCGACCGCGTCCGGCAGCTGCGCCGGGTCGTCCAGCTCGATGCCGAGACCGGGGATGTAGCGCTTGGCCAGCGCGAGGTGCCGGCCGGCGCGGATGATCGTCGGCAGGTCGGCCCGCTCCTGCAGCGGCCGGACGTCGATCGGCAGGCCGCAGTCGCGGATCAGCAGCGTGCCCGCGGCGCGGTCGGCCAGCGCCTGCTCGGTCGCCTCGGCCAGGGAGACGGGCCCGCCGAGGCCGATACCGGGGTGGCAGTGCGCGTCGACCAGGCCGGGCACGAGGAAGACGTCCCGGCCCAGCGTCTCGGCGTCCGGCACCGGCTCGAACGAGATCCGGCCGCCGGTGATCCAGAGGTCCCGGGACTCGCCGCCGGGCAGGACCACCCCGGCGGCGTGGAGCGCGGTGCTCAATTGTCCTTGGGGTTCTTCGGCAGCTTGAACTTCGTCGGGTCGAAGCCCGGGACGTCGTTCATGCCGCCCAGCTGCGACAGGTCGGGCATCCCGCTCGGCATCTGCCCGCCCGGGGGCAGCATCGGCATGCCGCCCGGGAAGCCGCCGCGGACCTTGGGCTGCGTCGGGCCCTTGCCCTTCTTGCCCTTCTTGCCCTTGCGCGTCTTGGAGCCGCCCCCGCCGCCGAAGCCGAACCGGCCGGCCATCTGGGCCATCATCTTGCGGGCCTCGAAGAACCGGTTGACCAGGTCGTTGACCTCGCGGACGGAGACACCGGAGCCGTTGGCGATGCGCAGCCGGCGCGACCCGTTGATCATCTTCGGGTTGTCGCGCTCGGCCGGCGTCATGCCGCGGATGATCGCCTGCAGCTTGTCCAGGTGCTTGTCGTCGACCTGGGCCAGCTGGTCCTTCATCTGCCCGGCGCCCGGGAGCATCCCCAGCAGGTTGCCGATCGGGCCCATCTTGCGGACCGCGAGCATCTGCTCGAGGAAGTCCTCCAGGGTGAGCTGGCCGCTCGACAGCTTCGCCGCGGCCGCCTCGGCCTGGTCCTGGTCGAAGGCCTGCTCGGCCTGCTCGATCAGGGTCAGCACGTCACCCATGCCGAGGATCCGCGACGCCATCCGGTCCGGGTGGAAGGTGTCGAAGTCCTCGAGCTTCTCGCCGTTGGACGCGAAGAGGATCGGCTGGCCGGTGACCTCGCGGACGCTCAGCGCGGCACCACCGCGGGCGTCGCCGTCCAGCTTCGTGAGCACGACGCCGGAGAAGCCGACGCCGTCGCGGAACGCCTCCGCCGTGGTCACGGCGTCCTGGCCGATCATCGCGTCGACGACGAACAGCGTCTCGTCGGGCTGCACGGCGTCGCGGATGTCCGCGGCCTGCTTCATCAGCTCTTCGTCGACACCCAGGCGGCCCGCGGTGTCGACCACGACGACGTCGTGCTGAGCGCGCTTCGCTTCGGCGATGGCCCTGCGCGCGACGTCGACCGGGTCGCCGACGCCGTTGCCCGGCTCGGGAGCGAAGGTGACGACGCCGGCGCGCTCGCCGACGACCTGCAGCTGCGTGACGGCGTTCGGGCGCTGGAGGTCGCAGGCGACCAGCATCGGCGTGTGGCCCTGCTTCTTCAGCCACAACGCGAGCTTGCCGGCGAGAGTCGTCTTGCCGGCGCCCTGGAGGCCGGCGAGCATGATCACGGTGGGCGGCGTCTTGGCCAGGCTGAGCCGGCGCGTCTCGCCGCCGAGGATGCCGACGAGCTCCTCGTTGACGATCTTGATGACCTGCTGCGCGGGGTTGAGCGCCTGGGAGACCTCGGCGCCCTTCGCCCGTTCCTTGATCTTCGCGATGAAGGTCTTGACCACGCCGAGGGCGACGTCGGCCTCCAGCAGCGCGATGCGGATCTCGCGCGCGGTGGCGTCGATGTCGGCGTCGGACAGCTTGCCCTTGCGCGTGAGCGTCTGCAGGGCGGCGGTGAGCCGATCGGACAGGGTGTCGAACACGGGTGTGCACGCTCCAGCTGGGTCGAGAGTGGCGCGCCGGACGAGGCCGGCCCTCCCGAGGGTAGTCGCTCCGGGTCCCCCACCTCACGGGTACGCGAAGGTCGCGCACGCGATTAGTACACAGAGGCGTACTACTTCGCGCACGTGACCAAGGTAAAGATGGCTTTACCTGAGGAAATTGGCTAGCCAGTGTCGCCGGATTCGGTAAACATACGTGTATGACTTCCGCGACCAGACCTCGGCCGTCGCTCGCCGAACCGGCCGCCGACACCGACGAGCCGGTCCCCTTCCGGCGGATCGCCGGCCTGTTCCGCCCGCACCGCGGGCCCCTCGGCGCGCTGTTCGCGCTGATCGTGCTCCAAGCCGGCCTCGGCGTCGTCTCGCCCTTCCTGCTGCGCGAGATCCTCGACGACGCGCTCCCGCACCGCGACACGCTCCTGATCAGCGTCCTGGCCGCGGGGATGATTGCCTGCGCGGTCGGCAGCGGCTCCCTCGGCGTCGCCACGACCGGGCTGTCCAACACGATCGGCCAGCGGGTGATGAACGAGCTGCGCGTCACCGTCTACGGCCACCTGCAGCGGATGTCGCTCGGCTTCTTCACCCGGACGAAGAGCGGCGAAGTGCTCTCGCGGGTGTTCAACGACATCGGCGGCGTCGACAACGTCATCACCACGACCGCCGGGTCGATGGTGCAGAACGCGACCACGACGATCGCCATCACCGTGGCGCTGATCGCGCTGGACTGGCAGCTCGCGGCGCTCTCCCTGATCGTCGTCCCGCTCTTCCTGCTGTTCACGCTCCGGCTGGGCAAGAAGCGCCGGACGCTGGCCCGCGGCCGGACCCGGCGGATGGCCCGGCTGACGACGATGGTCGAGGAGTCCCTGTCGGTCACCGGCGTGCTGCTCGCCAAGACGATGGGCAACGAACGGGCGATGCGCGAGCGGTTCGGCGCCGAATCGCGGGAGATCGCGTCGCTGGAACGCGCGGCGGCGCTGGCCGGACGCTGGCAGCTCGCTTCGCGGGCGATGAGCCTGACCGTGATCCCGGCGCTGGTCTACTGGATCGCCGGGCTGGCCCTGGCGGGCGGCGCGTCCCCGATCTCGCTCGGCACGGTCGTGGCCTTCACCAGCATGCTCAACCGGCTGGTCGCGCCGGCCAGCGCGATGCAGACGATCGGGCAGAACGTGGCGACGTCGAAGGCGCTGTTCGGGCGCATCTTCGAGGTGCTGGACCTGCCGGTGGAGATCAGCGACAAGCCGGGCGCCGGGACGCTCGAGGTGCGCCGGGGCGACGTCTCGATGCGCGAGGTCTCCTTCCGCTACGACGACGAAGGCCCGCTGACGCTGAAGGACATCGACCTCGACGTCCCGGCCGGGACCACGACGGCACTGGTCGGCTCGACCGGCTCGGGCAAGACGACGCTCGCATACCTGGTGGCGCGGCTGTACGAGGTGAGCGACGGGTCCGTCGAGATCGACGGCACGGACATCCGCGACGTGACCCTGGCGTCGCTCGCGGCGGGCGTCGGGATGGTGTCGCAGGAGACCTACCTGTTCCACGACACCGTCCGGGAGAACCTGCGCTTCGCGAAGCCGGACGCGACCGACGACGAGATCGAGGCGGCCGCGAAGGCGGCGCACATCCACGACACCTTGGCCGGGCTGCCCGAGGGGTACGACACCGTCGTCGGCCAGCGCGGCTACCGCTTCTCCGGCGGCGAGAAGCAGCGGATGGCGATCGCGCGGATCCTGCTGCGCAACCCGCCGGTGCTCATCCTCGACGAGGCGACCAGCGCGCTCGACACCCGCACGGAACGCTCGGTGCAGGCCGAGCTCGACCGGCTCGCCGCGGGCCGCACGACGCTGACGATCGCGCACCGGCTGTCCACTGTGGAGCACGCCGACCAGATCGTGGTGCTGCACGAAGGCCGGATCGTCGAACGCGGGACGCACGAAGAGCTGCTGGCGCGCGACGGGCGTTATGCCCGGCTGGTCCGGGGAACCGCCTAACCTTGGGGGCATGCAGCCCGAACCCGACGTCGCTTCGCCCGTCAGCGCGGACCCCGAGCTGGCCGACCTGGCACGGCGGGTCCGCGAGGGCGTCGGGCGGCTGAACTGGCGGATGCGCGCGGAGCGGGACTTGAACGGCCCAGGCCCGGCGGTGCTGGCGGTGCTGAGCCGCCTCTACCGGGCGGGCACGCACACGCCGACCGAGCTGGCCGAGGCGGAACGGCTGCAGCCGCAGTCGCTGACCCGGATCCTGGCGTGGGTGACCGAACGCGAGCTGGTGACGCGCTCGCCGGACCCGGCGGACGGGCGCCGCTCGCTCGTGAGCATCACTCCGGCGGGGCTGGCGGTGCTGCGCGAGTACAGCGTCCGGCGGGAGCGCTGGCTGGCCGGAGCCATCGAAACGACGTTGTCGCCGACCGAACGTCAGCTGCTGAAACTGGCCTCGGACCTGATGCTCCGGGTCGCGGACGCCTGAAAGCCGCCGTGGAGACCCCTCGATCCCTCCACGGCGGCTTTCAAGACACCCCCTTCGTTCGCGCCGCCTCCCCGCGGTGCGACACGGGTTCCGGGCACGGACCGCTCCTCCGTCGGCCCGCCCCGGAACCCTGGTGCCCGGCCGGCTCACCTCCCCAGGGGCCGTCCGGTTCCTCCCCCCTCACCAGCGATCCGGTATCCGCTGGCAGAACGAAGTTTGCCGCGCCGGAGCACCCGGCCAGCAGTGGGAGAACCCTCAATTACCCGTGGGTAGTAATACTCAGCCGGACGTTTTCGTCCGCCGGCGCGTCGCGGCCCGCTTCGCCGTCGTACGCGCTTTCGCCGCCCTCGACGCGGCGACCTTGGCCTTCGCGACGGCCGCGTTGCGCGCGTCCTCGGCTTCGGACGCCGACTCCTGCAAGGCCGCCAGCAACCGCGTGACGCCCTCCGCCTGCTCCGCCGCCGTCGGCTGGACGACCTCGGCGCCGTCGATCTTCGCCTGGACCAACGCCTGGAACGCCTCGCGGTAACGGTCGGGGTAGCGGCCGGGGTCGAACTCGCCGGTCAGCTCCTCGACGAGGTTCACCGCGCGCCGCAGCTCACCGGGCCGGATGTCGACGTCGGCGTGCCGGAACGGGAAGTCGGGCGCGCGCACCTCGTCCGGCCAGAGCATCGTCTCCAGCACGATCACCTGGTCGCGCACGCGCAGCGCGCCGAGGGTCTCGCGGCGGCGCAGCGCGACCGTGACCAGCGCGATCCGCCCGGACTGCTGCAGCGCTTCGCTGAACAGCACGTACGGCTTCGTGCCCGCCGGCTCCGGCTCGAGGTAGTAGCTCTTCGCGAACCAGATCGGATCGACGTCGGCGAGCGGTGCGAAGGCGCGGATGGCGATCGTGCGGCCGGGCATCGGGAGCGACGCGAGCTCGTGGTCGGACAGCAGCACGACATCGCCGCCGGGTACCGCGTAGCCGCGGACCATCTGCTCGGGCGGCACCTCGGCGCCGTCGACCTCGCACACCCGCTTCACCCGGACGCGGCCGCCGTCGGCCTCGTGCACCTGGTGCAGCGGGATCTCGCGGTCCTCGGTCGCGCTGTACGCCTTCACCGGGATGGCGTAACTGCCGAACCCGATCGTGCCCATCCACACCGCGCGCATGCGAGCCACCTCCGCAGCTCCCAGGCTAGCCAGGCGGCCGCGCGCCCCGACAGCTACAAACGGGTGTCAGGCGCGACGGATTCGCTCACACATTCGAACGACGGCGTGACCTCGTCGAGCGCCTCGGCCGCGCAGCGGGCCGCGATGGCCGCCTCTCGGAGCACTTCGGTGACGACCTCGACGTCCAGGGGCGGCGCCGCGGCGAGCGCGTTCGTGCCGCCTTCGACGCGGGCGGCGAGGCCGGCGAGCGCGTGGGAGATGGCTTCCTGACCCGCGACCAGGTGCGCGACGACGTCGGTGAGCTCGGTGGTCGTGGCGCCCGGGCCGCCGCAGCGCAGGCTCGCGGCGAGCTCTTCGGCGCAGGAGCGCAGGTGGGTGGCGACGACCGTGGGCGGCAGCGTCAACTCCTGCATCGCCCACCCCCTCCGCCGGTCAGATCAGTCATCGTGCCACCGCACGCGCCGTCATCGACGGCGACACACCGCCAGTCGCATATTTGACCGACCGTTCTCGATACGGTTAGGATTTCGATCATGTCCCGGGTCAAGGAGTTCGACGTCGACGAAGCCTGCGACGCCGCGCTCGCGCTCTTCCGGCGTCAGGGCTACGAAGCGACGTCGGTCAGCGACCTCGTCACACACCTCGGCGTCGCTAAGGCGAGCCTGTACGCCACCTTCGGCACGAAGCACGACTTCTACGTGACGGCGTTGAAGCGGTACGCCGAGCGGACCGACACACGAGTCATGTCCGAGCTGTCGAAACCGGGCTCGGGCGTGGCCGCGGTGCGACGCCTCCTCGACGGCTACGTGGCGGACATCCTGGGCGAAGACGGGCCCGTCGGCTGTTTCGTCGTCAACGCGGCGATCGAGCTGCTCCCCCGCGATCCGGCGGTCGCCCGGATCGTGGAGCGCAGCTGGGACACCCTCGAAGTCGCCCTGACCATGGCGCTCGAACGCGCCAGGACCCAGGACGAACTCCCCGACGGCAGCGACCCGGCGACGCTCGCCCGGTTCCTGCTCACCGTGCTCCAGGGGCTGCGCGTCCTGGGGAAGGGCACGGACGCGGCGAGCCGGCTGCACGCGGCCGTCTCGCAGGCGATGCGCGTACTCATTCGAGACTGATCAGACCAGAAAGAAGGCAGACATGGGGGCACGGTTCGCAGGCAAGGTCGTCCTGGTGACGGGCGGCGGCTCGGGCATCGGGCTGACGACGGCGAAGGCGTTCGCCGCCGAGGGCGCGACGGTCGTCGTCGCGGGCCGGGACGAGCAGCGGCTCGCGTCCGCAGTGAAGGAGATCGGTGCCGCGGCGAGCGCGGTGACGGTCGACGTGACCGACTCGGCGGACGTGGCGAGGATGGTCGGCACGATCGTCACGAGGCACGGTGGGCTGGACGTCGCGGTCAACAACGCGGGCATCCTCGGGTCGCCGGCACCGGTGGCGGATCTCGACGAGGACGACTTCGGCGCGGTGATCGGCACGAACCTCACCGGCACGTGGCTGTCCTTGAAGCACGAGGTCGCGCACATGCGGGCGCACGGCGGCGGCGCGATCGTCAACATCGCGTCGAACATCGGCGCGCACGGCCGGCTGCCGAACATGGCGGCCTACGCGGCGTCGAAGGCCGCGGTGAGCGCGCTGACCCGCACGGCGGCGCGCGACCACATCGCCGAGGGCATCCGCATCAACGCGGTCAGCCCGGGAGCGACCGCCACGGACATGTCGCTGCGTCCCGGCGAGACGGACGCGGACCGCGCCGTGCGGCTGAAGGACGCGATCCCGCTGGGCCGGGTGGGGGCCACCGCCGAGGTGGCCGCCGCGGTGCTGTGGCTCGCTTCGGACGAAGCGGCCTTCACCGTGGGGCACGACCTGGTGGTCGACGGCGGCGCGACCGCCTGAGCGGCCCCACCCGGGCCCGCGGGCACTGGGGTCGGCCGGAGCTCCTCCGGCGGGAGTTCACGATTCACGGTTGCGCATGGTGACGATTCCCCTCTCCTGCTGGGACGGACTGGCTGCTCGGCGGCTTCAGGACTCGCGGTTGCGCATGGTGACGATTCCCCTCTCCTGCTGGGACGGACTGGCTGCTCGGCGGCTTCAGGACTCGCGGTTGCGCACGGCGCGTCTCCTTCCGGGCGTCGGGACGGGCGGGCGTGGGTTCAGGACTCGCGGTTGCGCACGGTGCTTCTCCTCTCGGGCGTCGGGCTTCGGGCTGCGGCGGCTCAGGACTCTCGGTTGCGCACGGTGCTTCTCCTCTCGGGCGTCGGGCTTCGGGCTGCGGCGGCTCAGGACTCGCGGTTGCGCACGGGACTCTCCTTCCAGGCGCCGGGACGGACGGGGGCGGATTCAGGACTCGCGGTTGCGCACAGGGCTCTCCTTCCAGGCGCCGGGACGGACGGGGGCGGATTCAGGACTCTCGGTTGCGCACAGGGCCCCCCTTTCGCGCGTCGGGACGGGGCGGCGTGGGTTCAGGACTCGCGGTTGCGCACAGCACATCTCCTCTCGAACGGTGCGGCGGGAGTGGTGGCTCAGGATTCGCGGTTGCGCACGAGGGCCTCCCTTCACTGCTCCGATCGTGTGGCAATCGTCGATCGAGATCGCCCGATGTGGTGAAGTGGACGCGGATCGTCGGATCACCCAGGGGAGTTGCACCCGCCTTGAGTATGGACGGCGCCCGTCCGGCCGAACCCCGCGTGGGCCGGATCCGTGGGGCACTGAATCCTGCTCACTGGACCCTCTGGCGCCAGCGCGGATCGCTGATCTTCTACTGCTTCCTCGTCGAGTCCGTGGCGCTCGTGGCCACCGTCTGGACCGCCCTCGCGGTGCCCGTCCACACGTGGGATCTGGTCGTCTTCGGCGTCCTCGCCGTCCTCGGCGTGCTGCAGGCGGAGCTGGGCCGGCAGATCGAGCGCGTCCGGCGGCTGGTGTCCGACACCCCGCACATCAACCTGACGTCGGTCTGGACGTTCGCCGGGGTGCTGCTCCTGCCGCCCGCGCTCGTCACGGCCCTGATCGCTGTCCTCTACCTGCACCTGGCGACGCGCAGCCTCGCGCGGATGAAGCGCGTCCCGCCGTTCCGGACCACGCTGAACGCGACGCTGGTCGTCGTCACCTGCTACTCGGCCGAGTTCGTGCTCGCCCGGCTCGGCGTCGGCGACATGTACGCGGCGCTGACGTCGGGCTGGCGTGGCGTCACGGCCATCGCGCTGGCCGCGGTGACGTACTTCCTGGTCGCGGCAATCACGATCCTCCCGGCGCTGACGATCACGAAGCGCACGATCAAGGCGTTCTTCGGCGGCCTCGGCGACAACCTCCTCGAGGTCGCGACACTCTGCCTGGGCCTGCTCACGGCGTTGACGCTGGCGACGCTGCCCGCGCTCGCCGTCGCGATCGTGCCGCCGCTGCTCGTGCTGCACCGCGCGGTGCTGATCAAGCAGCTGGAGATCGCCGCGACGACCGACGAGAAGACGGGCCTGTTCAACACGACCGGGTGGCATCTGCTCGCTTCGCGCGAACTGGCCCGCGCGCAGCGAAGCTCACGAAGCACGTTCGGCGTGCTGATGATCGACCTGGACTACTTCAAGCTGATCAACGACGAGCACGGTCACCTGGCGGGCGACGCGGTGCTGCGCGCGGTCGCGTCGACGATCAAGAGCGCGGTGCGCGACTACGACTCGGTCGGTCGCTTCGGCGGCGAGGAGTTCGTGGTCCTGCTGCCGGACATCGGCCCGGCGGCGGTGCTGGCGGTCGCCGAGCGCATCCGGTCGGCGATCGAGTCCCTGAAGGTGGACTACGAGGACGGCAGCCACCTCCGCGTCATCGACGCGCTGTCGGCGTCCATCGGCGTGGCGACCTACCCGGACGGCGGCACGGCCGTCGACCGCCTGCTGCAGGCAGCGGACAAGGCCCTGTACCGGGCCAAGGACGCGGGCCGCAACAAGGTCGTCGGCGGCACCGCCACCGCCTGACCCACTCCCCTATTCCTGGCTCTGACCAGGCGGCTTGTCATTTTTGCTTGGCTGAGCTAAATTTTGCTCATGCGAGCAAGAACGTTCACCGAGTCCGGTCGGCGGGCCCAGATCGTGCGGGCGGCGATCGAAGTGATCGCCGAGGAGGGCTTCGCCAAGGCGTCGTTCAGCCGGATCGCGAAGCAGGCGGGCCTGTCGAGCACCGGCATGATCAGCTACCACTTCGCGGGCAAGGACGACCTGCTCGCGGCGTGCGTCAAAGAGATCGAAGAGATCACCGGGGCGTTCATGCAGCCGCGCATCGATGCCGCCGTCGGGCACGTCGCGCAGCTGCGCGCCTTCGTCGAAGCGAACGTCGAGCTCGTCGGCGAGCACCCGGCCGAAGTTCGCGCGCTGATCGACCTGGTGAAGAACGCCGGCTCGCAGAGCGCCGGCGTCAACGGGCGGCTCGCACTGTTCGAAGAGCACTTCCGCACCGGGCGGGCAGCGGGCGCGTTCGGCCCGATCGACGCCCGGATCACGGCCCTCTCCCTCACCTCGGGCCTCGACGCCGTCGTCGCCACGGCGGCCGCGGCCGGGCTGGAACCCACCGAGCTCGCGCGCATCGGCCGTGAGCTCGCCGACCTCTACGTGCGGGCGACCGCACCCGAATCCACTGGGGAACCCGAATGATGATCGACGAAAAACCCGCTCCCGACGCCGGTCTGCGCCGGCTGGTCCGCGCCAACGTGCTGACCGTGGTGTTCGAAGTGCTCGTGCCGATGGCGCTGTTCTACGGCCTGCGCGCCGCCGGCGTGAGCCAGTGGTGGGCGCTGATGGCCGGCGTCCTGGTGGCCGCGCCGTACGTGCTGTGGACGATCGCGCGCAACCGGAAGGTCGACCTCGTCGCCCTGGTGACGCTGAGCGTCATGGTGCTGTCGGTGGTGCTGGGCCTGCTCTCGGACGACCCGCGCACGCTGGTGATCCGCGAAGGGTGGACCGCGGCGCTGGGTGGCGTGTTCGGAGCGTGGATGCTGGTCTCGGTGTTCACCGGCCGGCCGGCGCAGCTGACGCTGGGCCGCACGATCGCCGAGGTCAAGCGCGGCGCCGAAGGGGCGGACGCGTGGGCGGGTCGCTGGGACACCGACGCCCGGTTCCGGCGCGGCCTGCGGATCAACACGGCCGCCTGGGGCGCGGTGCTGCTGGCCGGCGCGGTGCTGCACATCGTGCTCGTCTACACGCTGCCGATCGACCTCATCGCGCTGGTCACCAACGTGGCGTGGTTCGGCGCGCTGGCCCTCCTGATCGTCTGGCACGTCTGGTACCTCCGCAAGGAGAACCTCGATGCCTGACGTCCTCGTGGCGGGCGCCGGGCCCACCGGCCTGCTGACCGCGTTCGAGCTGGAGCGCGCCGGGCTCGACGTGCTGATCGTGGAACGGGACGCCCGGCCCACGACGCAGTCGAAGGCCCTCGGCCTGCAGCCCCGGTCGGTCGAGGTGCTGGCCGACCGCGGCCTGCTCGCCGCGATCGAGCCGCACGTGCAGGCGAAGCTGCCCGCCGGGCACTTCTCCGGCCTCCCGATCGACTACACCGACCTGCCGACGCGCTTCCCGTACCAGCTCGGCGTGGAGCAGGCCCACGTCGCGGCGGCGATCGAGGCGCGGCTGCGCACCCCGGTGCTGCGCGACGCGGCCGTCACCGCCGTGGCGCAGGACGACGACGGCGTCACCGTCACGGCGGGCGGACGTACTCACCGCGCCGGGTGGCTCGTCGCCGCCGACGGCGGGCACAGTGCGGTGCGCACGGTGCTGGGCGCCGCGTTCCCGGGCCGCCCGGCACGGATCTCGCTGGTCGTCGCCGACATCACCCTTTCCGCCAAGCCCGCCGGCCTGGCCGACGCGTGGGCTCTGCCGGCCGGTTCCTCGGGCTACCTGGTTCCGCTGCCGGGCGGTCGCTTCCGCACGATCGTCTTCGGCGAGGAGCAACAGAAGCCCGGCCGCGACGAACCGGTCACCGCCGACGAGGTGCAGCGCGCCCTGACCGCCGCACACGGACCCGGGATCGAGGTGGGCGACGTGCTGTGGGCGTCACGCTTCGGCGACGCGTCCCGGCAGCTGGAGCGCTATCGCCACGGCCGGGTGCTCTTCGCCGGCGACGCCGCGCACATCCACCTGCCCGTCGGCGGCCAAGGGCTCAACCTGGGCCTGCAGGACGCGGTGAACCTCGGCTGGAAGCTGGCCGCGACGGTCCGCGGCACCGCACCGGACGGCCTGCTCGACAGCTACCACGACGAGCGCCACCCGGTCGCCGCCCGTGTGCTGGTCAGCACCCGGGCCCAGGCGGTGCTCGGCGTGCCCGATCCGGACGCGGCGGCCGTGCGGGAGGTCGTCACGGGGCTGCTGGTCGTCCCCGAGGCTCGCCGCGCCGTCGCTTCGGAGCTCTCGGGTCTCGGGGTGACGTACCCGGGGGTGTCCGGTCGCGCCGCGGTTTCGGCCGCACCGGACGGCCGCGCGGTGCTGATCGGGGCGACGCTTCCCGAGGGGTGGGCCGGCCGGGTCGAGACGCGGTCTGGGGCCGAGCCGCGGCTCGTCCGGCCGGATGGCTACGTCGTGTGGTCCGGCGGCCCAGGGCTGGAAGACGCGTTGCGCCGGTGGTTCGGTACGCCCGAGGCCGCGCACGTGGCCGTCGCCGGCATGGCTCACCCGGCGACCTGACCCGGCCGGCGGATCGGTTCACCCCGGCCGGGGTGAACCGATCCGCTCAGGAAGCCGCGGCCACGATCGCCTGCTCCACCTCGCGCCGCCAGCCGGGCTCGATGCGGCCGCCGCGGGGCGTCACCGCGAACGAGTCCACCACCGCGCCACCCAGCGTCGAGACCTTCGCCCAGCGGACCTCCGCGTCGCAGCGGCGCAGGGCACCCGCGACCCGGAACAGCAGGCCGATCCGGTCGGCGGCACGCAGTTCGAGGACGACGGTGTCGGGTCCGCTCGTCTCGTCGTCGAACCAGAGGACCTTCGGCGCGACCGGGGCCGCGTCCGACGAGCCGTAGTCGCGTTCCTTCGCGGCCAGGCGCTGGGTCAGCGGGAGGGTGCCGGCGACCGCGCGGGCGAACTGCTCGCGCAGCAGCGTCGCGTCCGGCAGCGAGCCGAACTTCGGCGACGCCGTGAACACGCCGGCGCGCCCGCCGTCGTGGCCGCGCAGGATCGCCGAGTGCACCTCCAGGGAGTTCAGCGCCAGCACACCCGCCGCCGGCGCCAACAGCTCCGCGCGGGCCGGCACGGCCAGCAGGACCGTGACGACCTTGCCGTGCGCGCTGATCCGGATCTCACCCGTGCCCGAAGCCACGGCCTGGGCGACGAGCTCGCGCTGTTCGTCGTCCATCGGCTCGGGCGCGGTGAACCCCTTGCCGCGCAACACTTCTTCGCAACCCGTGACGAGCTCGGCGAGCAGCCGCGCCTTCCAGTCCGTCCAGACACCGGGGCCGGTGGCCAGCGAGTCCGCCTGCGTGAGCGCGTGCAGCAGCTCGACCAGGACGATGTCGCCGTCCAGGGTTTTCACCACCCGCGTGACCGTCTCCGGCTCGCTGATGTCGCGGCGCGTCGCGGTGTGCGGCAGCAGGAGGTGGTGGCGGACCATCGCCGACACCGTCGCCGCGTCCGCCGGGCTCAGCCCCAGGCGCGTCGCGACCTGAGCGGAGATCTTGGCGCCCAGCTCCGAGTGGTCGGCGTCGCGGCCCTTGCCGATGTCGTGCAGCAGCGCGCCGATCAAAAGCAGGTCCGGCCGCGACACCGTGGTGGTCAGCTTGGCGGCCTCGACGCAGGTGCGGACGAGGTGCCGGTCGACCGTCCACTGGTGCACCGGCGAGCGCGGCGGCAGGTCGCGGACCGCGCCCCACTCGGGGAACAGCCGGGCCCACAGCCCGGTCCGGTCGAGCGCCTCGACCGCGTCGACCAGGCCCTCCCCCGCGCCGAGCAGCTCGACCAGGGCGTTCAACGCCTCGGGCGGCCACGGCGCCCGCAGTTCCGGCGCCGATTCAGCCAGCGCCTTGAGCGTGCCGAGCGCGATGGGCTTTCCCGTGCGCGCCGACGCGGCCGCGACCCGCAGCAGCAGCGCCGGATCCTTGGCCGGGACGGCGTCGCGGGCCAGCGCGACCTCGTTCCCGTGCAGGACGACGTTCTCGGCGAGCGGCGTCCGCGCCGGGCGCCGTCCGAACCGCGGCTTCGGTTGCTCCACAGTGGACCGGAGGGCGACGTCGAGCGCGTACGCGATCGTGCGTCCCGCACCGGAAAGCTTGCGTGCCAAGGTGAAGCGATCACCGAAGCCGAGCTCGGAGGCCACCAGCTCGGCCTCCGGCGCGGACAGGACGTCGCGTTCGCGCCGGATCTCGCGCCGCAGCTCGGTGCGGACGTCGAGCAGGAGCTCCTTGGCCTCCAGGAGCTCTTCGCCGGGGCGCGCGGTGAGCTGCGCCGCGGCCAGGGCTTCCAGGACGGCGAAGTCCCGCAGCCCGCCCCGCCCGTGCTTGAGGTCGGGTTCGGCGGACTGCGCGATCTCGCCGCTGCGGGTCCAGCGCTGCCGGACCGACGCCGTCATGTCCGGGATCTGCTTGCGCGCGGTGCGGCGCCACTGGTCGCGCGCCGCGGAAACCAGGCGGCCGGTCAGCTCGGCGTCCCCGGAGAGGTGCCGGGCGTCGAGCAGGCCCATGGCCGTGCGAAGGTCCTCCGAGGCGACCTTCAGTGCTTCGCCGGGCGTGCGGACCGAGTGGTCGAGCCCGATTTTCGCGTCCCACAAGGGATACCAGAGCGCGTCCGCGATCTCGGCGATGCCGCTGGTGCCGTTGTGCACCAGCAGCAGGTCGAGATCGGAGAACGGCACCAGCTCCCGGCGGCCGAGCCCGCCCACGGCGACCAGCGCGACACCCGCTTCCGCGGTGTCGACGCCGGCCGCCGAGGCTCCCCTGCCCAGCCAGAACTCGTAGAGGTCGACCAGGGCCGCCCGCAGTGCGGACGCCCCCAGCCTCCCGTGCCTGCCCTCGAGCAAACGCTCGGTGGCCTTGACCAGTTCGCCCCCGTCGGCCATGTCCCGGTCGCCTATAGCGCGTCCGTGCCGCGCTCGCCGGTCCGTACCCGGATGACCGTCTCGACCGGGGTCACCCACACCTTGCCGTCGCCGATCTTGCCGGTGTGCGCGGCCGTCGTGATGGCCTCGAGGACCTTCTCGACGTTGGTGTCGTCGGTGACGACCTCGATCTTCAGCTTGGCCACGAAGTCCACCGAGTACTCGGCGCCGCGGTAGACCTCGGTGTGGCCCTTCTGCCGGCCGTAGCCCTGGACCTCGCTGACCGTCATGCCCAGCACGCCCAGCTGCTCCAGCGCGGAGCGGACGTCGTCGAGCGTGAACGGCTTGACAATCGCCGTGATGAGCTTCATGCCTTGCTCCCCTCGAGTTTCGCGGTGCCGGTGGCGGACTTGACCGGGATGGTCGTCGGGTGACCGAGGCCACCGCCCGTCCCGGTGAAGTCGTACGCGCTTTCCGCGTGCTGCGCCTCGTCGATGCCGCTGACCTCGTCCTCGGTGCTGACCCGGAAACCGCCCGCCTTCTTGATCGCGAAGCCGATGATGAAGGTCAGGACGAAGGAGTACACGAGCACCGCGCCCGCGGCCGCCGCCTGACGACCCAGCTGGGTGAACCCACCGCCGTAGAAGAGGCCGTCGGCGCCGAGCGCGTTGACGCTCGTCGTGCCGAAGAAGCCGATCAGCAGCGTGCCGACGATGCCGCCGACCAAGTGGACGCCCACGACGTCGAGCGAGTCGTCGAAGCCGAACTTGAACTTGAGCGAGATGGCCAGCGCGCAGAGGACGCCGGCGATGAGGCCGATCGCGATGGCCCCGAGCGGGCTCACGAAACCACACGCCGGGGTGATCGCGACCAGGCCGGCGACCGCGCCGGAGGCCGCGCCGAGCGTGGTCGGCTTGCCGAACTTGAGCTGCTCGACGACCAGCCAACCGAGGACGGCGGCGGCGGTGGCGACGGTGGTGTTGGTGAACGCGACGGCGGCGAGGTCGTTGGCGGCCAGCGCCGAACCGGCGTTGAACCCGTACCAGCCGAACCACAGCAGGCTCGCGCCGAGCAGGACGAACGGCACGTTGTGCGGACGGCCGGTGTCCTTCGGCCAGCCCTTGCGCTTGCCGAGCACGATCGCCAGGGCGAGGCCCGCGGCACCGGCGTTGATGTGGACCGCGGTACCACCGGCGAAGTCGAGCGCCTTGAGGTTGTTGGCGATCCAGCCGCCGACCGAGTTCTCACCGATGAAGCCGTTGAACGAGAACACCCAGTGCGCGACCGGGAAGTACACGATCGTCACCCAGATGACGACGAACAGCGTCCAGCCCCAGAACTTCGCCCGGTCGGCGATGGCGCCGGAGATCAGCGCGGGCGTGATGATGGCGAACATCAGCTGGAACATGACGAACGCGAGCACCGGTAGCGCGTCGGTGCCGGGCCAGGCCACGGCGGGCGACGAGTCGGTGGCGGCGACCGCGAAGCCGGCGAGCTTCCCGAAGGTGTTCTCCAAGCCGGCGAAGTGGAAGTTACCGACCAGGCCGCCGAAGGCGTCGTCGCCGAACGACATCGAGAAGCCGTACAGGGCCCAGAGCACCCCCACCACGGCCAGCGCGATGAAGTTCATCATCAGCATGTTCAAGACGCTCTTCGCGCGGACCATGCCGCCGTAGAAGAACGCCAATCCTGGGGTCATGAGCATGACCAGCGCGGCGCTGGCCAATACCCATGCGGTGTCTCCTGCGTTCAGCACATCGTCCTCCCGTGCCCTGGGTGTCCTGCGAAGGCAGTTTTGGCTCGCGGTGTTTCACGAGGCGGCGCGAGAGGTTTCACCCGCGTGAACTGTCCGTGCCCGGTTGTTACGGCCAGGTTTCCCGGGACGTGTCCTGGAGTGTCCGGTTGCGTTACGTCGTGGTCGAATATCCCCATGACCTCGCGTGACCACGGGAATGACCCACTGCCACCCCGGGTCGTGGAGGCGTTGCGCTGTTCGGTGTGCGGCACGCCGCTGGAGGCCGTCGATCGCACGCTGCGTTGCTCGACCGGCCACTCGTTCGATCTAGCCCGGCAGGGTTACGTGAACCTGTTGCACGCGCGAATCCCGGCCGGCACGGCGGACACGGCACCGATGGTCGCGGCCCGCGCGGACTTCCTGGCGTCGGGCGCGTACCGGCCGCTCGCGGACGAGCTGGCCCGCGCGTGCGCGGAGGCCGACGGTCTCGTGATCGACGCCGGCGCCGGGACGGGCTACTACCTGGCGCACGTCCTGGAGGCGGCTCCTGCCGCATACGGCCTGGCGTTGGACGTTTCCGCGGTGGCGTTGCGACGCGCGGCCCGCGCCCACGCGCGCCTGGGTGCGGCGGTGTGGAACCTGTGGGAGCCGTGGCCGGTGGGTGACGAGGTGGCCTCGGCGGTGCTGAACGTCTTCGCGCCGCGCAACGGGCCGGAGTTCCACCGCGTCCTGCGGCCCGGCGGGCTGCTGACGGTGGCGTCCCCGGCGCCGGACCACCTCGGTGAGCTGGGCGACCTGGTGCTGTCGGTGGACGAGCGCAAGGAGGAGCGCCTGGACGGCACTCTCGGCGAGTACTTCGCCCGCACGGGACGGACGGAGGTCCGCCGGACGGCGCAGCTGACCCCGCGGCAGATCCGCCAGGCGGTGGAGATGGGTCCGACGGCTTTTCACCTGGACCGCGGTGACCGTCGTTCCCGCCTGGACGCGGTGACGGAGACCCAGCCGGTGACGGTGTCGTTCACGGTTTCGACCTATCGGCGGCTGTGAAGGCGTTCTGGAAGGCTGGGTGACGTGAAGCCCGACTGGATGGCGCCCGCGACCCTGCTCGCGGACGCGGAGTGGGTCCGCGCCCGCATCGGCGGCGCGGCCAAGCTCTACGGCTGCGCCCGGCCGGAGGTGCTCGGCACGATCTGGTGGTACTCACTTTCCTCGGTTCTGGTGGCCCCGGCGCTGGAGAGCCTGGTCGCCGCGACGGAGGGCGCCCCCGACCCAGTACCGGCCGGCCGAGCGAAGCGCTCAGCGAGCGGACCGACCGTGGGCTCGGCACCGGCTGCCCCGCCGGCCGCCGAGCGGTCAGCGGGGCCCGCGCTGGTTGACCCGTCGCTCGACGCCATGGAGATCGACCTCCTCGCCGACGGCCGGTTCCTCGGCGCCCGGTCCACCCGGGCCCTCGCCGGCGGGCTGCCCGAACTGGGCGCCGCGTTCGGCGGGGCGCTCGGGGCCGCCATCACGACGATCGCCGCCGTCACCGGCGCTCGTGCGCGCGCCCTCGGCGCGATCGCCACCGACTCGATCGGCAACCGGCTGCTGTGGACGCCCGACCCGGAGCGCGCGATGGCCCTGGCCGAGCCGCTCGTGGCGGCGATCGGGCTGGACCTGCCGAGGCCCCGTTTCCAGCGGGTCGGCCGGACGCCTGCCGTGCGTCGCGCGTCCTGCTGCCTGATCTACGAGGTCGGCAACCCGAAGTGCGTGAGCTGCCCGCGTCAGACGCCGGCCGAGCGCGAAGCGCGGCTTCGCGCTGCCCTCGGCTGACGCGCGTCAGCCGAGGACCGACAGCTCCAGCCCGCGCAGCCGCTCCGGGTCGGCGATGACCTCGATGCCGGTGATCCGGTCGCCGTCCACCTGGAACGCCAAGACGACCGACAGCCGCCCCTCGCGCACCCACAGCAGCCCGGGCGAGCCGTCGACGAGGGCCAGCTCGCTGGCCCGGGCCCGCTCGGACGCGAGTACCGCACCCTTGCGCACGTTCTCGACGCCGCGCAGCACGACCGGCGCCGGGCTCGGGCCGACGAACCGGTCCGCGCGCAGCACCACGTCCGGGTCCAGGAGCGCGAGCAACGCTTCGAAGTCGCCACCACGCGACGCGGCCAGGAACGCCTCGACGACCTTGCGCCGCCGGGGCAGGCCCGCGTCCGCCGCGGTGCCGCCCTTGACCCTCCGCCGGGCACGGCTCGCGAGCTGCCGGGCCGCGGCCGGCGTCTTGTCGATCATCGGCGCGATCTCGTCGAACGGCACGGCGAACATGTCGTGCAGCACGAACGCGACCCGCTCGGCCGGCGCCAGCGCGTCGAGCACCACCAGCAGCGCCAGCCCGACCGAGTCGGCCAGCTCGGCTTCCTGCTCGGGGTCGCGGCGGTCCTCGCCCTGCTCGGGCCGGCCGTCCAGGGGTTCCTCGCGGTGGTTGCGGCGCGTCCGGAGCATCGACAGGCACACCCGCGCGACGACGGTCGTCAGCCACGCGCCGACGTTCTCGACCTCACCCGTGTCGGTGCGGTCGAACCGCAGCCAGGCCTCCTGGAGCGCGTCGTCGGCCTCGCTCGCCGAACCGAGCATCCGGTAGGCGACCGCCCGCAGCCGCGCCCGCTCCTGCTCGAACCGCTCGGTCAGCGTGTCCACCGTGTCCCGTTCCTTCCGCGTCGCAGTCGTAGCAGTAGACCCCGCGACGGCGGCCGATGTGACGAGAACGCGCGACGCCGCCGGTGATCTCGGTCATCCAGGCGTCCGATCAGCTACCCATGAACCACCTTCCTCGGCTCGTACCACGCCTCGCCCGCGGGCTCCCCCGCCATGTTCCAGCTCCACGAGACCCGCGGGGTGATCCGGGAGTACAGCCCCGGCCCGACCGGCCCGGTCCGTTCGACGGGCTCGTCCGCGTCGCCGTACACGCGGATCGCGCGGGCGACGAACGGCTGCAACGACACCAGGTCGTCCACCACCAGGGCGACCTTCCGGCGGCCGGCGGCGACGTTCCGGAACTTGCGAGTCGCCGCCACCGCCGCGCCGACGCCACCGACCCAGAAGTGTTCGCCGTCGAACTCGAACGCGAGCGGGACGACGTCCGGCTGCTCCCCCGCTCCGAGCGTCGCCACCCGGGCAAGCGGCTGCGAACGCAGGTAGTCGATCTCTTCGGCGGTGAAAGTCATGAGCACTCCTTCGTGATCCGGATCCACCTCCTACACGAACTCGAGGCACCCGGATCGACAGCTCAGAGCACGCAGAACTCGTTGCCCTCCGGATCCGCCATCAAGACGTGGTCGGGGCGCCCGTTCCACTCGTCTTCGTACAGCACCGTCGCGCCCGCCGCGGTGAGGCGGGCGACCGCTTCGACGACCCGCTCCCAGCGCGTCTCCCACGGGACCTCCCGGCCGCCGCCGGCCTGGAGGTCCAGGTGGAGGCGGTTCTTCGCGACCTTGCCCTCGGGCACCTTGAGCAAGCTCAGGCTCGGCAGCACGCCTTCCGGATCGCTCAGGTAGGCGCCGTCGCCCCATTCCTCCTCGGGCACGCCCTGGTGCGCGAACCAGGCTTCCCAGGTGGCGAACCCGGCGGGTGGCGGCCGCTCGATGTAGCCGAGGGCCACCGCCCAGAACCTCGCCAGCGCGCGAGGTTCCGCGCAGTCCATCGTCAGGGTCCACCGCACCGTCACGGACGAAGCGTAGCCGCGAGAAGCGCCACCGCGCCCTTCGCGACGGCGATTCCCCGGGCCGCCACGTGGTTTTCGTTCAGTGGCGCGACCAGGTCCGACACCATGACGCTGGTGACCAGCGACCGACCGTCCGCGGTGCGCGCCAGGTAGTTCAAGGTCAGCACGCCGGGTTCGCTGCCGCCCTTGAACCAGACCTCCGGGAACTTCACCCGGTCGAGTCCCAGGCCACCGTCGTTCAGCGACAGCGCGTGCCCGATCTCCGGCTGGTTCTCCTTCTGCAGCCCCGAGAACGCGCGGCAGATGTCGCCCGGTGAACCGAACCACTCGATGTCGTCGATCTTCTCGGGCGTCTGCCAGCCTTGGAGACCGGTGAGCGGGAGGCGTTCCAGCCCGGCC
Source organism: Amycolatopsis sp. NPDC051061 (assembly GCF_040682935.1). NCBI lineage: Bacteria > Bacillati > Actinomycetota > Actinomycetes > Pseudonocardiales > Pseudonocardiaceae > Amycolatopsis > Amycolatopsis sp. NPDC051061. Next base: position 35,575 of record NZ_JBFBBZ010000016.1, read on the forward strand.
ACCGCCGCGGTACGCGCCCAGCGTGGCAGCGCCAGGTAGGCATCCGCGCGAGCCGGGTACTGCGTGGCCTTGAGCTCGAACATCGCCTTCGTGGTCAAGAACGGGATGTTCGCCGACGGCCGCTGGTTGCCGAACGCGGTGACCTGCCGTTGCACGGCGTCCCGGCCGAGCCGGTGGATCAGGTGGTCGGTCGCCGTGTTGTCGCTGATCGAGATCATCTTGTCCGCGTATTCGGACAGCGGGAGCCGCGTGCCGGCCGGCTCGTTCTGCAGCACCCCGGACGGCAGGCTCTTCCAGTCGTCGCGGATCGCCACCGGCTCGCTCCAGGACGCCTTGTGCTCGGCGACCGCCTTGCCGAGCGCGCCCAGGACGTAGAGCTTGAAGGCCGAGCCGAGCGGCCGCTGCACGTCCTCGCGCACGCCGTGCACGTCCCGGCAGCGCCCGTCCGGGAGGATCTCCGACGCGCCGAACGACACGCGGGCGCCGAGCGCCGCGAGCTGCGCGTCGACCTCCGGCCAGGACGCCGGGACCGGGTCGTCCGGGCTCGCCTTGAGCCCGTCGATCAGCCCGGCCTGGTCGACGTGGAGGTCGAGCAGGTAGTCGTCGGCGGGGCCGTGGACCGCCGCCTCGACATGGTCCGGTGCCTCGGTGACGATCCGTTTCAGCTCGATCGGGCCGAGCTGCGCGAGCGCGCCGTTAACGCCCGCCGTACCGCCCACGGCGGTCAGCAGGACCTGGGCGACGTGCTCGCGCACCTCGGTGTCGGACACCGGGACGCGCCCGGTCGCGTCGGCCACCCACTCGAGCTGGTGCGTCGCGGTGGGCACCTCGGCGGCCTGGGCCGCCGGAGCCACCAGCGGCGCCAGGACCACGAGCACTCCCGCTATCGCCGTCTTCATCGTTCCCCCTGAGTTTCCATCGTTCCCCCTGATGTCACCGCTACTGTTCGGGCGGCCGGATCCACAGCCCGGCCACCTGGCCGTCTTCGCGATAGGTCACCAGCACGGTCCGCTCGCCGGCCTCGAACGCCAGCGGCATGTGGACGACCGTGTAGTCGCCCGTGGACCGCGCATACGGCTCCCCCATCCCCTCGTACTGCCCGACCGAACCGGCCACCTGGGCCCAGGCCAGCCGCAGCTCGTCCTCGCCGACCGCGGCCTGCATGCGGTCGTCGAAGTCCCGGCGCACGTCGTGCCACTGACAGCCGACGAGCTCCGCCACGAGCCCCTCGGCGCGGTGGATCGCGTCGGGCAGCTTCAGCTCCGCCATGGACGCTCCCGTCGCCGGGTCGACCGGCCGGCCGAACCGCTGGAAGGCGGCCTGCCGGCTGGTGCCCAGCAGGTCGCCGAGCTCCTGCCAGGTGTGCCCGGCCGTCCTGGCCGCGTCCACGGCGCCCCGCAGTGTCGCTTCGGCGTCACGGACTTTCCGCAATGCCTCGCCCACCGCGGCCAAAGGTCCTCCGGGCACAACGTCAAGAGTGGATTGACGCGGCCGGGTTGTCAAGTCATTCTTTACGTGCGCCCGCTGCCGACGGGCTGCGCTCCGACACGTGGCGTCGCAGTACTGGCGGTTTCGCCCAGCTCCCCGCCGAGGTGGCAGCGGCTTGCCACAAGCGGCACATTTCATGCTTTCGAGTGTAGCGCACGGAATTTCAAATCGTGCTACGCTCGGCAGCACGAAATGGTCCTGCCCACCACCTGAGAGGCGTGGCCATCCGAAGGGGAGGACAGTTACGGTGAGAACCGATGAGTGAACGCACCTGGGGCTTCCGCACCCGAGCACTGCACGCGGGCGGAACTCCTGATCCGGCGACCGGCGCGCGGGCCGTGCCGATCTACCAGACCACGAGCTTCGTCTTCGAGGACGCCGCCGACGCGGCGAACCTCTTCGCGCTGCAGAAATACGGCAACATCTACAGCCGCATCGGGAACCCGACCGTGGCCGCGTTCGAGGAGCGGATCGCCAGCCTCGAGGGCGCCATCGGCGGCGTTGCCACCGCCAGCGGGCAGGCCGCGGAGTTCCTCACCTTCAGCGCGCTCACCGAAGCGGGCGATCACATCGTGTCGGCGAGCGGCCTCTACGGCGGCACGGTCACCCAGCTGACCGGCACGCTCAGGCGGTTCGGCGTGGAGACGACGTTCGTCAGCGGCGGCATCGACGACTACGCGGCCGCGATCACCGGCCGGACCCGGCTGCTCTACACCGAAGTGATCGGCAACCCCCGTGGCGGCATCGCCGACCTCGCGGCGCTGGCGGATCTCGCACACGCCCACGACATCCCGCTGGTGGTGGACGCGACGCTGGCAACGCCGTACCTGTGCCGCCCGATCGAGCACGGCGCCGACATCGTGCTGCACTCGGCGACGAAGTTCCTCGGCGGTCACGGGACGACGCTCGGCGGGGTCGTCGTCGAGTCCGGGAAGTTCGACTGGGGCAACGGGAAGTTCCCGCGGATGACCGAGACCGTGGAGAGCTACGGCGGCCTGAGGTACTGGGAGAACTTCGGCGAATACGCGTTCTGCACCCGGCTGCGCGCCGAGCAGCTGCGGGACATCGGCGCGGTCCTGTCGCCACACTCGGCTTTCCTGCTGTTGCAAGGGGTCGAGACGCTCCCGCAGCGGATGGATGCGCACGTGGCCAACGCCCGGGCGGTCGCCGAGTACCTCGAAGCCGACCCACGCGTGGCGTGGGTGTCGTACGCCGGGCTGCCCGCCCACCCACACCACGAACTGGCGAAGAAGTACCTGCCCGCCGGGCCGGGCGCGGTGTTCTCGTTCGGTATCGACGGTGGCCGCGCGGCGGGCGAGAAGTTCGTCGAGTCGGTGGAGCTGCTCTCGCACTTGGCGAACGTCGGAGACGCGCGGACGCTCGTGATCCACCCGGCGTCGACCACGCACGCGCAACTGTCGGAGGACCAGCTCGCGGCCGCGGGCGTCGGGCCCGATCTGATCCGGCTGTCGATCGGCCTGGAGGACCTCGACGACATCCTCTGGGATCTCGACCAGGCCCTGGGGAAGGCGGTGGCCGGATGACGCATGCGGTGGGAGCCGTCGAGCGGCGGGCGATCCTCGGCCGGACGAAGTCGGTAACGCTGGTCGGTGCGTCCGCCAACCCGGCGCGGCCCAGCTACTTCGTAGCGACGTACCTGCTGTCGTCGACGCGCTACGAGGTCAACTTCGTCAACCCGCGGCTGGACACGCTGTTCGGAAAACCGGTGTACGCCTCGCTCAAGGACGTACCGGAAAAACCGGATCTGGTGAGCGTGTTCCGGAAGCACGACGACCTGCCTCAGGTGGCCGAAGAGGTGATCGACGCCGGCGCGCGGACGCTGTGGCTGCAGCTCGGGTTGTGGCACGAACCGGTGGCCGACCGGGCACGGGACGCCGGGCTGGACGTCGTGATGAACCGGTGCGTGAAGATCGACCACGCACGCTTCGCGGGCGGGCTCCATCTGGCCGGGTTCAACACCGGCGTGATCAGCTCCCGGAGGCAGTCGGCACCCTAGGGAAGAGAACGTCCGTTCCCGCTGTTGGCCGGGGTATGACCGAGAACCTGGGGATCACCTTGTCGGGCGGCCCGACCGCACTCCTGGAGCTGGGCGGCGTCCGGCTGCTCACCGACCCGACCTTCGACGCGCCCGGTGATCACTCGATCGGCAACCGGGTGCTGGTCAAGACCGAGGACTCGGTGCTGACCGAAGACGCGGTCGGCGTGGTGGACGCCGTGCTGCTGTCCCACGACCAGCACCCCGACAACCTGGACGACCGGGGCCGCGCCTACCTCGGGACGGTGCCGCTGACGCTGGTCACGCCCAGCGGGGCCGAGCGGCTGGGCGGGACCGCGCGGGGCCTGCGGCCGTGGGAGGAGACGCGCGTCGGAGCGCTGACGGTCACCGCCGTCCCGGCGCTGCACGGGCCGGAGGGTGCCGAGCCGACGACCGGCGAGGTCACCGGGTTCGTGCTCAGCGGCGACGGCCTGCCGACGGTGTACGTGAGCGGGGACAACGCGTCGGTCGAGCTGGTGCGGGAGATCGCGTCGCGGTTCCGCGTCGATGTCGCGGTGCTGTTCGCCGGCGCCGCCCGGACGGCGCTCTTCGACGGCGCTCCCCTGACGCTGACCAGTGCGAACGCCGCCGAAGCGGCGAAGGTGCTCGGGGTGGCGACGGTGGTGCCGCTGCACTTCCGCGGCTGGCAGCACTTCAGCGAAGGTCCGGACGCGCTCCGGAAGGAGTTCGCGGCGGCCGGCCTCACCGACCGGCTCGTGCTGCTCGAGCCGGGAGAGCGCGCGGAGGTCTGACGCCGGCTGGACCGCGGGCAGGGAGATCGCGTTCGGCGATGGCTCCTCCCGGGCGCGCAGTTGTTCGACTCGCGCCCGTGAGAGGCTGGCGGCATGGCCAAACCGACCCCGCTGCAGTTCCGGAACATCCTCGTCGCCGTGCTGGCGGCGGCGGCCTTCGTCTGGAGCGTCGCGGCCGGGCTGGAGTGGTGGGTGAGCGCGATCATCGGCTGCGCCTGCGTGCTGTCGCTGGCGTCCGCCTACCTCAACCGGCCGAACGCCGGCTGATCGCGCGAGCCGCAGGCAAGCAGGCGGCCCGCGAGCTGATCGCGAGCCGCCGGTCGAGGCGTCAGCAGAAGACCGATGGCTCGCGCAGCCTCACCGCGTCTTGGAGAAACGGGCCTTCAGGTTCGTCCGGCCCGCTTCGGTGAGCCGGCCGAACAGGCGCAGCCTGGCCAGCCCGCCGTCCGGGTAGATGTCCAGGCGGGCCTCCGTGACCTCCGGGCCCTCCTTCAGCGCGAACCGGTGGCGGGTGTCCGGCTGCAAGCGGGTCTTCGGCAACAGCGTGACCCACTCGCCGTACGTGTCGCGGCCGCTGACCGACGCCCAGCCGGGCGCGTTGCCCTTGAGGTTGCTCGTGTCCAGCTCGGCGAACCGGACGATGCCCGCGCCGGCCAAGCGGAGGGTCACCCAGTCGTTGCCGTCGTCGCGGCGGCGGGCCGTCTCCCAACCTTCCGCCTGATGCGCCGCCAGTCCGGGCGAAAGCAGGTTGTTCGGCGACGAATAGAACTTGTTGCTGCACCCCGTGACCAGGGCGCCGTTCTCCAGGGCCGCCAGGTCGAGCGCGTCCGGATCCAGCAACTCCGGGTCCGGGATCGGGGCGCCGTGCACGCGCAGGCGAGCGACTCCGCCGTCGGGGTGCTGGGTCAGCCGCACGTGCGTGTACCGGCGCGAACCGATGACCGCGTAGAAGTTCTCCGTGTGCCCGGCCGCCGGAGCGTGGTCGACCAGGACGTCCCAGTCCGCCGACGCCAGCTCCGCCGCGCTCGGGTAGCCCGGCACCGACACCGCCTCGACCGAGACGAACGGGGGGTAGTTGCCCTTGAAGAACGCCGTGTCGACGACGACGCCGGTGACCGTGCCGGCCAGGCCGAGGCGGACAACGGCCTGGTCGTCACCCGGCTCGCGGTGGCGGCGGGTCTCCCAGCCGTCGTAGACCTGGCCCTTCGGGCCGAACGTCTCGGCGCGGTGCGCCGGCGTCCACGGGTTGACGAGGTTCTCCTTCTCGGCGAACAGCTCGTCGGTCGCCCACATCACCGTCCCGCCGAAGCGGCGTGACGCGAGGTCGGGTAGTTCTGTCCACTCAGGACGGTCAGCACGGTCGGCGCGGTCGGACAAGGCAGCCTCCATTTCAGCAGTCCCCCCGGGTCAGCAACGCGCCGCGTGGCGCGTCGCCGGTGATTTCGGTGCCTCGCAACCAGGTCGAGCGCACGACGCCGGCGAGCGGCCGCCGGTCGTACGCGCTGACCGGGTTGCGGTGCTTCAGTTTCGCGACGTCGACCACGAACGCCTCCTCCGGCGCGAACACGCAGAAGTCGGCGTCGTAGCCCACCGCGAGGTGCCCCTTGCGGCGCATCCCGGCCTGCGCGGCCGGGCGCTCGGCCATCCAGCGGACGACGTCGGTGAGCGCGAATCCGCGTTGGCGCGCCTGCGTCCAAATCGCCGGCAGCCCCAGCTGCAAGCTCGAGATCCCGCCCCAGGCGAGCCCGAAATCGCCGCTGTCGAAGCGTTTCAGCTCCGGCGTGCACGGCGAATGGTCGCTGACGACGGTGTCGATCACGCCGTCGGCGAGCCCCTGCCACAGCAACTCGCGGTTGGCCGCTTCCCGGATCGGCGGGCAGCACTTGAACTGCGTCGCGCCGTCGCGGATCTCCTCGGCGATGAAGCTGAGGTAGTGCGGGCAGGTCTCGGCCGTCAGCGCCACCCCGTCGCGGCGTGCCGCAGCGACCAGCGGCAGGGCCTCCGCCGAAGACAGGTGCAGGATGTGCGCGCGGGCGTCGTTGCGGCGGGCCGCCTCGATGACGTGCGTGATGGCGAGGTTCTCGGCCGCGCGCGGCCGAGACTGCAGAAAGTCGACATAGCGACCTCCGTGCGGCTCGGGTGCCTCGTCGATCTCGTGCGCGTCCTCGGCGTGGACGATCATCAGCGCGTCGAGAGAACTCAGCTCCCGCAACGCTTCGTCGAGTCCCGCCGGGTCGAGCGGCGGGAACTCGTCGACACCCGAATGCAGCAGGAAGCACTTGAAGCCGAACACGCCAGCCTCGTGCAGTCCGCGCAGATCTCCGACGTTGCCGGGGATCGCGCCGCCCCAGAAACCGACGTCCACGTGCACGCGGCCGGTCGCCGCCGTGCGCTTGACCTCCAGGGCCGCGACGTCGACCGTCGGCGGCAGGCTGTTGAGCGGCATGTCCACGATCGTGGTCACCCCGCCCGCGGCGGCCGCGCGGGTCGCCGTCTCGAAGCCCTCCCACTCGGCGCGGCCGGGATCGTTGACGTGGACGTGCGTGTCGACGAGTCCCGGCAGCAGCACGACGTCGTCGCCCAGGTCGAGCTCGCGGTCGCCGGACAGCGCGGCGCCGCCGGGTTCGACCGCGATGATCCGGCCGTCGTCGATGCCGACGGTCGCCGGAACCTCGCCCTCGGCCGTGACGGCCCGGGCCGCGCGCACCACAAGATCCATCCGAAAACCCTTCTCCGGGAGGAATGAACCACCGCCGATTTCACAGTACGGAAAGACGGTTTCGCACAACGACAGTAACCACGGCGCGCGCCGCTCGTCAACGAGGGACGCGGCGCGTTACGGTCATCCTCGTGCGGCTTGAAGCGGAGTTCACGAGCGAACCGTTCCACGGCGAGGGTGCGCCGCCCGAGCACGCGCTCGCCGCGCGGGACGCCGCCGCGGAAGCGGGGCTGGAGACGGACTTCGGGCCGTTCGGGACGCTCGCGCGGGGCGAGGCCAAGGCACTTTTCGAGGCACTCCCGGCGATCGCGAAGGCGGCGCTGGAAGGTGGCGCCACGCAGGTCACCCTGCAGGTGCGCCGAGCCGATCCGCAGAACGACGCACCCGCCGGCGCGAAGCCCGCACCTGGCGGCACCGCACCGGTCGAGCTGACCGACGCCCTCGCCCGGCTCATCGCCGATGTCGAACGCGAAGTGGGCGCCAAGCTCGGCGATCTCGACCGGCCCGGCAAGCAGCGCGCCGTCCGGTTGCTGCGCGAACGCGGCGCCTTCGGCCTGCGGAAATCCGTCTCCTCGGTGGCCGACGCGCTGGGTGTCACGCGGTTCACCGTCTACAACTACCTCAACCGAGAAGCCGACTGACCAGCGGTTTCAACAAAATGTTGACGGAACTCCGACGTCGACGTACGGTCAGCGGGACGCCACTCACGAGGAGTTCCCCGTGCCGCTCACCCTCACCGACTTCAACGCCGCCGACGCCGATGACGTGCGTCCGGCGCTGACCGCCTGTCTCGCCGTCCCCCGCTGGGTGGACGCGATGCTCGAACGCCGGCCGTACGCGAACCGGGATGCCCTGCAGGCCGCCGCCGAGCTCCCGTTGAGTACCGACGAGATCCGGCAGGCCATGGCCGCGCACCCCCGGATCGGGGAAAAGCCGCACCGGCAAGGCACCGAGGGCGACTGGTCCCGGAGTGAACAGTCCGGTGTGGACAATGCCGGCGCCTTCGCCGCCGCGAACGCCGAGTACGAAGCCAAGTTCGGGCACGTCTACCTCGTCTGCGCCAGCGGTCGCGGTGGTGACGAACTGCTGAAGATCCTGCGCGAACGGCTGGACAACGACCCGGCGACCGAACTGGCCGTCGCCGGGCGGGAACTGCTCAAGATCGCCGAACTCCGACTCGCGAAAGCGGTGACCGCGTGAGCCTCGTGACCACCCACGTCCTCGACACGGCGACCGGGCGCCCCGCGAAGGGGATCGCCGTCCGGTTCGAGACCGCCGAGGGAAAGCCGATCGCCGAAGGGCGCACCGACGACGACGGCCGCATCCGCGACCTCGGCCCCGAAACCCTGGACCCCGGCGTCTACCGGCTGGTCTTCGACACCGGCGCCCACCTGGGCCCGGACGCCTTCTTCCCGGAGGTGGCGCTCACCTTCCGGATTTCCGACGGCACCGCGCACCACCACGTGCCGCTCCTGCTCAGCCCGTTCGCCTATTCGACCTACCGAGGGAGCTGAACCGTGGCCATCACCCTGGGCCCCAACCAGTACGGCAAGGCGGAGGTCCGCCTGGTGACGGTGCGCCGCGACGGCCCCGTGCACCACCTGAAGGACCTCACCGTGTCGACGTCGCTGCGCGGCGAGCTCGCCGCGACGCACCTCACCGGCGACAACGCGGGCGTGCTCGCGACCGACACGCAGAAGAACACTGTGTACGCCTTCGCGAAGGAGGCGCCGGTCGGCGAGATCGAGGACTTCGCGCTGCGCCTGGCACGGCACTTCACCGGCACGCAGGGCAACATCACCGGCGCGCGGATCAAGGTCGACGAGCACGGCTGGGACCGGATCGCCGTCGGCGGCGGGCCGCACGACCACGCGTTCAGCCGCTCGGGCGACGAACGCCGCACCACTGCCGTCTCGATTCGGGACGGCCGGGCGTGGATCGTGTCCGGCATCGACGGCCTGACCCTGCTCAAGTCGACCGGTTCGGAGTTCCACGGCTTCCCGCGCGACCAGTACACAACGCTCGCCGAGACCGACGACCGGATCCTCGCCACCGCCGTCACGGCGAAGTGGCGCTACCAGGGCGAGGACATCGACTGGGCCGAAAGCCACCGCGAGATCCGGCGCGTGATGCTGGAGACCTTCGCGACGAAGCACAGCCTTTCGCTGCAGCAGACGCTGTACGCGATGGGCTCGGCCGTGCTGGAAGCGCGGCCGGAGGTGGCCGAGGTGCGGCTGTCGCTGCCGAACAAGCACCACTTCCTGGTGGACCTGAGCCCGTTCGGGCTGAAGAACGACAACGAGGTGTTCTACGCGGCGGACCGGCCGTACGGGCTGATCGAGGGCACGATCCTGCGCGACGACGCCGAGGACCCGGGCCCGGCCTGGGACATCCACTAGCAGCGCCCCGACGAAGCGCCCCCAACGCAGCCCCCGCCCTCTCCGGGGGTCCGGCCCCGCACCCAGTGTATCGGGGGTGGCTGACGGAACCCGCGAAAAGCCGTGTTCGGCGCCCGCTTGTCCACATCACGGGCCGGGTGTGGACAAGGCCGGAGTCGGTAGAACGCTCTAGTGAGCGCGTATCCTCGACTCCGTGGCAGGGACCAAAGAACGCATCATGGCCGCCGGCGCGGAACTGTTCAGGCGCAACGGCTACAGCGGCACCGGGCTCAAACAGATCGTCAGCGAGGCGAATGCTCCCTTCGGGTCGCTCTACCACTTCTTTCCCGGTGGCAAGGAGCAGCTCGGCCAGGAGGTCATTCGCACCTCCGGGCTCGCCTACATCCAGCTCTTCGACCTCTTCATCGCGCCCGCGCCCGATCTCGTCAGCGGGGTCGAGGCCTTCTTCGCCGCCGGGATCGCGACGCTCGAAGCCACCGATTACGTCGAAGGCTGCCCGATCGCGACCGTTGCCCTGGAGGTCGCCGCCACCAACGAGCCGCTGCGGCAGGCCACCGCCGAGGTCTTCACCGCCTGGATCGACGCCGGGACCGAGAAGTTCGGCAAGTTCGGGCTGACCCCCAACAATGCCCGGACCCTGACCATCACCGCCGTCAACAACCTCGAAGGCGCCTTCGTTCTCTGCCGAGCGCTGCGGGACACCGAGGCCATGGCCGTCGCGGGGGCCGCGACCGTTGACGTCGCCCGGCGATTGCTTCAAGAAAACACGCAACTTTAGTCGGGAATCCAACAAGAATACTCAAAATGGCGCTTGACCGCGCAGCATCCGACACGGATGCTGCGCTGTGCTGAGCAAGAACAGTGGTCTAGTCCTCCTGCCTACACCGTCGTCCGGTTGGAGCCGCCATGCGCCGAGTCCTCGCCGTCCTCGCCACCGCCATCGCCGCCGCCGGGCTCGTGAGCCCACCCGCCGACGCCCTGGAGAACGGGCTCGCGAGAACCCCGCCGATGGGCTGGAACACCTGGAACACCTTCGAGTGCAACATCAACGAAACCCTGGTCAAGCAGACCACCGACCTCATGGTCAGCTCCGGGATGCGCGACCGCGGCTACACCTACGTCAACCTCGACGACTGCTGGATGACACGCAACCGTGACGCCGCCGGCCACCTCGTCGCCGACCCGGCGAAGTTCCCCAGCGGCCTCAAGGCCCTCGGCGACTACATCCACGCACGCGGGATGAAGTTCGGGATCTACGAGAGTGCCGGCACCGAAACCTGCCAGCACTACCCCGGCAGCCTCGGCCACGAGCAGACCGACGCGAACAGCTTCGCGAGCTGGGGCGTCGACTACCTCAAGTACGACAACTGCGGCAGCCCGGCCGGCGAAACCCAGCAGGACTACGTCCGCCGCTACTCCGCGATGCGCGACGCCCTCAAGGCCACCGGCCGCCCGATCGCCTACAGCATCTGCGAATGGGGCAACTTCTCCCCGTCGACCTGGGCGCCGGACGTCGGCAACCTGTGGCGCACCACCGGCGACATCACCAACAACTGGGGCAGCATCGACTCGATCTACCGCCAGAACGTCGGCCTCGCCTCCGCCGCGAAGCCCGGCGCCTGGAACGACCCGGACATGCTCGAGGTCGGCGACGGCATGGACTTCCAGGAGGACCGCGCCCACTTCACGCTCTGGGCCGCGATGGCCGCGCCCCTGATCGCGGGCGCCGACCTCCGCAGCGCCGGCGTCGCCACCTTCTCGACCTACCTCAACTCGGACGTCATCGCCGTCGACCAGGACCCGCTCGGCAAGCAGGCGACCCGCATCGCCACCGGAAACGGCGTCGACGTCCTCAAGAAGCCGCTCCAAAACGGCGACGTCGCCGTCGTGCTGTTCAACGAAAACGGCACGACCAAAACCGTCTCCACGACGGCCGCCGCGGCCGGGCTGCCCGCCGCGGCGAACTACCGGCTGACCAACCTGTGGTCGAAGGAACTGACCACCAGCACCGGCACGATCAGCGCGAACGTCCCGTCGCACAGCACCGTCATCTACCGCGTGAAAGCCAATGCGAGCGGCAGCAGCGTCGGCACCGCCCAGCCGCTGCAGGGCGCGTCGTCGGCACGCTGCATCGACATCAACGGCAACGTCACCACGCCCGGCACCAAGGTCGACATCTGGGACTGCGACGGCGGCGCGAACCAGTCCTGGACGTTCACGAGCGCCGGTGAGCTGCGGGCCAACGGCCTCTGCCTGGACGCGAACGACGGCGGGACGGCGGCCGGCACCAAGCTGATCGTCTGGACCTGCCACGGCGGCACGAACCAGCAGTTCAAGCTCAACGCCGACGGCTCGATCACCGGCACGCAGTCCGGCCTCTGCGTCGACGTCACCGGCGGCGACAAGCCCGCCGGCAACGTCAACGGCGTCCAGCTCGAACTCTGGGGCTGCAACGACGACGCCAACCAGAACTGGCAGCTCAAGTCCCCGTGAGGTGCTCCGGCCGCACCGGGACGCGCGGGAGCGCGAGCCCGGTCGCGGCGCGGATCGCCGCCACGATCGCCGGGGTCGACGAGATCGTCGGCGGCTCTCCCACCCCGCGCAGGCCGTACGGCGCGTGCGGGTCGGCGTTCTCCAGGACGTCGATGCTCATCGGCGGCATGTCCAGGACCGTTGGGATCAGGTAGTCGGTGAAGGAGGGGTTCCGGATCTTCCCGCCGGAAGTCTGGATCTCCTCCATCACCGCGAGCCCGAGCCCCTGCGCGGAACCGCCCTGGATCTGGCCGAGCACCGCTTGGGGGTTCAGCGCCTTGCCGACGTCCTGGGCGCAGTCCAGCGCGACCACCTTGACCAGGCCCAGCTCGGTGTCGACGTCCACGACCGCCCGGTGCGCGGCGAACGCGTACTGCACGTGCGCGGTGCCCTGCCCGGTTTCCGGATCGAGCGGGGTGGTCGGCCGGTGCCGCCACTCCACCGTTTCGTCGTAGACGTCGTCGCCGAGGACGTCCACCAGGTCGGCGAGCACCTGGCCGTCGCCCGCGACGAGCTTGCCACCGACGATGCGCGCCTTCCGGTCGAACCGGGAAAGCAGCCGCGCCCGCACCGCCGCGCTGGCGGCCTGGACGGCACCGCCGGTCACGTACGTCTGCCTTGACGCCGACGTCGAGCCGCCGTTGCCGATCGAGGTGTCCATCGGCAGGACCGTCACCTGCTCGACGCCCAGCTCGGTCCGCACGATCTGCTGCATGATCGTCACGAGCCCCTGGCCGACTTCGCAGGCCGCGGTGTGCACGGTCGCCGCCGGTTCACCGCCGACCAGCTGCAGGCGCACCCGGGCCGTCGAGTAGTCGTCGAAGCCCTCGGAGAAGCAGACGTTCTTGATCCCGACGGCGTACCCGACCCCGCGCACGACGCCTTCACCGTGCGTCGTGTTCGACACTCCGCCCGGCATGTGCCGCAGGTCGAACGGCCGTTCCGGCGGCATCGGCTTGTCCCGCACCAGCCCCAGCAGCTCCGCGACCGGAGCTGCGGAGTCGACGGCCTGGCCGGTCGGCATCAGGTCGCCTTCGCTCATGGCGTTGCGGACGCGGATCTCGACCGGGTCCAGCCCGCAAGCCGAGGCGAGCTTGTCCATCTGCGACTCGTAGCCGAAGGCCGCTTGCACCGCGCCGAACCCGCGCATCGCGCCGCACGGCGGGTTGTTCGTGTAGGTGCCCCAGCAGTCGACCGACGCGCTGTCCACTTTGTACGGTCCGACCCCCAGAGTGGCCGCGTTCGCGACGACCGCCCCCGTCGACGACGCGTACGCGCCGCCGTCCAAGAACAGCCGCGTCCGCACGTACACGAGACGGCCGTCGCGCGTGGCGCCGTGCTCGTAGTACATCTTCGCCGGGTGCCGGTGGACGTGACCGTAGAAGGACTCTTCGCGGTTGTAGACCATCTTCACCGGCTTGCCGGTGTGCAAGGCCAGCAAGCACGCGTGCACCTGCATCGACAGGTCCTCGCGGCCGCCGAACGCCCCGCCGACGCCGCCGAGGGTCAGCCGTACCTTCTCCACCGGCAGGCCCAGCGCGGCGACGATCTGCTGCTGGTCGACGTGCAGCCACTGCGTCGCGACGTACAGGTCGACGCCGCCTTCGGTGTCCGGCACCGCGAGTCCCGACTCCGGGCCGAGGAACGCCTGGTCCTGCATGCCGACCTCGTAGACGCCCGAAACGACGACGTCGGCCGAGACGTTCTGAGCACCGTGGCGGATCTTCACGTGCCGCACGACGTTCCCACCGGAGTGCAGCGAAGGCCCCTCGCCCGCGACAGCCGCTTCGGAGTCCGTCACCGGAGAAAGCTCTTCGTAGGAAACGACGATCCGCTTCATCGCGCGACGCGCGGTCTCCGGGTGGTCGGCCGCGACCAAGGCGACCGGCTCCCCTTGGTACCGCACGACGTCGGACGCGAGGACCGGCTGGTCGGAGTGCTCCAGGCCGTACCGGTTGACGCCGGGGACGTCCTCGTGGGTCAGCACCGCGTAGACGCCGGGCACGGTCAGGGCGTCGGTGATGTCGATCGCCGTGATCCGCGCGTACGGGTGCGGGCTGCGCAGGGTCACGCCCCACACCATGTCTTCGTGCCACAGGTCCGAGGAATAGGCGAACTCGCCGCGGACCTTGACCGTGCCGTCCGGACGACGCGGCGAAGTGCCGACGCCGTTCACGGTCTGGGTGCTGACGGTGGTGGTCATCGATCCTCCCGCAGTCTGGCGCTCGCGGTGGCCAGCTCGCCGCCGATGGCGGACTCGTCGGCTTCGCGCAGCGTGCCGTCTTCGACGACGGCCTTGCCGCCGACGAACAGCCGGCGCACCGGCGGCGTGGTGCCGAGCACCAGCGCCGCGACCGGATCGGTGATCCCGGCGTAGTTCAGGCCGGTCAGGTCCCAGACAGCGAGGTCGGCGAGCTTGCCGGGTTCGATCGAGCCCAGGTCGTCGGCCCGGCCGAGGCAGCGGGCGCCGCCCATGGTGCCCATCCACAACGCCTCACGCGTGGTCAGCCCGCGCGGGCCGCCGCGCTGGCGGGCCTGCAGCAACGCCTGGTGCAGCTCCTCGCCCAGGCCGCCGGACTCGTTGGACGCGGCCCCGTCGGCGCCGAGGCCCACCGGAACACCCGCGTCGAGCAGGTCGCGGACCGGGGCGATGCCCGCGCCGATCCGGCCGTTGGACGTCGGGCAGTGCGCCGAGCCGGTGCCGGTGGCGCCGAAGCGGCGGATCGCCTCGGGCGCGAGGTGGATGGTGTGCGCGAGCCAGACGTCGTCGGCGAGCCACCCGAGCTTGTCGGCGTACTCGGCGGGCGTGCAGCCGACCTCGGCGAGGCACTGCTTCTCCTCGTCGAGGGTCTCGGCGAGGTGGGTGTGCAGGCGGACGCTTTTACGCCTCGCCAGCTCGGCCGCGCCGGACATCAGCCGCTCGGTGACCGAGAACGGCGAACACGGGCCCACGGCGATCTGCAGGTGCGCTTCCGGCGCGGCGTCGTGGAAGCGGTCGATCGCCGCTTCGGTGCCGGTCAGCGCCTCCTCGGTCGACTCGACGAGATTGTCCGGCGGCAGCCCGCCGTCGGACTCGCCGCGGTCCATCGACCCGCGCACGACGTGCAGCCGGACGCCGATCCGCTGCCGGGCCGCGGCCAGCGCGGCGACCTGGTCGCCGCCGTCGCGCGGGAAGACGTAGTGGTGGTCGGCGACGGTCGTGCACCCGGTCAGGGCGAGCCGGGCCATCCCGGCTGTGGCGGCGGCGTGCGTGATCTCCGCGTCGAGGCGACCCCAGACCGGGTAGAGCGCGACCAGCCACTCGAAGAGCGTGTGGTCGGCGGCCATCCCGCGGGTCGCCCACTGGTAGAGGTGGTGGTGGGTGTTGATCAGGCCGGGCGTGACCAGGCAGCCCGACGCGTCGACGCGCTCGTCGAACTCGCCCGTGTAGATGCCTTCGCCGACTTCGGCGATCCGGTCGTTCTCGACGACCACGTGCCCGCGAGCGTATTCCTCACCGCTGACCGTCGCGATCGCGCCGCCGGAGATGAGCGTCCTCACGCGACACCACCCTTCGCGACCGCGCGCACGGCGTCGAGGATCTTCTCGTAGCCGGTGCAGCGGCACAGGTTGCCGGCCAGGGCTTCGCGGATCTCCTCGTCGGACGGATCGGGCACCCGGTTCAGCAGGTCGTGCGCGGCGACGACCAGGCCCGGCGTGCAGAAGCCGCACTGGACCGCGCCCTGGTCCACAAAGGACTGCTGGACGGGGTCGAGCGTGTCGCCGTCGGCCAGTCCTTCGACGGTGCGGACCACGCGGCCCTCGGCCTGCCCGGCCGCGACCAGGCAGGCGCACACCGGGACCTCGTCGAGGTAGACCGTGCAGGAGCCGCATTCGCCCTGCTCACAAGCGTTCTTCGAGCCCGGCAGGCCGAGCCGCTCCCGCAGCACGTAGAGCAGGCTTTCGCCCTCCCAGACGTCGTCCGCCTGCCGTTGCTCGCCGTTGATCCTGACATTCAGGCGCATACGCGCTCCCCCGTCCGGTGGTCGTCCCAAGCCCAAGTCAACGTACGCCGCGCGAGTACCGCCAGCGCGTGCTTCCGATACGCGGCGCTGCCTCGGACGTCGTCGATCGGCGACGTCGCTTCGGCCACCAGCTCACCGAAGCGGCGCTTCAGCGAGTCCGGCAACGCGTCCGGCGAGCCCCACGGAAGCTCGGCGACGAGGAACTCCTCCGCGGCGCGGGCGTGGCGCGGGGTCGGCGCGGCGGACCCGATCGCGGCGCCCACCCGGCCGTCGCGCAGGGACAACGCGAACGAGCAGACCGCGATGACCATGGCGTTGCGCGTCCCGACCTTGGCGAACTGCTGCGGCCCGGCGTGCGCGGGCAGGTGGACGGCGGTGATCAGCTCGTCCGGGTCGAGGGCGTGCCGTTTCACGCCGACGTAGAACTCCTCCGCGCGGAGGAGCCGGGTCCCCCGCACGGAGGCCGCCTCGATCCGCGCGTCCAGGGCCAGCAGCACCGGGTGGGTGTCGCCGGCGGGCGACGCGGCGCCGAGGTTGCCGCCGACGGTGCCGCGGTTGCGGATCTGGGGCGAGCCGACCGTGCGCGACGCCATGGCCAGCGCCGGGAGCGATGCACCCAGTTCGGCGATGACGCGGGAGTACGGGACGCCGGCGCCGAGCCGGACCGTGCCGTCCGATGTGGACCACTCCGTCAGCTCGCCGACCGTGGTCAGGTCCAGCAGGGCGTCCGGGCGCCGGTGGTCGAAGTTCAGCTCGACCATGACGTCGGTGCCGCCGGCGATCGGCACGGCGCCAGGCCGCTCGGCCTTGAGGGCCAGGGCCTCGGCGAGCGTCTCGGGACGCAGGAACTCCACGGTCGTTGCTCCTTCGTGAGGGCGATAGACCAGTAGACGCCCAACCGGGAGCGGGCGGCAACGGCACGGGCCATGAAACGCACAGGAGCGAAACCCGGGACGTTTGTGCTTTCCTACAAGCCTGATGACGACCGTGAAAACTCTGCTGGGCCTGCCGGGGCTGCGGCTGCGCCCGCGGGCCGGGGCCGACCTGCTCGACCGGCCCGTGACGCGCATCTACGTCACGGAACTGCCCGACCCGGGGCGGTACCTTTCGGCCGGTGAGCTGGTGCTTTCCGGTCTGCTCTGGTGGCGGCGCCCGGGCGACGCCGAGCCGTTCGTGGCCGCGCTGGCGCGGGCGGGTGCGGCGGCGCTGGCCGCCTCGGGCGCCGATTCCGGCGGCATCCCGGGTGACGTCGTCGAGGCCTGCGAGCGGCACCGGATCCCGCTGCTGGAAGTGCCGGCGGACCTGTCGTTCTCGGTGATCACCGAGCAGGTGGTGCTCGCGCTCGCGGCCGCGTCCGAGAGCGCGCGCAAACGTTTGCAGGCCGCCGCCGACGCGCCCGTGGAGACGTTGCTCGAGAGCGCGGCGGCGGAGCTCGGGCTGCCGTGCTGGGTGCTGTCGGGCCTCGGCCGGGTGGTCGCCGGGACGTCCGCGCTGCCGACCCCGGCGCCGGACGTCGTCCGCCGGTACGCGGCCAAGGAGCCCGGGTCGCTGACGGTCGTCCCGGTCGAGGGACGCCACGCCGTGCCGTGGCTGATCGCCGTCGGCGGGCCGCTGAGCACCGCACAGGCGGAACTGGCCGAAGAGCTCGCCGGGCTCGTCGGCGTCACGCGGGCGCGGACGGCCGCCCCCGAAGCCGAGTTGCCCGCCGAAGCGCGCGTCGTCGCGTTGCGGACCGAAGGCAGCGACGAGAGCCGGGACGTCCTGCGGGAGCTGCTGCCGGACGGGCTCCTGCTCGAGTCCACCGGGGACACTTCCTTCGCGGCGACCGCCCGGCAACCCTCTTCGGCCGAATTGTCCACTGTGGAACCTCTGCTGCGGGCCAAGCGCATTTCTTGCGGTGTAAGCGATCCCGGGCCCCGCGCCGAGGCGTGGGAATCGGCCCGGTACGCGCTGGAGGTGGCGGCCCGGCGCCCGGGCCGCGTCTCGGTGGTCCCGGCCGGCGAGGTCGACGTGCACCAGCTGCTGGTGGCCGGCGCCCCGGACGGGCTGCGCGCGGCCCTTCGCCGCCGGGTGCTCGGGCCGTTGCTCGACTACGACGCCGAGCAGCACACGGACCTGGTGCACACGGTGCGGGTCTTCCTGGAGTGCTCGGGCTCGCCGACGCGGGCGGCGAAGGCGCTGCACGTCCACGTCAACACGCTGCGCTACCGCATCGGCCGCGCGGGCGAGCTGCTCGGCGCGGACCTGACCGAGTTCACCGACCAGCTCGACGTCTACCTCGCGCTGCGCGCCGGCGACCAAGCGGGATGATGGGCGGCGTGGAACCCGAAATCACTTCGGCCCGGCAGGCGGGGTACGACCCGCGCGTGCTGGCCTTCGGGCGGCTGCAGGGCGCGGCGAACCGGCTCGAGTACCTGCTCGGGCGAGCCCTCGAGCGCGAATGCGGGATCACGCACCTGATGTACGAGGTGCTGCTGATCGTGGCCCGCGCCGGTACCGGCGGGTTGACCATGCGCTCGATCGCGCAGGAGCAGGTCCTCACGACGGGTGGGGCGACCCGGCTCGTCGACCGGATGGAATCGCTCGGCCTGGTGACGCGGACGGCGTCCCCGCGCGACCGGCGCGTCCAGCTCGTGCGGCTGACTTCGCTGGGCGAAGAGACCACAGTGCGGGCGAGCCGGCTGCACGTCGAGAACATCGAGCAGCTGTTCTTCCGGCCGTTGCCCCCGGAGCACCGCGAGCGGTTCGCCGACGATCTGCGGACGTTGAGCCACTTCGCGCGGAACGCCCTTCCGCGGCTGCGTTAGAGCAACGTCGCCGCGGCCAGCCCGAGGAAGAGCAGCGGGGCGGCGCCGGTGGCGAACTTGCGGGCTTTGACGTGCGCGACGATGGCGCCGACGTAGAAGAGGACCAGGCCGATCGCCGCGGCGACGCCGAGGGGCTCGACGCCGAGCAGGCCGAGGAGCAGGCCGGCGGCGCCGGCGAGCTTGAGGCTGCCCAGCATGGGGAGCCAGCTCGGCGGGACGTCGACGGCTTTCGACGTGGCCAGGACGAAGGGGGCCTTGACCAGGTCGGCGACGCCGATTCCGGCGTTCAGGACGATCACGGTGATGATGACGGCGGTGTGCATGCCTTCCCGACGGGGCGGCCACCGGGAAGGTGACCGGGCTGCGGCACACTCGCCCCGTGGGCAAGCAGAAGCGACGCGTCCCGGCCGAAGAGATCCAGCGGCCCCGGACCGCCGAGGAGTTCGGCGACACCCTGCTGGCTGCCGCCTCCGAGACCGCGCGGGAAATCCGCGGCGCGGCCAAGGCGTGGGCGAAGCGGCTGACGCCGGATCTCGAACTGCCGGCCGAGGCCGCCGAAGGTGCCCGCCGGGCCGGGCAGCACGTGATCGCCCGGGTCTGCCGGGGCGGCTGGCTGCCCGAGGACGTCGACCAGGCGGCCCGGCGGCGAGTCGACGAGTTCGCCCGGTCCTTCGCGCTCGACACCCTGGCCGCGTACGTCGGGCAGTTCGAAACCGTGCACCCGGACTGGCGGGACCGGCTTCGCGAGGTGGGCGCCGGCCGCTGGTGGACGGAGTCCGAGCCGCACCTGACGCAGTGGGCGGCGAAGCACATCCTGACCCCGGCCGAGGCGCTGACCTCCGTCATCGAAGCCCTGGGCTTCCTGATGACCTTGCCGAACCTGACGCGAGTCCTGCCCCCGCCGGGAGCCGCGACGCCGGATCGCCCGGCGCACCACGCCGTGGACGAGAAGAAGCTGGGCCGGGTCCGCGCGCTGCTGGCGAAGGCCGAGTCGAGCTCGTTCCCGGAGGAGGCCGAAGCCCTTTCGGCGAAGGCGCAGGAGCTGATGACCCGCTACGCCTTCGACCGCGTGCTGGTCGAGGCCGGCGAGGCCGGGCCCGAGGTGCCCGCGTCCCGCCGGATCTGGCTCGACACCCCGTACGTCGACGCCAAGTCGCTGCTGGTCCACGTGGTCGCGAAGGCCAACCGCTGCCGCGCCGTCTTCGACGCGCGCTGGGACCTCGTCACCGTGGTCGGCGACGAGAACGACCTGGACTCGGTCGCGCTGCTGACGACGTCCCTGCTGGTCCAGGCGACCCGGGCGATGATCGCCGACCCGGCCGGCCGGGACCGGGCGTTCCGGAAGTCGTTCCTCGTCTCCTACGCCACCCGGATCGGCGAGCGCCTCGAGAAGGCCGCCGCGGCCACGCTCACCGCCACGCCCGACCCGGACCGGCTGCTGCCGGTGCTGGCCTCGCACGAGCTGAAGGTGAACGCGGCCTTCACCACGCTCTTCCCCCAGGTCGTGGGCAAATCGGTGACCGTGCGCAGCGCCGAGGGCTGGGACGCGGGCCGCGAAGCCGCCGACCGCGCCCGGCTCGGTGACTAACCCTCACGCGAGCCGCAGCGCGTACTTCTCCAGCTCCGGCCGCCCGAACGGCAGCTCACCCTCGTCGAGCGCGCCGCAGTCCAGCCCGCGCAGCAGGTACACCGCCAGCGCCTGCGCCGTCGCCGGCTCGTCCAGGACTCCCCCGGCCTGCTTGTCCGCGTACGCCCGCAGCCGCTCCACCGCCGCCGTGAAGCCCGAGCGGTAGAACGCGTAGGTCGCCGCGAAACGCGTCGGCAGCTGGTGGGGGTGCAGGTCCCAGCCCTGGTAGAAACCCCGTTCCAGCGACCGGCGGACGAGGCGGAGGTGCTCCGCCCACGCGGCCGGGAGCGCGTCCCCGATCGGGAGCTTGTTGGTCGAACCGTCGGACAACCGGACGCCGGTGCCGGCCACCGCGACCTGCATCAGGCCCTTGGCCAGGTCCGCCGCCGGGTGCTCCATGCTCTGGTACGCGGCCGCGATGCCCAGGCCCGCGCTGTAGTCGTACGTCCCGTAGTGCAGCCCTGAGCACCGGCCCGACGCGGCCCGCACGATCCGCGCCACCGACAGCGTCCCGTCGAGATCCACAATGGACTGCGCCGTCTCGATCTGGACCTCGAACCGCAGCGTTCCCGCGGCGAGCCCGTACGCGGATTCCAAGCGCTCCAAGACTTCCGCGGCCACCGACACCTGCTCGACCGCCGTCACCTTCGGCAGCGTGACGACGAACCCGGGCGGCAGCGGACCGTGGTCCAGCAACGAACCCAAGAACAAGTCGAGCGTGCGGATACCGCGACGGCGCGTCGCCGCTTCGAAGCTCTTGAAGCGGATGCCGCAGAACGGCGTCCCGCCGGTGGTGGCCAGGGTCTGGCCCGCCGCCCGCGCGGCCGCGTCCTCGACGTCGCCGGGCACGCGGCCGTAGCCGTCTTCGAAGTCGATCCGCAGGTCCTCGATCGGCTCGGTCAGCAGCTTCGCGCGGACGCGCTCGTACACGTCGTCCTCGACGCCGAGGAGCTCGGCGTGCTCGATGAAGACGCGCATCGCCTGCTTGCCCCAGTCGGCGACCAGGCGGGTGCGGTACTGCGACGCCGGGACGTACACCGTGTGCACCGGCTGGCGTCCCGGCCGCTCCCCCGGGTACGACGCCGCGACGCGCGCGTCGGCCTCGGCCAAGCGCGCGTCGGCGGCGTCGTAGACGTCCTCGGGAAGACGCACCTACTTGATCCGCTCGTAGGCGGGCAGCGTCAGGAAGTCGGGGAACTCGTCGGCCAGCGCGACCTGCTCGAACAGCTCGATGGCCGGCAGCAGCCGGTCGGCCGGCAGCTCCCGGGCGAGCTCGCCGCGGACGTCCGCGAGGACGCCGCGCACCAGCTCCGACGTCACGACGTCGCCGGTTTCGAGCGTGGTCCCGTTCTTGACCCACTGCCAGATCTGCGACCGCGAGATCTCCGCCGTCGCCGCGTCCTCCATCAGGTTGTGGATCGCCGCCGCGCCGTTGCCGCTGAGCCAGGACGCGATGTAGCGGACGCCGACGTCGACCGCGGCGCGCAGGCCGGCCGCCGTCGCCCCGCCCGGCGTCGAAGCGACGTCCAGCAGCTGGTCGGCGGTGACGCTGACCTCGTCGCGGGTGCGTCCGAGCTGGTTCGGCTCGTCGCCGAGGACCTTGTCGAACTCCTCCTTGCAGAGCTCGACCATGCCCGGGTGCGCGACCCAGGAGCCGTCGAAGCCGTCGCCGGCCTCGCGGGACTTGTCCGCGTGCACCTTGTCGAAGGCGCCCTGGTTGACCTCCGGGTCCTTGCTCGGGATGAACGCGGCCATACCGCCGATCGCGAACGCGCCGCGCTTGTGGCAGGTGCGCACCAGCAGCTCGGTGTAGGCGCGCATGAACGGCGCGGTCATGGTGACGGAGTTGCGGTCCGGCAGCACGAACTTCTCGCCCGCGTCGCGGAAGTACTTGATCACGCTGAACAGGTAGTCCCAGCGGCCGGCGTTGAGGCCCGACGCGTGCTCGCGCAGCTCGTAGAGGATCTCTTCCATCTCGAACGCGGCCGGGATGGTCTCGATCAGCACGGTGGCGCGGACGGTGCCGTGCTCGATGCCCAGCGCCTTCTCCGAGTGGGTGAAGACGTCGTTCCAGAGCCGCGCTTCGAGGTGGCTCTCCATCTTGGGCAGGTAGTAGTACGGGCCCTTGCCGCGCTTGAGCTGCTCGGCCGCGTTGTGGAAGAAGTGCAGGCCGAAGTCGACGAGCGCGCCGACGGCTTCGCGGCCGCCGAAGGACAGGCCGCGCTCGGGCAGGTGCCAGCCGCGCGGGCGGACCACGATCGTGGCGTGCTCGACGTCATCCTTGAGCGCGTAGCTCTTGCCGCCGCTCTCCAGCGAGATCGTCTCGCGGACGGCGTCGTACAGGTTGACCTGGCCGGACACGACGTTCGCCCAGTGCGGCGTGTTGGCGTCCTCGAGGTCGGCGAGCCAGACCTTCGCGCCGGAGTTGAGCGCGTTGATGGTCATCTTGCGGCTGGTCGGCCCGGTGATCTCGACGCGGCGATCGCGCAGCGCGGGCGGGGCGACGGCGACCTGCCAGTCGCCCTCGCGGATCTCCTTCGTCTCCGGCAGGAAGTCGAGCCTGCCGGTGGTCCGGGCCTCCTCGCGACGCCTGCTCCGCGCCTGGAGGAGCTCGTCGCGACGGCCGGCGAACGCGTCGTGCAGGCCGGCGAGGAACTCGAGCGCCCCCGGGGTGAGGATCTCGTCGCCGCGCTCGACCGGATCGCCCAGCACCTGGACTTCAGAAGACATGGGAAAACACCTCGAAGGTTCGGATCTTTGGATAACGGCCCTACGGTTTTCTACCAGCCGGACTATAGTTTCTGCATAGCGGAACATCAACGCCGACGTAAGGAGGGCCACCGGTGGCAGCGGAGAAGAACGGACGCGACGGCGGCGTCCAGTCCCTGCAGCGCGCCTTCGAGCTGCTGGAACACCTCGCGGACACCGGCGGTGAAGCCAGCCTGTCCGAGCTCGCGACGCTGTCCGGCCTGCCGATGCCGACGATCCACCGGCTCATCCGCACCCTGGTCGACCTGGGGTACGTCCGGCAGAACACCAACCGCCGCTACGCGCTGGGCGCGCGCCTGATCCGGCTCGGCGAGAACGCGAGTATGCAGTTCGGCGCGTGGGCGCGGCCGCTGCTGGCCGAACTGGTCGAAGAGGTCGGCGAGACGGCGAACCTGGCGGTCCTGGAGCGCGACGAAGTCGTGTACGTGGCCCAGGTGCCCTCGAAACACTCGATGCGGATGTTCACCGAGGTCGGCCGCCGGCTGCTGCCGCACGGCACCGGGGTGGGCAAGGCGATGCTGGCGCACCTGCCGTCGGCCGACGTGCGTTCGCTGCTTTCGCGGACGGGCATGCCGGCGTACACGGAGCACACGTTCACCGACGCGGACGCTCTGGCCGTCGAGCTGGCTCGGATCGCTTCGCAGGGCTACGCGCTGGACGAGGCGGAGCAGGAGCTGGGCGTGCGGTGCGTCGCGGTGGCGGTGCCGGGCGCGCCGGTGCCGGCGGCGGTTTCGGTGTCCGGGCCCTCGGGGCGGTTGACCGCCGAGGCCGTGGCACACATCGCCCCGGCGGTGCAGCGGGTCGCGGACGCGTTGGGTGCGAGCCTCTCCCAGGCGACGGTCACGGTCTGACTCTGAGCGAGAGCCGGTCATCGACGAGGACTGACCTCAGGTCAGCTCACCCTTGAGCAGGTCCATCAGCAGGCCGTCGTGCCAGGTGCCGTCCGGGGCGCGCTCGTAGTCGCGCATCAAGCCCATCGCCGCGGATGGTGGTCACAAACCGAGGATTGTGCGCCCGGCGGCCCCAGCCGTCACCCGGTTTTCAGCCGAGCAGGGCGTCCACGAAGGCGCCCGGCTCGAACGGCGCCAGGTCGTCCGGGCCCTCGCCCAGCCCGACGAGCTTCACCGGCACCCCCAGTTCGCGCTGGACCTGGAACACGATGCCGCCCTTGGCGGTGCCGTCCAGCTTCGTCAGGACGATCCCCGTCACGTCGATGACCTCGGCGAACACCCGGGCCTGCATCAGGCCGTTCTGGCCCGTCGTCGCGTCCAGCACCAGCAGGACCTCGTCGACCTTCGCCTGCTTCTCCACGACGCGCTTGACCTTGCCCAGCTCGTCCATCAGGCCCGTCTTCGTGTGCAGCCGGCCCGCCGTGTCGATCAGGACCGCGTCGACGCCGGTGTCCACGCCGCGCTTCACCGCGTCGAAGGCCACCGCCGCCGGGTCCGAGCCTTCCTTGCCGCGGACGACCTCCGCGCCCACGCGCTCGGCCCACGTCTGGAGCTGGTCGGCCGCCGCCGCGCGGAACGTGTCCGCCGCGCCCAGGACCACCGTCTTGTCCTGGGCCACCAGGACGCGGGCGAGCTTGCCCGTGGTCGTCGTCTTGCCCGTGCCGTTGACGCCGGCCACCAGGACCACCGCGGGCTGCTTCCGGCCGTCGACGATGTGCGGCAGCGCCCGCACCGCGCGCTCGCTGTCGGTGGACAGCTGGGCCGTCAGCACCTCGTGCAGCACCTCGCGCGCCTCGGCCGGCGAGCGGATCGCGCGCCGGGACAGCTCGTCGCGCAACCGCTCGACGATCTGGGTCGTGGTGGCCGCGCCGAGGTCGGCCATCAGCAGCGTGTCTTCGACGTCCTGCCAGGAGTCCTCGTCGAGGTCGCCGGCGCCGAGCAGGCCCAGCAGGCTGGTCCCGAACACGGACCGCGACTTCGACAGCCGGCCGCGCAGCCGCTCGAGGCGGCCGGCCGCGGGGTCGATCTCCTCGGCGACCGGGGCCTCCGGAGGCGCTTCGGGCAGCTTGACGTCGCGGACCGTGCGCTGCGCCGAGTCGCGCGGCACCGCCGCGTCGTCGCCGACCGCGGGCTGGCCGTCGGTCTCCGGCCGGTCCTCGACGGGGTGCTCGGCGGCGGGTTCCTCGACCGGCGGAGCCGTCCCACCGGGCGCGAGCGCGATGCCGCCGCTGGCCGCGTAGGAGCCGCCCTTCGGTTTCTCCTCGACCTCGCGCTGGGCGTCCAGGGTGATCCGGCGCTTGCGCGCGACGAGCAGGCCGGTCACCAGCAGGGCGACCAGCACGACGACGGCGAGGACTACGAACAGGAACCAGGTGCTCGACACCCGCCCATCCTTTCATCCGCACCGCACCGGCGCGGACACCCCGTCCGCACAGGCAATTCATAACGACGTAGATCCCGATTGGGCCAAGACTTCACCACGCGGGGTTGCGCCACCACGGGCCCTGCACTAAACCCCTCCGGATGGGGATGTGCACGAGCCACGGCTTCCGGGTGATCGGGCTGATTTCGGGCACGTCGCTCGACGGCATCGACGTGGCCGCCGCCGACCTGCACGCCGAGGACGGCACCGTCGTCCTGACGCCGCTCGGCGAGCTCGACGTCCCCTACCCGGAATCGCTGCGCGAAGGCCTGCTCGCCGCGTTGCCGCCGAACCCCTGCACCGCCGGCGAGCTGACGCGGCTCGACACCGGCGTCGGCCAGGCGTTCGCCGACGCGGCCGCGCGCGGCGCCGACGAGCCGGCCGGCGGCCGCGCGGACTTCGTCGCCTCGCTGGGCCAGACGGCTTTCCACTGGGTCGAGGACGGTCACGTCCGCGGCACGCTGCAGCTCGGCCAGCCCGCCTGGATCGCCGAGCGCACCGGCCTGCCGGTGGTGGCCGACCTGCGCGCCCGCGACGTCGCCGCGGGCGGCCACGGCGCGCCCCTGGCGAGCACGTTCGACCAGCTGTGGCTGCGCGGCCTGGCCGAGGACTCCGGTCACCCGGTCGCCGCGCTCAACCTCGGCGGTATCGCGAACATCACCGTCGTCGCCGACGGCGAGCCGGCGATCGCCTACGACACCGGGCCCGCCAACGCGCTGCTCGACCTCGCGGCCCACCGCGTGGCCGGAGAGCGCAGCGACGTCGACGGTCGCTTGGCGCTCGGCGGTTCGGTGCGCTCCGACCTGTTCGCCCGGCTGCTCGCCGACCCGTACTTCGCCGCCGCGCCGCCGAAGTCCACCGGCAAGGAGTACTTCAACGCGCCCTACCTCGACGCCGCCCTCGCCGGGCTGCCGCCGGTCGGCGACGGCGACCTGCTGGCGACGCTGACCGAGTTCACCGCGCTGACCGTCGCCGATGAGTGCCTGCGGCACGGCGTCACGACGGTCGTGGCCTCCGGCGGCGGTGTCGCGAACCCGGCCCTGATGACGGCGCTGGCGCGGAACCTGCCGTTCGCGGTGCTCAAGACCAGCGACGACCTCGGCCTGCCCGGCGCCGGCAAGGAGGCGTACCTCACCGCGCTGCTCGGCTGGCTCACCTGGTGCGGCGTACCCGGTACGGTGCCGTCCGCGACCGGTGCCCGCGGGCCGCGCCTGCTCGGCGCGCTCGTCCCGGGCGCCGGGCCCCTGATCCTTCCCGCCCCGCTGGGGGGCACCGTGACGCGGTTGCGAGTCGCGGAGAAGGCCGGATGAACACACAGTAGGAGAAGTCCATGCGTGGTGTTGACCTCGCCATCATCGTGGTCTACCTGGCGGCGATGCCGCTGATAGGCGTGCTCGTCGGCCGCAAGCAGCGGTCGGCGGCCGACTACTTCGTCGGCGAGCGCAGCCTCCCGTGGGGTGCGGTGATGCTGTCCGTGGTGGCCACGGAAACCTCGACGCTGACCGTGATCAGCACACCCGGGCTGGTCTTCGGCAACGCCTTCCTGTTCTTGCAGCTGGCTTTCGGCTACATCATCGGCCGGACGATCGCCGCGTTCGTGCTGCTGCCGCGGTACTTCAAGGGCAACCTCGTCAGCGCGTACGCGTTCCTGGGCAAGCGGTTCGGCTCCGGGCTGCAGGGCACCGCGTCGGTGACGTTCGTGATCACCCGGCTGCTCGCCGAGGGTGTCCGCCTGTTCGCCGGCGCGATCCCGATCAAGGTGATCCTCGGGCACTACAACATCCACCTGGCCTACTGGGTGATCGTGGTGATCCTGACCGCGCTGACGCTGATCTACGCCTACATCGGCGGGATCAAGGCGGTCGTCTGGGTCGACGTCATCCAGCTGACGCTGTACCTCGGCGGCGCGGCGGTGGCGGCGATCGTGCTGCTGAACAAGCTGCCGGGCGACTGGATGAGCCAGGCTTCCGACGACAGCAAGTTCATGCTCGTCGACTTCACGAAGAACCTGCTCACCAGCCCGTACGCCTTCGTGACCGCGGTGCTCGGCGGCGCGGCGCTGTCCATGGCGTCGCACGGCGCCGACCAGCTGATCGCGCAGCGGCTGATGGCCACGCGCAGCCTGCGCGACGGCCAGAAGGCGCTCATCGGCAGCGGCATCATCGTCACGATCCAGTTCGCACTGTTCCTGCTGGTCGGCGCGATGCTCTGGGTGTTCAACGGCCGCAAGTCGGTCGCGCAGCTCGGCCTGCAGAGCCCGGACGACGTGTTCTCGCGGTTCATCATCGACGACCTGCCGGCCGGCGTCTCGGGCCTGCTCATCGCGGGTGTCCTGGCCTCGACCATGGGTGCGCTGGCCTCGGCGCTCAACGCGCTTTCGACCTCGACCGTGGCCGACCTCTACCAGCGCTTCACCAAGCGCTCGCCCGAGGATTCGAAGCTGCTGCAGCACGGTCGCATGTGGACGCTGATCTGGGCGGTCGTGTTCGCGCTCTTCGCGTCGCTGTTCTCCACCACGAAGAACTCGGTGATCGAGCTGGGCCTGGCCATCACCGGGTACACCTACGGCGCGCTGCTCGGGTCGTTCCTGCTCGGCCTGCTGATCAAGAAGGCCCGGCAGCTGGACGCGATCATCGCGTTCGTCGCCACGGTCGTCGTGATGGCGTTCGTGATCCTCGGGGTGAAGTTCAGCGCGAAGACCGGTGGCCTGATCGGGATCGACTTCAGCAAGGCAGCCGGCGATCGCGTGGCTCTCGCCTACCCCTGGTACACGCTCCTGGGGGTGGTGATCACGCTGGTCGTGGGCGGGGTGCTCGCCCTGCGCCACCGGACGCCGGACCCGAAGGCGGCCGAGGCCAACGCTGTCGGTGAAGCGGAAGAGGTGCCCGCCGCCTGATCCTTCTGAACCGTTTCCGGCGGGCGCCCGTGTCGGTCTGCGGGAGCCCGCCGGGAAGCGGCGGGAGGAATCGAAGGTGGGTTCATGAAACGGATGACGGTGGCGCTCGCGGTCGGTGCCCTGGTGCTCGGCGGCGCGGCGACGGCTTCGGCCAGCCCGGCGGGGCCGAAGGTGCCGGACGCGATCAAGGTCCCGGCCGGCAACCGCGCGCTGGCGAGCTACCCGGCCGAGGGCGTGCAGATCTACGGGTGCACCGCGGGCGCGTGGACGCTGATCCAGCCCGCGGCGGTGCTGTCCAGACACGGCAAGCCGGTGGCGCTGCACAGCAAGGGTCCGGTGTGGACGTCCATCGTGGACGGCAGCACGGTCGGTGCGGCGGCGGTGGCCAACTCGCCGCAGCCGGACGCGATCCCGCAGCTGCTGCTCAAGGCGAACCTGAACAGCGGCGACGGGGTGTTCGGCAAGGTGACCTACATCCAGCGCCTGAACACGCGCGGCGGAGTCGCTCCGGCGGGAGCCTGCACCGAAGGCGCGCAGACGGCGGTCCGCTACACGGCCGACTACGCCTTCTGGGGCGCCGGGTAGCCAGCGCCCCAATGTGGCCTTGGTTGCGTTGAACGCACCCAAGGGGCCCTTCGGTGCGTTGAACGCACCGAAGGCCACATTGGGGCGCTCGGGCCGGGCCGTACGAAGACGAGATACGAACGCGAAGAGCGGCCGCACCAACCGAGGGCAGCCGCCCTTTTCGGCGTGGTGTCAGCCGACCGGGACCGGCTCGTCCTCGGCCGTGCGCAGGCGCTGCGAGATCACCTTCGTGATGCCGTCGCCCTGCATGCTCACGCCGTAGAGCGCGTCGGCGATCTCCATGGTCGGCTTCTGGTGGGTGATGATGATCAGCTGCGACGAGTCGCGCAGCTGCTCCAGCAGCCCGATCAGCCGGCGCATGTTGGTGTCGTCGAGCGCCGCCTCGACCTCGTCCATGACGTAGAAGGGTGAGGGCCGGGCGCGGAAGATCGCGACCAGCATGCCCACCGCGACCAGCGACTTCTCGCCACCGGACAGCAGCGAAAGCCGCTTCACCTTCTTGCCCGGCGGGCGCGCTTCGACGTCGACGCCGGTGCTGAGCAGGTCGTCCGGCTCGGTCAGGACCATCCGGCCCTCGCCGCCCGGGAAGAGCACGCTGAACACCGTCTCGAACTCGCGGGCCACGTCCGCGTAGGCCCCGGCGAAGACCTCGAGGATCTTCTCGTCGACCTGCTTGATGACCGCCTCGAGGTCCTTGCGGGTGTCTTTGAGGTCCTCCAGCTGCGTGGAGAGGAACTTGTAGCGCTCCTCCAGCGCCGCGAACTCCTCCAGCGCAAGGGGGTTCACCTTGCCCAGCAGGGAAAGGTCCTTCTCGGCGCGCTTGGCGCGGCGGGCTTGCGTGTCGCGGTCGTACGGCATCGGCGGGGGCTGGGTGACGTCTTCGCCGCGGTCCTTGGCCGCTTCGTACTCGGCCATCTCGCCCGCGCTCGGCGGAACCGGGACGTCCGGGCCGTACTCCTGCACCAGATCCGTGAGGCCGATGCCGAAGTCCTCGGCGATCTTGGCTTCCAGGGTCTCCAGCCGCAGCCGCTGCTCGGCGCGCAGGACCTCGTCGCGGTGGACGGCGTCGGTCAGCTTCTCCAGCTCGCCGGTCAGCTCGCGGACCTTGGCGCGGACGCCGGTCAGGGCGGCTTCTCGGCTCTGACGGCGGGCTTGGACCTGGTCGCGTTCGGTGGCCGCGCGCTGGACCGAGTGCTCGATGCGGTCGAGGGCGATCTCGCCGCCGTTGACGACGGCGTTGGCGATCTCGGCGCCGCGCTTGCGGTTCGCGGCGGCGCGCTCGGCGCGCTCGCGGGCCTGCTGCTCGGCGTGCGCGGCGCGGCGGAGCCCTTCGGCCTTGCCCGCGATGCTGCGCGCCCGCTCCTCGGCGGTGCGCTGCGCGAGCCGCGCCTCCATCTCCTCCTGCCGGATGACGGCCAGCTCTTCGACGGCGGCGTCGCGCTCGGCGGTGTCCGGGTCGTCCTCGACGGGCTGCTCGGCGACGGCGGCGAGCCGTTCCTCGAGCTCGGCGAGCTGCTGCAGGGCCTGCTCGCGGCTCTGCTCGACCTTCGCGCGCTGGCCGCTGAAGCGTTCGACCTCGGCCTGGGCCTGGCGGGCGGCCTGCTGCAGCCGGCTGAGCCGCTCCGACGAGCGGGCCTTGCGGACCTTGGCCTCGCCGAGGGCGTCCTTGGCCTGGGAGACCTCTTCGCGACGCGCTTGCTGCTCGGCGCGGGCGCCTTCCAGCTCGGCCGCGTAGCGCTCCAGCGAACGCTCCGCCGTGCGCAGCCGCTCCCCGGCCTCGTCGACGGCGGCCTGGACCTCGATCACGCTCTCGCGCTTGCCGGAGCCACCGATCGCCCAGCGGGCGCCGAAGACGTCACCCTCGGCGGTGACCGCCCGGACCTCCGGGTGCACCGCGACCAGGTGGCGCGCCGACTCGAGGTCGCGGACCAGGGCCAGCTTGTCGAGGGCCTGCTCGACGGCGGGCCGCAGCTGCGCGGGCGCCGTGACGACCTCACGGGCCCAGCGCGCGCCTTCCGGCAGCGACGGCCACGAGTAGGTGTCCACAGTGGATTCCGGGCCGCCGAGCAGGATGCCCGCCCGGCCGGAATCGGTGTCCTTCAAGTACTTCAGCGCGCGCAGGGCGTCTTCGCCGCCGGTGACGGCGACCGCGTCGGCCACCGGGCCGAGCGCCGCGGCCAGCGCGACCTCGTACCCCGGCTCGACGGTCAGCAGCGCGGCGACCGAGCCGAGCAGGCCCGGCAGCTCGTGGGACGCGCCGAGCAGCGCACCCGCGCCGTCCTTGCGCCGCAGGCCCATCGACAGCGCCTCGACTCGGGCCTTCTCCGACGCGATCTCGCGCTCGGCGGTGCGTTCGGCCTTGACCAGCTCTTCGACGCGCGCCTTGGCCGCGTTGTTGGCCTCGACCGCGCGGTCGTGGCGGTCCATCAGGCCGGAGTCGTCGGATTCCTCGACACCGCCCTCGGCCTTGGCCACTTCGAGCTCTTCGACGGCGATCTCGGCGCGTTCCGCGGACTCCTCGAGGGAGACGCTGAGGCGGTCGATCTCGTCGGAGGTGGCGCCGTTCTTGCTGCGCAGCGCCTCGACCTGGCCGGTCAGCTTGGCCAGGCCCTCGCGGCGGTCGGCGATGGCCCGGACGGCGGCCCAGTGCGCGCGCTCGGCGGCCTGCACGCGCTGTTCGAGGTCTTCGCGCCGCAGGACGGTCTGGGCGAGCAGCTCCCGGGCCTCCATGACGGCCTCGTTGAGCTCCTCTTCCTGCTCGGCGACGTGCTCGGCCTCTTCGAGCAGCTCTTCGGGGTCGCGGCCGCCGGTCGACGTCGAGACGTCGGCCGAGAGGTGGCGCTGCCGCTCGATCGCGAGCCGGACGGTGCCGCGCAGGCGCTCGGCCAGCGCGGAGAGCTTGTACCAGGTCTCCTGGGCGCTCTGCAGCAGCGGCGCGTCCTCGGCGAGCGAGGACTCCAGCTCGGTCTCCTCGGCGGAGACGATCTCGAGGGTCTGCTCGACCTCGGCGCGGCGCTGGCGGGCGGTCTTCTCGTCGGCCTCGTCGCGGGTGATCGCGCCGCGCTGGGTGACGAGGTCGTCGGCGAGCAGGCGCAGGCGGGAGTCGCGCAGCTCGGACTGGACGGCCTGGGCCCGGCGGGCGATCTCGGCCTGCTTGCCCAGCGGCTTGAGCTGGCGGCGCAGCTCGGTGGTGAGGTCGCCGAGGCGGTCGAGGTTGCCCTGCATGTTGGCCAGCTTGCGCAGGGTCTGTTCCTTGCGCTTGCGGTGCTTGAGGACGCCGGCGGCCTCTTCGATGAAGGCGCGGCGCTCTTCGGGCTTGGATTCGAGGATCGCCGCGAGCTGGCCCTGCCCGACGATGACGTGCATCTCGCGGCCGATGCCGGAGTCCGAGAGCAGCTCCTGGACGTCCATCAGGCGGCAGCGGTCGCCGTTGATCTCGTACTCGCTCGCGCCGTCGCGGAACATCCGGCGGGTGATCGACACCTCGGAGTACTCGATGGGGAGGGCGCCGTCGGCGTTGTCGATGGTGAGGGTGACCTCCGCGCGGCCGAGCGGGGCGCGGCCCGCGGTGCCGGCGAAGATGACGTCCTCCATCTTGCCGCCGCGCAGGTCCTTGGCGCCCTGGGTGCCCATGACCCAGCGCAGGGCGTCCAGCACGTTGGACTTGCCCGAGCCGTTCGGCCCGACCACGCAGGTGATGCCCGGCTCGAAGCGCAGCGTGGTGGCCGAGGCGAAGGACTTGAAGCCCTTGAGCGTCAGGCTTTTCAGGTGCACTGGGTGCTGACCCCTCTGGCTGCCGGTACTGGCGATTCAATCGTCCCAGGCTACCCGGGAGCTCCGGCGGACCGCCGGACGCGTCCCCTCCTCGGCGCGCCTTAGCACATCTCCGAAGGCATCAGCAACCTCCTGCGTCACACCCGCCCCGGAAGTACCAAGGCCAGGTCAGCGTTCGAGGAAGCCGTTGAGTCCCCCTTTCGGGTCGGACCAGCGCTCGACGACGGTCTCCACACTTCCGGGTGATTCTCCCGACCGCAGGGCGGCCAGCAACCGCTCACAGTGGTCTCGATCACCCTCCGCTATGACCTCGACACGCCCGTCGGGCATGTTGCGGGCGCTGCCGACCAGCCCGAGTTCGAGCGCCCGGCTGCGGGTCCACCAGCGAAAACCGACGCCCTGGACGCGTCCGCGGACCCATGCCGTCAATCGCGTGTTCGTTTGTTCCTCACTCAAGCTTTCATCCTTTCCGGACACTTCGACTGCGCACAGTGATCGCGCAGCCCCACTACCTGCGCGAATAGGGCACCGACGGTGATAGCCTCGCCGCCGAGGTCGTCCTCCCGGGAACCCCCGCCCGGGGAAGCAGTGATCGATTCACGGCCTCGCTGCATCCTTGAGAACACCGCGCCTCTCCCGAACCCCCGAGGAGCCTGCAATGCCCCGCCCCGACGGGTCCGCCTCGAGCTCGCACGTGACCAGGATCGACACCGCCCCGCCGAAGAGCAGCAAACCGAACCGCACCGGGTACGTCGTGCTCGGGGTGGCCGGTCTGGTGGTCGCGACCGCGTTCGCCGCGGTCGCCGAGCTCGCCGGCCCGGACCCCGCCACCACCGCGGGCGGCACCGGTGGCACCGGCGGCCAGGGCACCTCGCAGGCCGGCCTGCAGACGGCGCCGAACACCCCGTCGCCGTCCGGCCCGTCGACCGCGGGCGCGCCGACGTCGGAGTCGTCGGCGACGTCCTCGACCGCGCCGAGCACGGTGGTGTCGATCAGCCCGGACGGCAAGACGACGACCACGGTGGTCACCCACGCGGACCCGCCCCCGCCGCCCCGCGACGACACGGGGAACCCGCCGCCGCAGTCGACTCCGAAGACGACGCCGCCGTCGACGCCCAAGACGACGCCGCCGACCACAACACCGGCTCCCACGACGACGCCCCCGACGACAACACCGTCGACGACCGGGGGCGGGACCAGCAGCGCGGGTTCGCCGTCGCCGACCACGAGCGACGCCCCGACCGCGAGCGGAAGCACCACGCACGCGCAGTAAGAGATTCCGACCGTCCCAAGGCGGCCTTGGGTGCGTTCAACGCACCGAAGGCCGCCTTGGTTGCGTTGAACGCACCGAAGGCCACATTGGGGCGCGTTCCCGGAGCCGCAGGATGATGGCGTCGGGCAGGCGGTTCAGCCGCCGCGCTTGAGCCGATGCGCGAACAGCCTCCACAGATAGACCGTCAGGAGGGCGCCGGCGCCCGCGGCCGCGACGCGCAGCCACCTCGCCCAGCCGACGGCGTCGCCGTCGAACGCCGTGAGGATCCAGCCGGACGCCCCGAAGGTCGCCCCCACGGCCAGCGTCAGCAGGATCACCAGCGGGATGCGCTCACCGCCGAGCAGCCACGTCTTCGACCCGTCCATGCCCGGTGAGGTACCCCGCCGAAAGCCGACCTAGACCTCGAAGCGGTAACCCATACCCGGCTCGGTCATCAGCGGTTCCCGCGCGCCTGGACGTACCGGAACCAGTAGCACCCGGCCAAGACCAGCCAGGCCACCGTCACCACGACCTGGACCACGCTCTGCCACTCCGACACTCCCCCGTCCCAGGCGAGAAAGCCGGAACCGATCGCGCCCACGGTCCAGAAGATCGCCAGCGCGAGAGCGGCCTTCGCCGGCAGCCGGGCGCCGGGTACCCACTTCGCCTCAGTCACCTGAACGAGTTACCCGCTTCCTCAGACCTCGAAGCGGTAACCCATGCCCGGCTCGGTGAGCAGGTGCCGGGGCCGCGAGGGCTCCGGCTCGAGCTTGCGCCGCAGCTGGGCGAGGTACACCCGCAGGTAATGGGACTCCCGCTCGTACGACGGCCCCCACACCTCGTGCAGCAGCTGCTTCTGCGCCACCAGCCGGCCGCGGTTGCGGACCAGCAGCTCCAGCACGCCCCACTCCGTCTTCGTCAGGTGGACCTCGACGCCGTCGGTGCGGCGGACCTTCTTCGCGGCCAGGTCCACGCTGAACGACGACGTCTCCACCACCGCGTCCACGTCGTCCGCGCCGGTCACCGCCGAGCGGCGGACCGCTGCCCGCAGCCGGGCCAGCAGCTCGTCCATGCCGAACGGCTTCGTGACGTAGTCGTCCGCGCCCGCGTCGAGGGCCTGGACCTTGTCCGCCGAGTCGCCGCGCGCCGACAGCACGATGATCGGGACCGTCGTCCAGCCGCGCAGGCCGGCGATCACCTCCGTGCCGTCCAGGTCCGGCAGCCCGAGGTCGAGCACCACGACGTCCGGCTTGGTCTCCGCCACCGCTTTCAAAGCGGCCGTGCCGTCGTGCGCGGTGATCACCTTGTAGCCGCGGGCGTTCAGGTTGATCCGCAGCGCCCGCACGATCTGCGGCTCGTCGTCGACCACCAGCACGGTGGCACCCGGGTCGTTCATCGTGCCTCCTCGAACGTGACGCTGTGTTCGGGCAGCGAGACCACGACGGTCAGCCCGCCACCCGGGGTGTCCTCGGCGCGGATGGTGCCGCCCATCGCCTCGGTGAAGCCCTTCGCCACCGACAGCCCGAGCCCGACCCCCGGTGTCGTGTCCCGGTCGCCGCCGAGCCGCTGGAACGGCGCGAACGCCGAGTCCGCGGTCCCCTTGCGCAGCCCCCGGCCGTGGTCGACGATCCGCAGCTCCACCTGGCCGGAGTGGGCGCTGGCCCGCGCGGAGACCGGCGAACCACCGTGACGCAGGGCGTTGTCGAGCACGTTCGCCACCACCCGTTCCAGCAAGCCCGGATCGGCCAGCACCGACGGCAGCCGGTCGTCGACCGCGACCTCGACCGCCTCTGACGAGTCCACATTGGACAGGGCGTGCGCGACGACCTCGTCGTAGCCCACCGGACGCAGGAGCGGCTTGACCGCGCCGGTGGCCAGGCGCGAGGAGTCCAGGAGGTTGTCGATCAGGCCGGCCAGCCGGTCGGCCGACAGCTCGATGGCCTCCATCAGCTCGGTGGTGTCCTCTTCGGACAGTGCGAGGTCGGGCGCGCGCAGGCTGCCGATCGACACCTTGATCGACGT
Source organism: Amycolatopsis sp. NPDC051061 (assembly GCF_040682935.1). Taxonomy (NCBI): domain Bacteria; kingdom Bacillati; phylum Actinomycetota; class Actinomycetes; order Pseudonocardiales; family Pseudonocardiaceae; genus Amycolatopsis; species Amycolatopsis sp. NPDC051061. Next base: position 71,630 of record NZ_JBFBBZ010000016.1, read on the forward strand.
CAGCGGCGTGCGCAGGTCGTGCCCGACCGCGGACAGCAGCGTCGTGCGCAGCTCGGTCGCCTCGGCCTTGCGCTCGGCGCGCGCCGCGGCGGCGGCCGTCCGCTGCTGGCGCAGGGCGAGCAACGCCTGCCCGGCCACGGCTTCCAGCACCCGCCGGTCGGCCGCGGGAAGCGCCCGCCCGCGCAGGGTCAGGTGGACGTCCGCGGTGACGGCGATGTCGACGTCGGCCTCATCCGGGTCGGCGCACGGGTGCTCCCCCGCGACCGCCACCCGGTGCCATTCGCCCTCCTGCTTCTCCAGCAGCGTCACCGACGTCAGCGCGAAGTTCTCCCGGACCTTCTCCAGCAGCCGTTCGATCGGGTTCGCGTGGGTCAGCACAGTCCGGGCGTAGGACGCGAGCAGCGCCGCTTCCGTCCGCGCCCGCGCCGCCTGGGTGGCCCGGCGCGCCGCCTGGTCGACGACCAGCGCGACGAGCACCGCGACCACGACCATCGCGATCAGCGTCACGAGGTTCTGCGGGGTGTGCACGGTCAGCGTGTACAGCGGCGGCGTGAAGAAGAAGTTCAGCAGCCCGGCGCCGAGCACGGCCGCGATCAGCGCCGGGCCGAGGCCCCCGACCAGCGCCACGACCACGGTGGCCAGCACGTAGGAGATGACGTCGGTGGCGAAGTCGAGCCCGGCCGGGATGAAGAAGCCGACCACGGTGACCAGCACCGGCAGGACGACGCCGAGCACCCAGCCCGCGACCAGCCGCGAAAACCCCAGCGGGCTCGCGCTCAGCCGGGCCCGCAGGCGCCCGCCCGCCTCGGAGTGGGTGACCATGTGGACGTCGATCGACCCGGACTGCCGCACGACCCCGGCACCGATGCCTTCGTCGAACAGCCGCGCCACGCGCGAACGCCGCGAAGTCCCGATCACCAGCTGCGTCGCGTTGACGCCGCGGGCGAAGTCCAGCAGCGCGGTCGGGACGTCGTCGCCGACGACGGTGTGGAAGGTCGCGCCGACCTCCTCGGCGAGGGTCCGGCAGCGGGCGATCGCGGCGGGCCCGAGCCCGGAGAGGCCGTCGCCGCGCAGGATGTGCACGACCTGCAGCTCGGCGCCGGCCCGCGTGGCGATCCGGCTGGCGCGGCGGATGAGCGTCTCGCTCTCCGCGCCGCCGGTGATGGAGACGACGACGCGTTCGCGCGCCTCCCAGGTGTCGGTGATGCTCTGCTCGGCGCGGTAGCGCTGCAGGGCGACGTCGACCTGGTCGGCGACCCAGAGCAGGGCGAGCTCGCGCAGCGCGGTGAGGTTGCCGGGGCGGAAGTAGTTGCCGAGCGCGGCGTCGATCCGCTCGGCCGGGTAGACGTTGCCGTGGGCGAGCCGCCGCCGCAGCGCCTCCGGCGTGATGTCGACCAGCTCGAGCTGCTCGGCGCGGCGGACGACCTCGTCGGGCACGGTTTCCTGCTGGGTGACGCCGGTGATCCGCTCGACGACGTCGTTGAGGCTCTGCAGGTGCTGCACGTTGACCGTGGACAGCACGTCGATACCCGCTTCGAGCAGTTCGTCGACGTCCTGCCAGCGCTTGGCGTGGCGCGAACCCGGCACGTTGGTGTGCGCGAGCTCGTCGACGACGGCGACCTCGGGTGCGCGGGCGAGGATGGCGTCGACGTCCATCTCGTCGAAGTCGCGGCCGCGGTGGCCGGCGTGCCGCCGCGGGACGACCTCGAGGCCGTCGAGCAGCACCGCGGTCTTCTCGCGGCCGTGCGTCTCGACCAGCCGACGACGACGTCGGTGCCGCGGTCGAGCCGCCGCCGCGCTTCGCCGAGCATGGCGAAGGTCTTGCCGACGCCCGGAGCCGCGCCGAGGTAGATCCTCAGCTCTCCTCGGCGCGGCTTCACGGGCGTGTTTGCGGTGGTCACGCTGTCAGTGTGCCCCTCCGGCCGCGGCGCGCACGGCCAAGTTGAGCTGGAGCACATTCACACCGGGGACACCGATCCCCGCGCCCGAGGTGTTCGCTTCGACCAGCTGCTTCACCCGGTCGAGCGGCAGGCCCGTGTTCCGGGCGACCCGCTGGGCCTGGAGGTCGGCGTAGGCGACGCTGATCGCCGGGTCGAGGCCGGAACCCGACGCGGTGACGGCGTCCGGCGGTACCTGATCGGGCGACACGCCTTCGCGCTTCGCGATGGTGTCCTTGCGCTCCCCGATGGTCTTCACCAGGTCCTCGTTGTACGGGCCCTTGTTGGACGCGCCGGACGGCATCTCGGGGGTGGCCGCCGACGGCCGGTTGTGGAACCACGGGTCGTGCGCCGGGTCGGCCGGCACCGGGTCGACGCCGATGAGTGACGACCCGACGGCCTGGCCGTTCTGCGTGACGACCGAGCCTTCGGCGTTGCCCTCCAGCCCGGGGATGCGGGCGATCGCCCACACCGCCAGGGGGTAGAGGATCCCGAGCAGGACCGTCATCACGATCAGCACGCGCAGCCCGGCCCAGGTCTGCTTGACGAGAGTGTTCACGACGTTCACCCGATTCCAGGGATGAGGCGCACGAGCAGGTCGATCAGCCAGATCCCGAGGAAGGGGCTGACGATCCCGCCGAGGCCGTAGACGAGCAGGTTGCGGCGCAGCAGGGCCGAGGCCGACGACGGCTTGTACCGCACGCCGCGCAGGGCCAGCGGGATCAGCACGACGATGATCAACGCGTTGAAGATGACCGCGGAGAGGATCGCCGACTTCGGCGTGGCCAGGTGCATGATGTTCAGCCCGCCCAGCTGGGCGAAGATGGCGGTGAACATCGCGGGCAGGATCGCGAAGTACTTCGCGAGGTCGTTGGCGACACTGAACGTGGTCAGCGCGCCGCGGGTGATCAGCAGCTGCTTGCCGATCTCGACGATCTCGATCAGCTTCGTCGGGTCGCTGTCGAGGTCGACCATGTTGCCGGCCTCCTTCGCGGCCGAGGTGCCGGTGTTCATCGCGACGCCGACGTCGGACTGCGCGAGCGCGGGCGCGTCGTTGGTGCCGTCGCCGGTCATCGCGACCAGCCGGCCGCCCTCCTGCTCCTTCTTGATCAGCGCCATCTTGTCTTCGGGCTTGGCCTCGGCGAGGTAGTCGTCGACGCCCGCGTCCGCGGCGATGGCCTTGGCGGTGAGCGGGTTGTCGCCGGTGATCATCACCGTCTTGATGCCCATCGCGCGCAGTTCCTTGAAGCGCTCCTTCATGCCCGGCTTGACGACGTCGGACAGCCGGATCACGCCGCGCACAATAGTGTTTTCGGCGTCCTCGGCGACGACCAGAGGTGTACCGCCCTGGGCGCTGATCTCGTCGACCACCTTCTCGGTCTCGGCGGGGAACTCGCCGCCGTTGTCGCGCACCCAGGCGCGGACCGCGGACGCGGCGCCCTTGCGGATCCGCCGGTTTCCGATGTCGAGGCCGCTCATCCGCGTCTGCGCGGTGAAGGGGACGAACTCGCCGCGCTCATCTTGGGACGCGTAGTCCGCGGTCAGGTCGACGACGCTGCGGCCCTCGGGGGTTTCGTCGGCGAGGCTGGCCAGCCGGGCGGCGCGCGCGAGTTCATCCATTGTGGACGTTCCAACGGGGATCAGTTCGGTGGCCCGGCGGTTGCCGAAGGTGATCGTGCCGGTCTTGTCGAGCAGCAACGTCGAAACGTCGCCGGCGGCCTCCACCGCGCGGCCGCTGGTCGCGAGGACGTTGCGCTGCACCAGGCGGTCCATCCCGGCGATGCCGATGGCGCTCAGCAGCGCGCCGATCGTCGTCGGGATGAGACAGACCAGCAACGCGGTCAGCACGATCACCGATTGCTCGGACCCGGAATAGCGGGCCATCGGCTGCAGGGCCACGACCGCGAGCAGGAAGATGATCGTGAGCGTCGAGAGCAGGATCGTCAGCGCGATCTCGTTCGGCGTCTTCTGCCGGGATGCTCCTTCCACCAACGCGATCATGCGATCCACAAAGGACTCACCGGGTTTGGTGGTGATCTTGACGACGACCCGGTCGCTCAGCACCGTCGTGCCGCCGGTGACCGCGGACCGGTCGCCGCCGGACTCGCGGATGACCGGGGCGGACTCGCCGGTGATGGCCGACTCGTCGACGGTCGCGATGCCCTCGACGACGTCGCCGTCGCCCGGGATCACCTGGCCCGCCTCGACGACGACCAGGTCGCCGATCTTCAGGTCGACCCCGGGCACCGGTTCCTCCGAGCCGTCCGCGGTGAGCCGTCGGGCGACCGTCTCCTTCTTCGACTTCCGCAGGGATTCCGCCTGTGCCTTGCCCCGCCCTTCGGCGACGGCTTCGGCGAGGTTCGCGAAGAGCACCGTGAACCAGAGCCAGACGGCGATCAGGACGGTGAACACGCTCGGGTCGGTGATCGCGAAGACGGTGGTGAGCGCGGAACCCACCCACACCACGAACATCACGGGATTGCCGAGCTGGTGCTTCGGGTTGAGCTTCCGGAAGGCGTCCGGCAGGGACGTCCAGAGCTGGCGCGGGCTGAACACCCCGGCGCCGACGCGGCCCGGTGTCTCAGCCACGGGAGTCACCTGAGGTCGTTCATCGGTGACGGTCATGCGAGTGCCTCCGCGATGGGCCCGAGCGCGAGCGCCGGGATGAAGGTGAGGGCCGCGACGAGCACCACCGTGCCGGTGAGCATGGTGGCGAACAGCGGGCCGGTGGTGGGCAAGGTGCCCGCGGTCTCGGGCACCTTGCGCTGCGCGGCCAGGGACCCGGCCAGGCAGAGCACGGCGAGGATCGGCACGAACCGGCCGATCAGCATCGCGACGCCGAACGACGACTGAAACCAGTCGCTCGTCGCGGTCAGGCCGCCGAACGCGCTGCCGTTGTTGTTGCCGGTGGACGCGTAGCCGTAGAGGATTTCGGACAGGCCGTGCGCGCCGCCGTTGCCCAGCGCGCCCGCCGTACCCGGCAGCAGCAGCGCGATCCCGGAGCCGAGGAGCACCACCGTCGGCATCGCCAGCATGGCGATCGCCGCGCAGGTGACCTCGCGCTTGCCGAGCTTCTTGCCCAGGTACTCCGGCGTGCGCCCGACCATCAGGCCGGCCAGGAACATCGCGATGATCGCCATGACGAGGATCCCGTAGAGGCCGGTGCCGACGCCGCCGGGCGAGATCTCGCCGTAGAGCATGTTCAGCAGCGGTCCCCCGCCGCCGAGGCCCGAGAGACTGTCGTGGGCGCCGTTGACCGCGCCGGTGGAGGTGCCGGTGGTCGTGTCGGCGAAGATCGACGTCAGGCCGATGCCGAACCGCTGTTCCTTGCCTTCCATGCTCGCGCCGGCGGCGAGTGCGGCCGGGTTGCTCGCGCGGGCTTCGGAGAACCAGATGATCGCCAGCGACGCGGCCCACAGCAGGCTCATCACGCCGAGCAGGACGTACCCCTGCTTCGGCTTGCCGACCAGCTTGCCGAACGCGCGGGTCAGGCTGACCGGGATCACCAGGATGAGGAACAGCTCGATCAGGTTCGTCCAGGCGTTGGGGTTCTCGAAGGGGTGCGCGGAGTTGGCGTTGAGGATGCCGCCGCCGTTGGTGCCGAGCTCCTTGATCACCTCCTGGCTCGCCGCCGGGGCGAGAGCGATGGTGCTCTGGCTGCCATCGGGGTTGGTGACGGCGACGCCGGCCTTGAGGCTCTGCACGACGCCGAGCGCGACCAGCACGATCGCGAACACGAACGCCATCGGCAGCAGGACGCGGACTGTGCCGCGCGTGAGGTCCACCCAGAAGTTGCCGAGCCGGTCGGTCTTCGCCCGGACGAACCCGCGCGTCACCGCGATCGCCACGGCCAGGCCGACCCCGGCGGACAGGAAGTTCTGCACGGTCAGCCCGGCCATCTGCACGAAGTGGCCCATCGTCGTCTCGGGGACGTAGGACTGCCAGTTCGTGTTGGTGACGAACGAAACCGCCGTGTTGAACGCGACGCCCGGGCTCACCGAGCCGCGGCCCAGGCCCCACGGCAGGAGCGGCTGCAACCGCTGCAAGAGGTAGAGCAAGACGATCGAGACGAACGAGAAGCCGAGCACGCCCGCGGCGTAGGTCGGCCACCGCTGCTCGGAGTCCGGGTTGACGCGGAAGAGCTTGTACAGGCCTTTCTCGAGCTTCAGGTGCTTCTCGGTCGAGAAGACGCGCGCCAGGTAGTCGCCGAGCGGTTTGTAGACCACGGCGAGGGCGGCGAGGAGGAGGCCGAGCTGGACGAGCCCGGCCGTCGTGTCGGTCATTCTTGCCCCTCCGCGGGGGTGAGTACGTCGGGGCGCATCAGAATTTCTCCGGCCTGATCAAGGCGACGAACAGGTAGACGAGCAGACCGAGCGCCAGCAACCCGCCGACGACGTTGGCCACGGTCCCGGCGCCGCTCACAGCTTCTCCAGCCCGCGCAGCGCCAACGCGAGCACCACGAACACGCCGATCAGCAGGACGGCGTAGAGCAAGTCGGCCACAGGCACCTCTCAAGACGGGTCACCGGGTTCGGTGACCGGACAGTTCACTGTGCGGCTGCGGGACCGCGTCCCGACCTGCGGCTGACGGCGTCTTGATGCGTTCCTGACACCCGTTTACGCCGTCTTTATGGCCCGTGGCGGGCGTCACGCAAACGTTTGCCCAGTACTCACCGTATGCAGTTGGTTAGTGACTCGCGACACAACGAGTGACCGAACAAGTGCGGAACGTGCAATTCGGGCAGACAAGATCTTCAGCCCGTGTTACACCTGAGTTACCGATAGTTGTATCGGCTAAGCAAATCTGAGGAGGGGTCCATATGTGCGGTATCGCCGGCTGGGTTTCCTACGACGCCGACCTCACCCGCCGCCAGGACGTCGTCGACGCCATGACGGCGACCATGTCCTGCCGCGGCCCGGACGACGAGGGCACCTGGGTCCGCAAGCACGTCGCGCTCGGACACCGGCGGCTGGCCATCATCGACCTGCCCGGCGGCCGTCAGCCGATGTCCGTGCACACGCCGAACGGCGACGTCGCCATGGTCTACAGCGGTGAGGCCTACAACTTCACCGAGCTGAAGGAAGAGCTGACGAAGCTCGGGCACAAGTGGGAGACCGACAGCGACACCGAGGTCGTGCTGCACGGTTACCTGCAGTGGGGCGACGAGGTCGTCGACCACCTCAACGGCATGTACGCGTTCGCGATCTGGGACGAGCGCGACGACCGGCTCGTGATGATCCGCGACCGGATGGGCATCAAGCCGTTCTACTACTACCCGACCCGCGACGGCGTCCTGTTCGGCTCCGAGCCGAAGGGCATCCTGGCGAACCCGCTGGCGAGCAAGGTCGTCGACACCGACGGCATGCGCGAGCTGATGGCGTTCACCAAGCGCCCCGGCTGGTCGCTGTGGAAGGGCATGGAGGAGGTCCAGCCGGGCACGATCGTCACCGTGACCCGCGAGGGCGTCCGCACCCGCACGTACTGGAAGCTCGACGCGAAGCAGCACACCGACGACCAGGAGACGACGGTCGCCCGCGTGCGCGAGCTGATGACCGACATCGTGCACCGCCAGCTCGTCGCGGACGTCCCGCGCTGCGTGCTGCTGTCGGGCGGCTTGGACTCCAGCGCCGTCACCGGCCTCGCCGCGCCGCACCTCGCCGAGCAGGGCGAGCAGCTGCGGACGTTCTCCGTCGACTTCTTCGGCCAGGAGGAGAACTTCAAGCCGGACGAGATGCGCGACACCGCGGACTCGCCCTACATCCGCGACGTCGCGGAACTGGTCGGGTCGGCGCACCAGAACGTCATGCTGAACCCGGCGGAGCTGAGCGACCCGGCCGTGCGGCGCGCGGTGCTGAAGGCCCGCGACATCCCGGCCGGCCTCGGCGACATGGACACGTCGCTGTACCTGCTGTTCAAGGCGATCCGCGGCGAGTCGACGGTGGCGCTGTCGGGCGAGTCGGCCGACGAGGTGTTCGGGGGCTACCGCTGGTTCCACGACGAGAAGGCCGTCAACGCGGACACGTTCCCGTGGCTGGCGTTCCGCACGTCGATGATGGACGAGCGGGCGTCGCTGTACACGACGGAGCTGCGGCAGAAGCTGGACCTCGAGTCCTACATCGCCGACCAGTACCGGACCGCGGTCGACGCCGTCGAGCACCTGGACGGCGAGTCGGCGCAGGAGGCGCGGATGCGGACCATCTGCAACCTCCACCTGACCCGCTTCGTGCGGATGCTGCTCGACCGCAAGGACCGCGCGTCGATGGCGGTGGGCCTGGAGGTCCGGGTGCCGTTCTGCGACCACCGGCTGGTCGAGTACGTCTACAACACTCCGTGGTCGCTGAAGACGTTCGACGGCCGGGAGAAGAGCCTCCTGCGGCACGCTACCAAGCACGTGCTGCCGGAGTCGGTCGCTCAGCGGGTCAAGAGCCCGTACCCGTCGACGCAGGACCCGGGCTACGCGGCGGCGTTGCAGCAGCAGACCAAGGAGGTCCTCGCGGAGCCGGGCCACCAGGTGTTCGGCCTGGTGGACAAGGCGTGGGCGCACCGCGTGTCCGAAGTGGACCCGGCGACCATGAACCCGGCGGCGCGGGTCGGCCTGGATCGGCTGCTCGACCTGTACCACTGGATCGAGATGTACCAGCCCACGCTCGAACTGTCTTGACCTCGACCGCCCTTGAGGTGTGAGGCTGGGCGGCATGAAGGTGCTGCTGTTCGGCCGCAACCCGGCCACGGTCTCGAGGGTGACGGCGGCGCTGTCCGCGGCGGGTTTCGCCGCGGACGGCGTCGTCTCGGAGCAAGCGGTACTGGCCCGGCTCGGCGCTTACGAGGCGCTGGTGCTCGGCGCGGGAGTCGTGGGGTCGCTGCGCGAGCGCGTCACGGCCGCGGCCGTGCGGCACGGGGTCGCGTGGGTCCAGGGGCCGCACATCCTCCCCGAGCGGGACGCCCTGGAGTACGTGCGGACGGAGATCCTGCCGCGGCTGGTCGTGAGTGAGAAACAGGGTGAGAACACTGTTTCTCACTCACGACGGGACTAGCGTCGGACCTCCGCCAACTGCACCGGACGCCGCTCGCGGCGGGACAGCTCGCACGCCTCCGCGATGTAGAACGCCTCCAACGCGTCCGCCGCCACGCACGGTGAAGGCGCCCGGCCTGCGACGACGTCGAGGAACGCCCGCAGCTCCGTTGTGTACGCCGGGCGGAACCGCTCCATGAACCCCGGGTACGCCGGCCCCGGCAGCGGGGCCACTCCCGGCTCCACCGACCGCAGCGGCGCCCGGTCGTCCAGGCCGACCACGACCCCCGACACCGAACCGAGGACGTCGAGGCGCACGTCGTAGCCCGCGCCGTTGTAGCGGGTCAGCGACACCGTGGCCAGCGTGCCGTCGTCCAGGGTCAGCGTCGCCGCCGCCGTGTCGACGTCGCCCGCGTCCGCGAAGAACCGCTCGCCGCGGTTGGCACCGATCGCGTACACCTCGGTCACCTCACGGCCGCTCACCCAGCGGATGATGTCGAAGTCGTGGACCCCGCAGTCGCGGAACAGCCCACCCGAGTGGGCGACGTACTCCGCCGGCGGGGGCGCCGGGTCGAACGTCGTCGCGCGCAGGGTGTGCAGCCATCCCAGCTCGCCCGAGGCGACCGCGGCCCGCGCGGTCGCGTAACCCGCGTCGAACCGGCGCTGGAAGCCGATCTGGACTCCGACGTCCGAGGCGCCGATCCGGTCGATCACGGCCAGGGTGCCGGGGACGTCCGCCGCGACCGGCTTTTCGCAGAACACCGGGATGCCCGCGTCGACCGCCGCGATGATCAGGCCCGGGTGCGCGTCGGTGGCCGCCGTGACGACCAGGCCGTCGAGCCCGGACGCGAACAGCTCGTCGAGGGAAGCGGATTCGACCCCGAGTTTCGCGGCAACCGAAGCGGCCCGCGCCGGGTCGACATCGGCCACCACGACCGACTCCACCTCGTCGAACCCCTTCAGCGTCTCCGCGTGCGCGGTGCCGATCCGGCCGGTGCCCGCCAGTCCCAACCTCATCGTGCCACTCCTCCTGTCGCGGAAAACCGGGCGGTGGTCGCGCGGACCACCAGGGACGGGTGCAGCAGGTGCCGGACGGGCTCCGTGCGCTCCCCGCGGACGCGTTCGACCAGTGCTTCGAAGGCCAGCCGGCCCATCTCGGTGCGCGGCTGGTCCACTGTGGTCAGTGAGAGGTGGCGCAGGGCCGCCAAAGACGTGTTGTCGTAGCCGACGATCGAGACGTCTTCCGGTACCCGCAACCCGGCCTCTTCGAGCGCCGAGATCGCGCCGACGGCGTTGAAGTCGTTGCCCGCCACCAGACCGGTCGGCAACTCAAGACGTGAGTACGTCGCCAGCAGCTCCCGCACGGACTTTTCACCGGCGGTGTCGGTGTGCTCGCTGCGCACGACGATCGGCTCCAGGCCGTGGCGCCGCATCGCCGCCTGGAACCCGCGACGACGCTGGGCCGCGCCGGCCGCGCCGCCGCCGTCGAGGTGGGCGATGCGCCGGTGCCCCAGGCCGGCGAGGTGGTCGACGGCCAGCGCCGACCCCGCTTCGCCGTCGTCGTTCACGGTGTCCACACCGGACGCTCGCGACGTGCGGGAGACCAGCACCACCGGGCACTGCCGGGCCGCGGCTTCGATGGCCGACGCGGGCACGACCGGCGAAAGCAGGATGACCCCCGCCGGGCGGAAGGAAAGCAGGCTGCGCAAGGCGTTCCCCTCGCGCGCGGGACTGCGGCCGCCGGTGTTGAGGACGAGGTCGAAGCCCGCGGCCTGCGCGGCCGCGTCCAGCCCTTCGACGACGTCGGCGAAGAAGGCGTTGCGCAGGTCGTTGACCATCACACCGAGCACAGTGGACGTCCGGCTGGCCAACGACCGCGCCATGACGTGCGGCTGGTAGCCGAGTTCCTCGGCCGCGCGCAGGACAGCGGCGCGCCGGGCTTCGGAGACCTTCGGTGAATTCCTCATCACCAGTGAGACGAGTGCGCGGGAAACCCCCGCCCGCGCGGCGACGTCCTCCATGGTCGGACGCATGCGGCGCACCTCCCCTGATCACCGGAAACTCGGCCTTGACTTGCTGTGACGGACGCTACAAGATTAGAGCGCTCTAATCAATAGAGCGCTCCAACGGACCAACGGAGGCCCCTTGTGACAGCGAGGATCCGCGTGGCCGCCGCCCCGATCTCCTGGGGCGTCTGCGAAGTCCCGGGCTGGGGCCGGGTGCTGGACGCGGCGACCGTGCTCGGCGAGATGGCGGAGCTGGGCGTCCAAGCGACCGAGCTGGGGCCGCCCGGGTACCTCCCGCGCGACCCGGCCGCACTGCGGGAGCTGCTCGGAAAGCACGGCCTGACGCTCGTCGGCGGCTTCCTCGCCGTCGTGCTGCACGAGAACCGGGAAAACGCCCTCGAGGAAGCCGAAGAGTCGGCGGCGTTGTTCGCCGCGTGCGGCGGTGACGTCCTCGTGCTCGCCGCCGCGACCGGGCTCGACGGTTACGACGAACGCCCGAAGCTCACCGACGCCGAATGGGCGACGCTCGTCGGCACCGCCGGCGAGATCCGCCATGTTGCAGGGGCCTTCGGCCTGCGCACCGTGCTGCACCCGCACGTCGGGACGCACGTGGAGCAGCAGGCCGAGGTCGAGCGGTTCCTCGCGGATTCCGATCTCGGCTTGTGCCTCGACACCGGGCACCTGATGATCGGCGGGACGGATCCGGTCGAGCTGGCCAAGCGGTATCCCGAACGGGTGGGGCACGTGCATCTGAAGGACGTCCGAGCAGACCTGGCGGCCGAAGTCCGCGCGGGCCGGCTCGGCTACACCGACGCGGTCGGGCGGGGCATCTACGCCCCGCTCGGCGAGGGGGACGTGGACGTGGCGTCGATGGTGCGCTCCGTCCAGGCGGCCGGCTACGACGGCTGGTACGTCCTCGAACAGGACACCGCCCTCGGCGACTCGAGCCCCGACGACCTACCCCGGCGGGACACCGAGCGCAGCCTGGCCCACCTCGCGAAGATCATCGACTCCCTATAAATGGTCCCAAAGGAGTGACTGTGTTCTCAATCAAGAAACTGGCCGGCGTGGCGGCGATCGCCGCCACCGGGCTGGTCCTGTCCGCCTGCAGTGGTCCCAGCGCCGACAACTCGACCAGCAGCTCGAGCGCCCCGTCCGCCGCGGCCCCGAGCACGGGCGGCCCGCTGAAGATCGCCGTCGTCACGCACGGCAGCGCCGGTGACGCCTTCTGGAACGTCGTCAAGAACGGCGCCGAGCAGGCGGGCAAGGACCTCAACATCGGCGTCGACTACTTCGCCGACGGCGACCCCGGCAACCAGGCCAGGCTGATCGACAACGCCGTCGCGCAGAAGGTCAGTGGCCTGGTCGTCTCGATGGCGAACCCCCAGGCGCTACAGACGTCGATCCAGAACGCGGTCAAGGCCGGCATCCCGGTCGTCACCATCAACTCCGGCGAGGACTCCAGCGCGCAGTTCGGCGCGATCGCGCACGTCGGCCAGAGCGAGGGCCTCGCGGGCCAGGGCGCGGGCCAGCGGCTCAAGGCGGCCGGCAAGACGAAGCTGCTGTGCGTCATCCACGAGGCCGGCAACATCGGCCAGAACCAGCGCTGCGACGGCGCGAAGCAGACCTTCGGCAACGTCACGACGCTGCAGGTCGACATCTCCAACCCGACCGACGCGCAGGCGCGGATCCGCGGCGCGCTGCAGTCCGACCCGTCGATCGACGCCGTGCTGGCGCTGAACTCGCAGGTCGCGGCCCGCGCGGTGGACGCGGCCAAGGAAGCGAGCTCCAAGGCGCAGGTGGCGACGTTCGACCTGAACGCCGACGTCGTCGCGGCCATCAAGGCCGGCACGATCCTGTTCGCCGTAGACCAGCAGCAGTACGAGCAGGGCTACCTGCCGATCGTGTTCCTCAAGCTGTACAAGGAGAACGGCAACACCATCGGCGGCGGCCACCCGGTGCAGACCGGCCCCGGCTTCGTCGACAAGACCACCATCGACACCGTGGCTCCGTACGCGGAGCGCGGCACGCGATGACCGCGGCATCTTCTGGGGCCGAGCCCCAGACCCCGGCCGGGGGGCAAGCCCCCCTGGACCCCCCGAAGGCGGGTGGGATCCAGGCACATCCCGACGAACGCGTGGGGAAGAAGAGCCTGACCGACCGGCTGGTCGTGCGGCCCGAGATCGGCGCGCTGCTCGGCGCCGTGCTCGTGTTCGTCTTCTTCTCCGTCGTCACCGGCCAGTTCCTCAGCCCGCTGGGCGTGGCGACCTGGCTCGACGACTCCTCGACCCTGGGCATCATGGCCGTCGTGGTCGCGCTGCTCATGGTCGGCGGCGAGTTCGACCTCTCGGCCGGCGTGATGACGGCGTCGACGTCGCTGGTCACGGCGATCCTGGCGACGCAGGCGGGGTGGAACGTCTGGCTCGCGCTGCTGGTGTCGCTCGTGTTCGCGCTCGGCGTCGGCGCGTTCAACGGCTGGCTGGTGATGAAGACCGGGCTGCCCAGCTTCATCGTCACGCTGGGTTCGTTCCTCGCCCTGCAGGGGCTCAACCTCGGCGTGACGCGCTGGGTGACCAACACCGTCCAGGTCTCGGGCATGCGCTCGACCAGCGGTTACGAGTCCGCCGGCGGCCTGTTCGCGTCCACGTTCAGCATCGGCGGCACCGAGTTCCAGTCGTCGATCATCTGGTGGATCGTCGTCACGGCGATCGCCGCGTGGCTGCTGATGCGGACCCGGTTCGGCAACTGGATCTTCGCGGTCGGCGGGTCGCAGGTGTCGGCCCGCTCGGTCGGCGTGCCGGTGGTGCGCACGAAGATCCTGCTGTTCATGGGCACCGCGCTCGGCGCGTGGCTGGTCGGCTCGATCAACATCCTGCGCTTCGCCAGCGTGCAGGCCAACCAGGGCATCGGGCTGGAATTCCAGTACATCATCGCGGCGGTGATCGGCGGCTGCCTGCTCACCGGCGGGTACGGCTCGGCGGTGGGCGCGGCGATCGGCGCGCTGATCTTCGGCATGGCGCGCCAGGGCATCGTGTTCGCGCAGTGGAACAGCGACTGGTTCATGCTGTTCCTCGGCATCATGCTGCTGGCCGCGGTCCTGGTGAACAACGCCTTCCGGCGCCGCGCGGAAAGGGTCCGGCGATGAGCCTCATCGAAGTCAGGGACATCGGGAAGACCTACGGCAGCGTCATCGCGCTGCGCGATGTGTCCACTGTGGTCAACGCCGGCGAGGTGACCTGCGTGCTCGGCGACAACGGCGCCGGGAAGTCGACGCTGATCAAGATCCTGTCCGGGGTGCACCAGCACGACCGCGGCGACTTCCTCGTGGACGGCGAGCCGGTGCGGTTCGCCTCGCCGCGCGAGGCCCTCGACCGCGGCATCGCGACCGTGTACCAGGACCTCGCCGTGGTGCCGCTGATGAGCGTCTGGCGGAACTTCTTCCTCGGCTCCGAGCCGACGACCGGGTTCGGCCCGTTCAAGATGCTCGACCGGAAGAAGGGCCGGGAGACGACCAAGCAGGCGTTGTTCGACATGGGCATCGACCTGCGGGACGTCGAGCAGCCGGTCGGGACGCTCTCGGGCGGTGAACGCCAGTGCGTCGCGATCGCGCGGGCGGTGTACTTCGGCGCGAAGGTGCTGATCCTCGACGAGCCGACCGCGGCGTTGGGTGTGAAGCAGGCCGGGGTGGTGCTCAAGTACGTCGCGCAGGCTCGTGACCGCGGGCTCGGCGTCGTGCTGATCACGCACAACCCGCACCACGCCTATCCCGTCGCCGACCGGTTCCTGCTGCTCAAGCGGGGTGCGCCGCTCGGGTCGTACGAGAAGAAGGACATCGACATCAACGAATTGACCCGGCAGATGGCGGGCGGTGCTGAGCTGGAAGCCCTCGAACACGAGCTGCGGCAGGTGGAGAAGAAGTGACGCCCGCCGACGCACCCTTTCCCGCGGAGGCGGAATGGCTATCGAAGCGCTGACGATCGGCCGGGTGGGCGTCGACCTCTATCCGGAGCAAAGCGGCGTCCCCCTGGCCCAGGTCAGCACGTTCGCCAAGTCGCTCGGCGGGACCGCGACCAACGTCGCGGTCGCCGCCGCGCGGCTCGGCCGGCGCACGGCTGTGCTGACCAAGGTCGGCCCGGACGGCTTCGGCGACTACGTCCGCCAAGCCCTCGACGGCTTCGGCGTCTCGCCGGCTTACGTGGGCACTTCCGAAGATCTCCAGACGCCGGTGGTGTTCTGCGAGCTGAACCCGCCCGCGGACCCGCCGCTGCTGTTCTACCGCTCCCCGATCGCCCCGGACCTGACGCTCACCGACGAGGACGTGCCCTGGGACGTCGTCACGTCGGTGCCGCTGCTGTGGGTCACCGGCACCGGTGTGTCCGCCGAACCCGCCCGCGCGACCCAGCGGAAGATTCTCGAAGCGCGGGGACGTCGTGAGCACACCGTGCTGGACCTCGACTACCGGCCGATGTTCTGGCCTTCGGTGGAGCAAGCCGAAGAAGAGATCGGTGCGATGCTCGACCACGTCACGGTCGCGGTCGGCAACCGGACCGAGGTGGAGGTCGCCGTCGGCACCGCGGATCCGGACGCCGCCGCGGACCGCCTGCTCGACCGCGGGCTGCGGCTCGCGGTGATCAAGAAGGGCGCCGACGGCGTGCTCGTGGCGACACCGGAGGGCCGGTGGACGGTCCCGCCGCAACGCGTCGAGGTCGTCTGCGGGCTCGGCGCCGGCGACGGCTTCGGCGGCGCGCTGATCCACGGTCTGCTGTCCGGCTGGGACCCGGTGCGGATCGCGGCGTACGCGAACGCCGCGGGCGCGCTCGTCGCGTCCCGGCTCGCCTGCGCCGACGCGATGCCCACCGCGGAGGAGATCGAGGAGCTGCTGTGATCGGCTCGTCGACTCCGACCCGGGCACCATCCCGACGCTGCGGGCTTGCGCCGACGCCGTCACCGACCTGGCCGCGTACGGGCTGGTGGCGATGGTCGAACCACTCCCCTACAGCCGCCGCGAAAGCCTTGGAGGCCGCGAAGTGAGCAAGCTGCACCGTCCACTCGGGACACTGTCCGACGACGCCGACCCGGTCCGGCTCACTCCCGACACCGCGGGCTGGGCCTACTGCGGCCTGCGGGTGCTCTCCCTGGCCCCCGGCGAGGTGCGGATCCTGCACACCGGCGAGTTCGAGGCGTTCGTGCTGCCTCTGGCCGGTTCGGCGACCGTCCGCGTCGACGGCCAGGTCTTCGAACTCCGGGGCCGGGACTCGGTCTTCACCCGCGTCACGGACTTCGCCTACGTCCCGCGCGAAGCCGAAGTCGAGTTGTCGACAGTGAACGGCCTCGAGGTCGCGCTGCCGATGGCCCGCTGCACCCGCCGCCTCGCGCCGGCGTATGGACCTGCCGAAGACGTGCCGGTCGAGGTGCGCGGCGCCGGGCAGGCCACGCGGCAGGTGACCAACTTCGGCGTGCCCGGGGTGTGGGACCACGCCGACAAGCTCAACGCGTGCGAGCTGATCACGCCGGGCGGCAACTGGTCGTCGTACCCGCCGCACAAGCACGACGAAGCGAGCAAGTGCGAGGTCGTCAACGAGGAAATCTACTACTTCCGCGTCGCCGGCCGCGACGGGGTGACGCCGTCGCGCGAGGGGTTCGGCCTGCACCGGACGTACACGACCGACGGCGAGCTCGATGAAGACGTCGCGGTGCGCGACCACGACGTCTTCCTGATCCCGCGCGGCTACCACGGGCCATGCGTCGCCGCGCCGGGCTACCCGATGTACTACCTGAACATCCTGGCCGGGCCGGCCGGCGAACGGTCCATGGCGTTCTGCGACGACCCCGCGCACGGCTGGGTCCGCGAGACGTGGGAGGCGCAGGAACTGGATCCGCGCTGCCCGGTGACGAGCCACGAAGGACGTGTCCGGTGAAGCTGACGACGGCTCAGGCGCTGGTCCGCTGGATCCTCGCCCAGCGCTCGGAAATCCTGGACGGGCGCGAAGTCCCGCTCTTCCCCGGCGTCTTCGCGATCTTCGGGCACGGCAACGTCCTCGGCCTCGGCACGGCTCTGGAGGAGCACCGCGGCGAGATCCCCGTGTGGCGCGGACACACCGAACAGGGCATGGCGCTCGCCGCCGTCGGGTACGCGAAGGCCACGCACCGGCGGCAGGTCGGCGTCGTGACGTCGTCGATCGGGCCGGGCGCGCTGAACATGGTCACCGCGGCCGGGGTCGCGCACGCGAACCGGCTGCCGGTGCTGCTCCTGCCCGGCGACACGTTCACCAGCCGCGCGCCGGACCCGGTGCTGCAGCAGATCGAACCCTTCGGCGACGCGACCGCGACCGTCAACGACGCCTTCCGCGCGGTCAGCCGCTACTTCGACCGGATCACCCGGCCCGAGCAGCTGCTCTCGACGTTGCCGCAGGTCGCGCGGGTGCTCACGGACCCGGCGGACAGCGGGCCCGCGGTCCTGGCGCTGCCGCAGGACGTCCAGGCGGAGACGTACGACTTCCCGGACGCGCTGTTCGAGCCGGTGACGCACCGGCCGCTGCGGCCGCGTCCGGACCGGCGTTCGGTCACCGAGGCCGCGGGAGTGCTGCGTGCTTCCCGCCGTCCACTGCTCGTGCTCGGCGGCGGCGTCCGGTACTCCGGCGCCGGGCGGCGTGGGCTGGACTTCGCCGAGCGGCACGGGATCCCGCTGGTGGAGACCACCGCCGGCCGCACGCTGGTGCCGCACACGCATGACCTGCACGCGGGGCCGCTGGGCGTCACGGGTTCGACGTCGGCGAACGTCCTCGCGGCCGCGGCCGACGTCGTCCTGGCCGTCGGGACGCGGCTGCAGGACTTCACGACGGCGTCGTGGACGGTCTTCTCCCCCGACGTCCGCCTGGTCGCGCTTAACGCGGCCCGGTTCGACGCGGTGAAGCACGGTGCTCTCTCGGTCGTCGGGGACGCCGACGCCGGGCTGGTCGACCTGGGTGCGCAGCTGGAGAGCTGGCGGGTCGACCCGGAGTGGACGTCCCGGGCTGCGGCCGAGCGGGCGTCCTGGGACGCGCACGTCGATTCGCTGCGCTCTGGTCAGGGGTCCCTGCCGTCGTACGCGCAGGTCGTGGGCGTGGTGAACGATCTGTCGGCGCCGGACGACTACGTCATGACGGCGTCCGGCGGGCTGCCGGGCGAGCTGATCGGCGGCTGGCGTGGCTCCGGCTCGATCTCGATGGACGTCGAGTACGGCTTTTCGTGCATGGGCTACGAGCTGTCCGGCGCGTGGGGTGCGGCGATCGCGCATCCGGGCCTGGTGACGACCTTGCTGGGCGACGGCTCGTACCTGATGCTGAACTCCGAGCTGTTCTCGGCCGCTTTCGCCGGTCACCCGTTCGTCGCGGTCGTCTGCGACAACGACGGGTACGCGGTGATCGCGCGGCTTCAGGAGGGGCAGGGCGGGAAGCCGTTCAACAACTTCTACGCCGACTGCACTACGTCGCACGCTTCGCCGCCGCGAGTAGACTTCGCCCGGCACGCGGAATCGCTGGGCTGCCTGGTGTTCCCGGCGTCCGATGTGGACTCACTGCGCACTGCTTACGCTGCGGCGAGGGAAGCGGCCGTGGCCGAGCGGCGGCCGGCGGTGGTCGTGGTGAAGACGCAGCCGTCGTCGTGGACCGAGGCCGGCGCGTGGTGGGAGGTCGGCGTGCCCGAGCACCTCGCGGGCCGGGACGAGTACGACCGCTCCAAGTCAGGACAGGTGCGTTACCTGCGTTCCTAGGTTCGCCCGGACGCGAGGCCGCAAGGTGAACCCGCTGGGCTTGAGCGTCAACGACTCCACGATCTTGAGTTCGTAGGAAGGATCCACCTCGAAGTCGTAGCGCTGCAGCACCATTCCCAGCGCCAGCACGGCTTCGTGCAGCGCGAACTGGCGGCCGATGCAGGCGCGCTCGCCCGTGCCGAACGGCTTGTACGCCTGAGCCGGCCGCTTCTTCACCGCGGCGGGCTCGAAGCGGTCCGGGTCGAACTCCTCCGGGTCCGGCCAGACCGCGGGATCACGGTGCACCAAAGGCAGGGGCACGATCACCCAGTCGCCCTTGCGCATCGGGTGATTCCCGCCGAGCACGACGTCTTCGCGTGCTTCGCGCGAGTAACCCGGCGCGGTCGGCCAGAGCCGCATCGCCTCGTCGAGGCAGCGACGCACGTAACGCAGCTTCGCGACGTCTCCGAAGGCGGGCTCGCGGTCACCCCACACCGCGTCGACCTCGGCGCGGGCCTTCGCCAGCAGCTCGGGGTGGCGCGTCAGGTAGTACAACGCGAACGACAGCGCGCCGGACGTCGTCTCGTGGCCCGCGACGACGAACGTGATGGCCTGGTTGCGGATGTTCACCGGGTCCAGGCGCTCCCCCGTCATCGGGTGGCCTTCGGTGAGCATCAGGCCGAGCAGGTCCCGGCTCTCCTCACCACTGCGGCGACGTTCGTCGATGACCTCGTCGACCAGGTCCGTCATGGTCGCGATGTCGGCCCGGTTCTGCTCGGCCGTGCCGGCGAACGCGCGTCGCACGAACGGGAGCTTGACGTTCTGCAGCTGCGCGTACCGCAGCGAGCGGATCATCGCCGTGACGAACGGGTGTGGTTCGGCGCGCTCGAACGAGCCGAACCGGTAGCCGAACCCGGCGAGACCGATCGTCTCCAAGGTCAACCGCGTCATGTCGGCGGAGACGTCGACCGGCCCGCTCGCGGCGTCCCAGCGCGTGACCAGCTCGCGGGCGACGTCCAGCATCACCGGGTGGTAGCGGCGCATCGCCTCGGCGGAGAAGGCCGGCTGCAGGATGTCGTGTGCGAGCCGCCAGTTCGGCTCGTGGGTGTGCGCGGTGAAGAGCCCGTCACCGGCCAGCGCGCGCAGGTTCTCGATGCCCATGCCGACGTGCTTGCCGAACTTCGTCTCGTCGTTCAGCTCGGTGACGAGGTCGACGCCGCCGACGAAGACGATCTCGAAGCCGAAGATCTTGCGCGTGAAGATCGGGCCCAGTCGTTGGCCGATGCGCAGCGTGTCCTGCAGCGGCGTGCGCGGGTTGGCCCCGATCAGGTCGCCGACCACCGGCAGCCGGCCCGGCCGGTGCGGAAGCCCGGTGGTGTCCACGGCGTACCCCCTATTGAACCCGTATCCAATAGGGTCACGATCCCCCGCTACTGAACCCGTGTCAAGTAAGGTCGGGGGATGCGGACGAGGCTGAGCACCGAGCAGCGGCGCGAGCAGCTCCTCACGATCGGGGCGGGCTTGTTCGCGAAGCGGCCGTACGACGAGGTGTGGATCGAGGAGGTCGCCGAGATCGCGCAGGTCTCGCGCGGCCTGCTGTACCACTACTTCCCGACGAAGAAGGACTTCTTCGCTTCGATCGTCCGCGCGCAACGCGACCAGCTGCTGGAAATGAGCGAGCCCGACCCGGCGCTGCCCGTGGCGGAGCAGCTGCGGGCCGGGCTCGACGTGTACCTCGAGTTCGCGCGGACGCACCCGGACGGCTACCGGATCGTGCACCGCGCCGCGAGCGGTGCCGACCGCGAGATCCAGGAGATCCGCGAGGCCGGGATGGCCGCGAACGCGGCTCGCATCCTGACCGCGCTGAGCCCCCTGACGCCGGTCACCGAGGTGACGCGGCTGGCCGTCCGCGGCTGGCTGGCGTTCGTCGCGACGACCATCCTCGAGTGGCTGGACCAGCCGACGATCACCCAGGAAGAGCTGCGGGACCTGGGCGTGCGGACGTTGTTCGCGGCGGTCGGCGTCACCCCGTGACGGCCGGCGACGCGGCGTTCGCGGCCAGTTTTCGCGGCGCGCCGGAGCCGTCCGCCAGGACCGCCCAGACGGCGTTGTCCAGCCCGTAGAGGACGGTGTGGTCGTCCTGCCAGAGCGCCTGGTCGTCGACGCTCCGCTGTTCCGCCAGTTCGGTCTCCTGCATCGTCTTCAGGTCCAGGACCGACAGCCGCCAGGCGCCGTCGCCCGTCTTCTTCTTGAAGGCGATCCGAGTGGCGTCCGGCGACAGCGATGGGCATTCGACGTTCTCCCGCAGGGTTTTCCCGCGGTAGCGCCGGTAGTCGGCCTCGACGAGGTAGGTCTTGCCCTTGCTGCCGAGGGTCGCGTAGAAGCGGTTGCCGTCCGGGGCGAACGTGATGCCCCAGTAGTTGACGTCGGCCGCGAAGTACCGCTGGTCGCCGACGAACACCGGAAGCTCTTCGATCGTCTTGACGAGCCGTCCGGTGTCGACCTCGTAGAGTCCCGCGCGCGTCGAAAAGCCGGTCTGCGCGTACGAATCGCCGGTGACGAACAGCGTCCAGTAGACGCGCTTGCCGTCCGGGGACACGCGGGCGCGGCTCGGCGTTCCCGGCAGGGACT
The DNA here is from genome assembly GCF_040682935.1 of Amycolatopsis sp. NPDC051061. NCBI lineage: Bacteria > Bacillati > Actinomycetota > Actinomycetes > Pseudonocardiales > Pseudonocardiaceae > Amycolatopsis > Amycolatopsis sp. NPDC051061. The sequence goes on from NZ_JBFBBZ010000016.1 coordinate 92,945, forward strand.
CGGTGTGGCGGACGGCGAGGTGGTCGTCGAGGACGAGGACGTCGGTCACCGCCGGGAGCGTCCCCGGCCGGACGGCCAGGCACACCGCGGTCTGCTTCGCCACCGCGAACCGGTCGCACTTCAGCCCGCTGAGCTGGGGTTTCTTCGCGTTGTCCTTGAGTGGTACCGCGCCGACGCGGCCGGTGGCGGTGTCGCGGAACAGCAGCTGACCAGGGCTCAGCGTGAGCTGGGCGGCGGGTTCGGCGTCCGCGGTGTCGTGGCGGGCGCTGACGGTGTAGACGACGGCCGCGGCGATCAGGAGCACCGTGCCGAGGAGGGCGAGGGCGAGTTTCTTCACGGGCGCACCGGTTTCACGAGAGCGGCGGCGAGGGCGACGACGGCCAGGCCGACCGCGGCGACGAGCACCGCGGGCCGCAGGTCCCAGAGCGTCCAGGCCAGTCCGAAGAGGACAGACGAGAGCATGCGGGCCACGGCCTGCCCGGTCTGCACGACGGCCATCCCGGTGGCGCGCAGGGGCGCCGGGATGAGCGGGCCGGCGGCGGCCATGAGGACGCCGTCGGTGGCCGCGTAGAACACTCCGTGCAGGCCGAGCGCCACGACCGCGAACACCAGCGCGGCGGGCCCGCAGAGCAGCACGAGGGCCAGGCACAGCGCGACGTGCCCGCCGAGGAACACCGGCCAGCGGCCGACGCGGTCGGCGAGTTTGCCAAGCGGCACGGCCAGGACGAGGTAGACCCCGGCGGTGCCCAGCGGCAGCAGCGGGAAGAACGTCGCCGCGATCTCCCAGCGCCGCTGCAGGGCGAGGTAGACGAACGAATCGCCGACCGTCACCAGGCCGAGCAGTGCCGCCCAGATCGTCACGCGCCGGAAGTCGCTCTGCTTGAGGAGACCTGCCGCCGTTCGCAGCGACACCGCGGCGCGATCGACGCCGCCGGGGTGGTCGCGGACGAACAAAGCGAGCAGCAGGACGGCGATCGCGGCGACGCAGAAGCTGGTGAAGAACACGCTCGTGTAGCTGCCGAGGCTCAGGGCGAGCACGGCCATCGCCACGAGGGGGCCGAGGAACGCGCCGACGGTGTCGAGCGCGCGGTGCACGCCGAACGACCGCCCGAGCGCGTCCGGCGTGCTGCTGAGCGAGATCAGGGCGTCGCGCGGGGCGGTCCGCAGGCCCTTGCCGGTGCGGTCGGCGGCGAGGACGACGCCGATCGCCGCGACCGACGAGCCGGCCGCGACCAGGCCGAGCTTGCACACCGCGGACAAGCCGTACCCGAACCCGGCGACGGCCTTGAGCCGCCGCCACCGGTCGGCGAGGTGCCCGCCGAGCACCCGCACGAGGGCCGTGGCGCCCGCGTAGAGCCCGTCGAGCAGCCCGAACTGCAGCGGGTTCAGGCCGAGGCCGAGCACCAGGTAGAGCGGGAGGACGGCGGTGACCATCTCCGAAGAGACGTCGGTGACCAGGCTGACCACGCCGAGCGCCACCACGTTGGCGGAGACGCGTTTCAGCGCGGGTTTCCGGTCGGTGCCCGCCGCCAGGTCCGAGGTACGGCTTGCCGCGATGTACATGCCCGCTCCTACTGGTGGCAGGGGTAGGTCGGGCTGCTGTCGAGGACCTTGCCGTCGACGCCGATGAGCTGCGATTGGAACGAGGTGTCCGTCATCGACAGCTTGAGGACGCCGAAGGTCTTGAGCAGCTTGGCGGTCGTCGCGTGGGCCGGGCTCAGGTCGTAGAGGTTCGCGCCACCGGAGCCGCCGACGATCTCGACCGGGCCTCCTGCGTCCGCTTTGCCGTCGGCGTTCTGCGGGACGAACCGCTCGTAGTCGTGGTCGTGACCGTTGAGGACGAGGTCGACCTTGGCGGCCGTCATGAGGTTCCACAGCTCGATGCTGTCGGGGTTGTCGCCGTGGTCACCGGAGCTCCACCGCGGGTGGTGGTAGTAGGCGGCGACGCAGCCCTTCTTGTTGTTCGCCAGGTCCTGCTCGAGCCAGGTGATCTGCGGCGGCTCGGCGAAGTCGTCGTGCGTGGTGAAGTCGTTGGAGTCGAGGGCGATGAAGTGCCAGTTGCCCATTTCCCAGCTGTAGTACCGCTTTCCCTGCGGCTTGGCGATGGCGCCGAAGTAGTCCTCGTAACCCGTGAACTTCGAGTAGGACTCGTGGTTGCCCGGAATGGGGTGGGTGATGTTCTTGAACTTGCCCCAGGTCTTGTCGTAGTAGTTCTTGAAATCCGACAGGGTGGGTTCGTCGTACTGGTTGTCCCCCATGGTGATCACGGCCGCGGGCTTCATGGCGTCGACGAGTTTCGCGGTCTTCACGTGGGCACAGCTCGAACTGCTCGACGTGCAGCGTTCGGCGATGTCACCGGCCGCGGCGAGGACGAAGCCGGTTCCGCTGCCCGCCTGGGTCTTCACGGTGACCGGCGTGCTGGTGCCCGAGACGTTCCCGGCGGCGTCGCGGGCGCGGACGGCGTAGGAGTAGCCGGTGTCGGGCGTGAGGCCGTTGTCGGTGTAGGACGGGGTCGTGCTGGTGGCGACGGCGGTGCCGTCGCGCAGGATGTCGTACCCGGCGACGCCGACGTTGTCCGTGGCGGCGCTCCACGTCAGGGCGGCGCTGGTGGCGGTGGTCGTGCCGGCGGTGAGGCCGACCGGGGTGGTCGGGGCCTGGGTGTCGCCGGAGGAGTCCGTGGTGCCGAAGACCTGCATCTCCCAGAGGGAGTAGCCGTAGCTCGTCGCTCGGGTGACGCCGACGAAGCGGACGTACCGGCCGTGGGCGTTCAGGGCGAGGTCGTCGGTCTTGCCGTCGCCGTTGTCGACCGTGGTGGCGGCGGTGAAGTTCGTGCCGTCGTCGGAGACTTCGATGCGGTACTTCTTGGCGTAGGCGGCTTCCCAGTTCAGAAGAACGCGGTGGATCGCGGCGGACTGGCCGAGGTCGACCCGCAGCCACTGCGGGTCGGCGCCTTCGACGCTGGCCCACCGGGTGGTGGTGCTGCCGTCGACGGCTTTCGCACCGGCGTACGACGAGCTCTCGACGGTGGAGGTCGCGACGGGTTTTCCCTGCGAGAGCAGGGCATCGGCTTGCGCGGTGCTGGCCGCGGCGATCGCTCCGGGCACCAGGGTGATCGCCGCTACCACGGGGGTGAGGCGGGTGAATGTTCGTAGGCGGGTCGACGGCACGTCGCGCTCCTTCTGGGCCTGGCGGTGGCTGGTGGGCTGCGGCGTCGGATGGGACTGTTAGGAAAGTTTCCTAACTAAGTGGACTGTATCGGTGACCGGTTTCGGGTGACAAGACGTGTCTTGTCGTTGAATCGGTCAAGAGGGTGAGTTTCCGGGGATACTCGCAGGTCAGAGTGGTTGCCGATGATCGGCACACTGCCCCGTACCGCGGGATGCGTACCGCAGACGTCCGGCCTTTCCCGGTTCGCCGCCGGTTTGTCGGTGGCCGGGGGTAGCGTGGGAACCGGGGGCGGCGCCCATCCACCCGCGTCGTTTCCCTTGTTTCACGCCAAAACTTCGTCGTGTCCCGACGCCGGAGTTCACCCGATCCAGCGATGATCTTCGTACAGATGTTCGGGTAGCTTCGGATGTATGACCTCAGCCGTCCGAACTCAGCAGCCTCTTGATCTCGGTGGCCGCGGCGCGTCCCGCCCGGTTCGCCCCGACCGTGCTCGCCGAAGGCCCGTACCCCACGAGGTGCAGCCGCGGCTCACGCACCACACGCGTGCCGTCCATCCGGATCCCGCCCCCGGTTTCGCGGACGTGCAGCGGCGCGAGGTGGTCGATCGCCGCGCGGAAACCCGTCGCCCAGAGGATGACGTCGGCGTCGAATCGGGAGCCGTCGGCCCACGCGACGCCGTCGGGCGTGATCCGCTCGAACATCGGCCGCCGGTCGAGGATCCCGGCGGCGCGCGCGGCGCGCACTTCCGGCGTGACGGCGAGATCGGTCACGCTCACGACGCTCTCCGGCGGCAGCCCGGCCCGCACCCGCTCGTCGACCTTCGCGACGGCGTCGCGTCCCCAGTTCTCGCTGAAGGGCTCGTCGCGCCACACGGGCGGGCGCCGGGTCACCCACGCCGTCGCGCGGGCGAGCGGGGCGAACTCCATGAGTAGCTGAACGGCCGACGCCCCACCACCGACCACGACGACCCGCCGGCCGCGGAAGTCTTCGGGGCCGGTGTAGTCCGCCGTGTGCACCTGACGGCCGGCGAAGGTCTCCTGGCCGGGGTAGCGCGGCCAGAACGGCCGGTCCCACGTGCCGGTAGCGCTGATCACGGCCCGGGCGGCCCAGGACTCGGCCGGGCTCGAAACCACCAACCGCTTCCCCGCCCGCGTCACGGACTGGACGTCGACGGGCCTGAACACCGGGAGGTCATAGACGCTTTCAAAGCGCGCGAAGTACTCCGAGACGACTTCGGAGGCGGGGCGCGTCACGTCCGGGCTGCCGAACGCCATGCCGGGCAGGTCGTAGATGCCGTGCACCTTGCCGAGCACCAGGGAGGGCCATCGGTACTGCCACGCGCCCCCGGCCCGCTTCCCATGATCGAGCACGACGAAGCCGGCGTTGTTGGCGAACCCGGCCCGGCGCAGGTGGTAGGCGGCCGAGAGTCCCGCCTGCCCCGCACCGATCACCACGACGTCGGTCTCGTGATCCGCACCGCTCATGTGTGGTTCAACGGCTGACTGCCGACGGTATTTCGCGCCTTGCATCACACGGCGCCGGCCTCCACGGCCACACCGCAGCCAGCCCGACCCGGCCAAACCGAGCACCGCGCGTCACACGGCAACGCGGTTCCGCCCAGCCTCCTTGGCTCGATACAAGGCAGCGTCAGCCGAGCGGAGCACGTCGTCCAGCGTCGGCCCCGCCTCGGGGTGGCGCGCCACCCCGATCGACACCGACAACCCGCTCACCCGGACCGTCCCGCTGCCCGTCGAGATCACCACGTTCAGGTCCCCCACCGCCGCCCGCACGCGTTCGGCGATGCCGAGCACGTCGGCGCGGCCGTTGCCCGGCAGCAGCACCACGAACTCCTCGCCGCCGAAGCGGCCGACCGTGTCGCCCTGGCGCACCGCACCGGAGATCGCCACCGCGACCGCGGCCAGGACGTCGTCGCCGGTGAGGTGGCCGTACGTGTCGTTGATGCGCTTGAAGTGGTCGAGGTCGATCATCAGCACCGCGAAGCCGGTGGAGGTGGGGCCGCGCCGCTGCGCGCGGGTGTGTTCGCGTACCGCAGAATCGTGCCAGCCGGCCGTGTTGAGCAGCCCCGTCTTCTCGTCGGTGACCGCCGCGACCTGCAGTTGCTGTTTCAGCAGCAGGTAGCGATGCAGCAGCAGCAACGGCGCGACGACGAACACCACCAGCACCGGCTGCTCGGCCAGCGCCAGCGCGGCGAGCCCGCCGAGGCAGAGGGTCGCGATCTCGAAAGCGTTGTCCTCCCAGGTGCCGATCAGGTCGGCCGCCGAGCGCTGGCTCGTGTAGAGGTAGATCCCGGCGGCGACCAGGCCGATGTTCACCAGCTCGAACACCGCGGCGGCCAGGCAGAGCGCGAACAGCCCGCGGGCGGTCTGCAACGGCGTCCCGTGCAACCCGGACACCGCGAGAACGGACGAAGCAGCGAAGCACGAGAGCATCGCCCAAGCCGTGCTGGCGACGAAGCGGTGCGCAGGCCGCGTACGGACCTGACGCCACACGCGCACCCACAGGTGCGTGTAGAGCACGACAGCCAGCAGCGCCACCCAGGCGGGCGGCAGCAGGACGACGCCGGCGAGGTACCAGACCGACGTGACGTTGATGTGGGTCTGCCCGCTCATCCACCGCCGCAGCCGCTCGATGCGGCGGGACATCTCGGCCTGGGCGACGCCGAGCGCGACCAGCACCGCGAACCAGACCGGCCGCACGGGCCCGCCGAACCCGGTGACCAGCGCGCCCCCGGTCGCCACGACGGCGACCAGCTCACAGCCGAGCGCGTAGGTGATCCAGCGGCCTTTCGCCCCGGCCCACATCTCCCACCGCGCGGGCCAGCCCGGCCAGGCGGAAAGCGCTTCCCGGCGCACGGCGGCCAGGGCTCTCAAGAGCCGAAGCCACAGAAGTGACGGACCGGCATCGTGACGTACCCCTTGCGCGAAGTTCGGCCGACCAGGTAGCCCAGCGTAGCCGTTCCGACGACGCGCGTCGCCAGTCCGGGCGAATTGCGGGCAACGCACCTGCCCGAACACCCGCGCAGGGTAGATCCGACCAGCTCAGCGGCTCACGACCGGATCATCGCCGCGGGAATCCGGGCGCGAGAACGCCGAAGTGGGGATCCCACCGCCGCGATCCCGGGCGCACGGACGACCGGCGGCCAGGACCGACGAAGAATCACGGCGACACAGCTCAGCCACGCGGCGCGAATCCGGCTCGGCCGAACAGCACCAGCTCAGTTTCCCCGCCCGCAGCTCCGGCCCACCGCCAACGCGCTACTTCCGCAGCGCCCGGACGATCGCCACCAATCCGACCACCGCCGCGATTCCCAGCACCACCGGTGCCAGCCGCTTCAACACCGACTGCCCCGCGTAGTCGAGCAAATCGATCGCTTCCGTCTCCGGGGCCGCCGGGACGCTGCGCAGCGGCGGGCGATCCGACGATGCCGAGGACGGCTTCGGGTCCGTGTTGATCTCCGCCGTCGTCGGGGCGGCCTTCACCGCGGGAGCCGGCTTGGCCACCGGTTCCGGCGTGGCCGTCGGCTCGGGCGTCGGTGCCTCGGCCGCGGGAGCCGGAGCGGGCGATGCCGATGGGGCCAGCTTGTCCGACAAACACCCCGCGAACGTGTCGAGGATCTTGCCGCCGACCTCGCTGATCAGGCCGCGGCCGAACTGGGCCGGCTTGCCCGTGATCGACAGGTCCGTCGCCACCGTGCCATGGGTGCCGCCTTCGGCCTCCGTCAAGGTCAACGTCACCGTCGCCGCCGCCGTGCCCGAGCCGCGGGAGTCCTTGCCCGATGCCTTGATCGTGACCTTGTGCGCGGTGTCGTCCTTTTCCAAGAACTCGCCGTTTCCCTTGTACAACAACGAAATCGGCCCGAGTTTGACCTTCACCGTGCCGCTGAACTTGTCCCCTTCGACCTTCGTCAGCGTCGCGCCCGGCATGCACGGGGCGACGCGCTCGGGGTCGACGACCGCCTGCCAGACCTCGCCGATCGGAGCCGGGACGGTGAATTCGTGGTCGAGCCGCACGGGCCGACCTCCTCTCTGCCAGACCTGAGGTGTCCGGTGCCCACCCTAGCCGCCGCCGGAGCGGCGGCCAGGGGGACGAACCGAACCTCAGGCCCCGGCCGCCGCCGCGATCGCCCGGCCCGTCAGCACTTGGGCCAGGTGACGGCGGTATTCGACGTCCGCGTTGCTGTCGACCGGCGGGTTCGTACCCTCCGCCGCGTGCGAAGCCGCCGCGGCGATCGAGTCGGCCGAAGCCTGGACCCCGACCAGCGCCGACTCGACGCCCGATGCGCGGATCGGGGTCGAACCCATGTTCGTCAGCGCGACCCGAGCCTCCTCGATGACACCGGCCTCGGTACGGACGGTGACCGCCACCGCGACCATCGACCACGCCTGGGCGACCCGGTTGAACTTCTCGTAGTGCGCCCGCCACCCGGTGTGCTTGGGCACGCGGACCTCGACCAGCAGCTCGTCCGCGGCCAGCGCCGTGGTGAACAGGTCCTGGAAGAACTCCGCGGCCGGCACCGTCCGGCGCCCCGAAGGCCCGGCCACCACCAGCGAAGCGTCCAGCGCGAGCACCGGCGCCAGCAGGTCACCGGCCGGGTCGGCGTGGGCGATCGCGCCGCCCAGCGTGCCCCGGTGGCGGATCTGCGGGTCGGCGACCGTGTCCGTCGCTTCTTTGAGCAGCGCCGCGTGCTCGGCGACCAGCGCGTCCCGTTGGACGTCGTAGTGCGTGGTCATCGCGCCGATCACCAGCGTGTCGCCGTCCTCGCGCACGCCGCGCAGCTCCGCGACGCGCCCGAGGTCGACCAGCGTCGTCGGCGCCGCCAGCCGCATCCGCAGCACCGGTAGCAGGCTCTGCCCGCCCGCGATGACCTTGGCGTCCTCGCCCGCCGACGCCAGCGCCTGCACCGCTTCGTCCACTGTGGACGGGCGGACGTAGTCGAAGGAAGCCGGGATCACTGCGCACCTCCGGTGGCGTCGATGGAACCGAGGCCGCCGCCGGCTTCGTCGCGGCCGGGGCCGCCGGCGTCGGTGGTGCCGTGCCGCATGGCGTGCCACACCCGCATCGGTGTCAACGGCATCTCGATGTCGTTCACCCCGTAGTGGCGCACCGCGTCGATCACGGCGTTGACCACCGCCGGCGTGGACGCGATCGTGCCCGCTTCGCCGACGCCCTTGGCGCCGAGCGGGTTCGTCGTCGACGGCGTCTCCGTGCGGTCGGTGGTGAACGAAGGCAGGTCGGCCGCCGACGGCAACAGGTAGTCGGCGAACGTGCCGGTCGTGAGCGTGCCGCTGTCGTCGTGCTCGGTGCCCTCGAACAGCGCCTGCGCGATGCCCTGCGCGAGCCCGCCGTGCACCTGGCCCTCGACGATCAGCGGGTTCACCGCGACCCCGACGTCGTCGACGCAGACGTACGAGCGCAGCTTGATCCGCCCGGTCTCGGTGTCCACCTCGGCGGCGCACAGGTGCGTGCCGTGCGGGTACGAGAAGTTCTCCGGGTCGAACGTCGCGTCCGAGTCGAGCGACGGCTCGACGCCGTCCGGCAGGTTGTGCGCCGCGAACACCGCGAGCGCGACGTCCCCGATGCCGGTCGACGTGTCCGTGCCCTTCACCGTGAACTTGCCGTTCGCGAACTCGAGGTCGTCCTCGGCGCATTCGAGCAGGTGCGCCGCGATCGGCTTGGCCTTCGCGACGACCTTCTCCGCCGCCTTGACGACCGCGATCCCGCCGACGACCAGCGACCGCGAGCCGTAGGTGTCCATGCCCTTGTGCGACGACTGCGTGTCACCGTGGATGATTTCGACGTCTTCGAACGCGACGCCGAGCTGGTCGGCGACGATCTGGCTCCACGCCGTCTCGTGGCCCTGCCCGTGCGCGGACGCGCCGGTGATGACCTCGACCTTGCCGGTGGGCAGCATCCGGATCGCCGCGTGCTCCCAGCCGCCGGCGCCGTAGTCCAGCGAGCCGAGCACCCGCGACGGCGCGAGCCCGCACATCTCGGTGAACGTCGAGATGCCGATGCCGAGCTGTACTTTGTCCTTCGACGCCCGGCGCTTCTCCTGTTCGGCGCGCAGGCCGTCGTAGTCGAAGAGCTGCTTGGCCTTTTCGGTGGCGGCCTCGTAGTTGCCGGAGTCGTAGGTCAGCCCGGCCACCGTGGTGTACGGGAACTCCTCGTGCTTGATCCAGTTCTTCTCGCGCAGCTCCATCGGGTCCATGCCGAGCTCGACGGCGAGCTCGTCCATGATCCGCTCGATCGCGAACGTCGCCTCCGGCCGGCCGGCGCCGCGGTAGGCGTCGGTCAGCGTCGTCGTCGTGTACACGTTCGTGCACGCGAAGTGGTACGCCGGGATCTTGTAGATCGCGTTGAACATGAACGCCCCGAGGATCGGCACGCCGGTGCCGACGAGGCCGTTGTACGCGCCGAGGTTGGCGAGCAGCTCGACCTTGAGGCCGGTGACCTGCCCGTCCCGGGTCGAGGAGATCGTGATGTCCTGGATCTGGTCACGGCCGTGGTGCGCGGCGAGCATCGTCTCCGACCGCGTCTCGTTCCACTTGACCGGTTTGCCGAGCTTCTGCGCGACCAGCAGCGACATCATCTCTTCCGGCAGGACGCCGATCTTGCCGCCGAAGCCACCGCCGACGTCCGGGGCGATCACGCGCAGCTTGTGCTCGGGGATGCCGAGTGTCAGCGCCGACATCACGCGCAGGATGTGCGGGATCTGCGTGGCCGACCACATGGTGATCTGCGTGCTGGTCGGGTCGACGACGCACGCCCGCGGCTCCATGAACGCCGGGATCAGGCGCTGCTGGCGGAAGCGGCGCTTGACGACGACCTCCGCCCCGCTGATCGCGTCCTCGACGTTGCCGCCGGTGCCGGCCTCGGCGGAGTCGAACTTCCAGACGGCGCTGGTGTTGCTGCCCTGGTCCTCGTGGACCAGCGGGGCGCCGTCGGCGATCGCGGCTTCCATGTCGAGGATGACCGGGAGCTCGTCGTACTCGACGTCGATCTCCTCGAGCGCGTCGTGCGCTTCGGCCGACGAGCGTGCGACGACGACCGCGACGCCTTCACCGGCGAAGTTGACCTGGTCGGCGGCGAGCACCGGACGGCGCGGCGCCTTCATGTCCGGCGTGATCGGCCACGCGCAGGGCATGCCGATCGAGCTGTCCGGGTCGAGGTCCTTCGCGGTGTACACGGCGACGACGCCGGACGCGCCCTTCGCCGCCGACGTGTCGATCGAGACGATCTTGGCGTGCGCGAACGGGCTGCGCAGGATCGCCATGTGCAGCAGGCCCGGCAGCGTGATGTTGTCGGTCCAGCGGGTGCGGCCGGTGATCAGCCGCTCGTCTTCCTTGCGGCGCCGGGACTTTCCGACCTCCGGTTCGATCGTGGCGGTCATCAGTCACCACCCACGCCGGCGTGCTTGGTCTCGGCGATCCGCTCGGCTTCGGGGCCGGCGCCGGGGCTCATGTTCTGCGCGGCGTCGCGGACCGCGCGGACGATGTTCTGGTAGCCGGTGCAGCGGCAGAGGTTGCCTTCGAGCCCTTCGCGGACGGCCTGTTCGTCCGGATCGGGGTTGTCGGCCAGCAGGTCGATCGACTGCATGATCATGCCGGGCGTGCAGAACCCGCACTGCAGCGCGTGGTTGTCGTGGAACGCTTTCTGCACGGGGTGCAGCTGCCCGTCGCGGGCGAGGCCTTCGATGGTGGTGACCTCACAGCCGTCGGCCTGCACGGCGAGCACCGAGCAGGACTTCACGCTGTGCCCGTCCAGGTGGACGGTGCAGGCGCCGCAGTTGCTGGTGTCGCAGCCGACGACGGTGCCGACCTTGCCCAGTTTCTCTCGCAGGTGGTGTACGAGCAGGGTGCGGGGCTCGACTTCGTCGGTGTACTTCGTCCCGTCGACAGTGACGGTGATGCGCATCAGGCCTCCAAAAGCCGGTTCGGGAACGGCCCGCCCGACCGTGATCGGGCTCACAGACCTCCGAGCGTGCTACGCGACCTTCGCGCGGACAAGTCCTGATGTCACACGTTCAACTACTTGTTCCGCAGATACGCGGGAATCGTCGGTCGAACGCCGTATGTGCGGAAGTCCGGATGGGTGAACTTTTGTGGGCCACCCGGAGTAGTCAGCCGTGAATGCGCCCCGTCAACTCAGCAAGGCGCTTTCCGCCGCCACCCCACCGCAACGCGATGATTTCCGCGGCGATCGAAACCGCCGTCTCCTCCGGGGTGCGCGCGCCCAGGTCGAGACCGATCGGCGACGACAGCCTTTCCAGCTCCGGCTCGGTGATCCCGGCTTCGCGCAGGCGGGCGAAACGGTCGTCGTGCGTCTTGCGGGACCCCATCGCGCCGACGTAGCCGACGTCCAGGCGCAGCGCGACCTCCAGCAGCGGCACGTCGAACTTCGGGTCGTGGGTCAGCACCGCGATGGCCGTGCGCTGGTCGATGCGGCCGGCCGCGGCCTCCGCCTCCAGGTAGCGGTGCGGCCAGTCGACGACGACGTCGTGCGCGTCCGGGAAGCGGCTGCTGGTGGCGAACACCGGCCGCGCGTCGCAGACCGTGACCTGGTAGCCGAGGTAGGCGCCCATGCGCGCCATCGCGGCGGCGAAGTCGATCGCGCCGAACACGAGCAGCCGGGGCGGCGGTTCGAAGGAGTTGACGAACACCGCCATGCCCTCGCCGCGGCGCTGCCCGTCCGGGCCGTAGTGCAGGGTGCCGGTGCGGCCGCTGGCCAGCAGGCCGCGCGCGTCGTCGGCCACGGCGTCGTCCATCCGCGACGACCCGAGCGAGCCCACGGTCCGGTCCGGCCAGACGATCATGTGCTCGCCGACCAGGCCTTCGCGCTCATGCTCGATGACCGTGACGACCGCGACGGGCTCGCCGCCGCGCACCGACGCGACGACGTCGCCGAGCTCCGGCATCGACGCGCGGTCGACGTGCTCGACGTAGATGTCGATGATCCCGCCGCAGGTCAGGCCGACCGCGAACGCGTCGTCGTCGGTGACGCCGTAGCGCTGCAGCACCGGCTTGCGCTCGGCGACGACCTCCTGCGCGAGCTCGTAGACCGCGCCTTCGACGCAGCCGCCGGAGACACTGCCGGCGACGGTCCCGTCGGGGGCGACGACCATCGCGGCGCCGGGCGCGCGCGGCGCCGACGAGAAGGTCGCGACCACGGTGCCGAGTCCCACGGTTTCCCCGTCGGACCAGCGGCGGAACACGTCGTCCAGTACGTCACGCATCGGAAATCTCCCCGAGCAGTCGTTCCAAAGTGGCCAGGGTGTGCCCGGCCAGCAGCCGGTCGATGTGGGGCAAAGCGGCCACGATGCCCGACTGGACCGGAGCGTACCCCGCACGGCCGGCGTGCGGATTCACCCAGAATACGGCGTGCGCGAGCCGGCGCAGGCGGGCGAGCTGCTCGCCGAGCAGTCCGGTGTCGCCGCGCTCCCAGCCGTCGGAGAACACGGTGACCACGGCGCGGCGGGCCACGCCGCGCTGACCCCAGCGGTCGAGGAACGCCCGCAGCGTCTCGCCGAGCCGGGTGCCGCCGGCGAAGTCCGGCACCGCCGAACCCGCCGCGAGCATCGCGCGTTCCGGGTCGCGCTGACGCAGCTGGCGCGAGACCCGGGTCAGGCGCGTGCCGAGGGTGAAGACCTCGACGGACTGGGGCGCCGCCCGCGTCAGGACGTGGGCGAACCGGAGGAGGGCGTCGGCGTACGGGCTCATCGAACCCGAGACGTCGATGAGCAGCACGACCCGGCGCGGCCTGCTCGCCCGCCGGACGTACGCGAGTTTCACGGGTTCGCCGCCGCTGGCGAGCATCGCGCGCAGCGTCCGGGAGGGATCGAGCCGGCCGCGGTGGGCCGGGGTCCTTCGCGAGGCCGGCCGCCTCGGGAGCGCGGGCTTCAGGGTGGCGAGCAGTTCGCGGAGGTGTTCGCGTTCGGCGGTGGTGAGCGCGGCGAGGTCGCGGTGGCGCAGGACTTCCTGCGCGCTCGCGGCGACTTTCAGCTGCTCAGGACCATCGCCGCCCTCGGCGTCCGAGCCTCCGGCATCGACGAGCGGCGCGATCCGGGCTTGTTTCGGCGCAGCGGACTTCGCGCGCTGCGGGGTGGTGGTTTCGATCGAGAACCACTGGCTGAAGGCCTCTTCGTAGCAGGGGAGGTCGTCGGGACCGGAGCACAGCGTGAGGCGGCCCGCCCAGTAGAGCTGGGTGGGTTCGGCGACATCGACCTCGGCAACGGCGGCCAGGTAGGCCTGCACGCGGCGCGCATCGCAGGCGACCCCGGCATCCCGGAGGGCGGCGGCGAACCCGGCGTACCCGGCGACGGGATCGGCGGCGGTGGTCATGACTCCATTGTGCGCTCGCCGGTGCTGGAGGGCTGAGGAGAGCCTCGGCCGCGGGTGGCGCGGAGTGCTCGCGGGGCTGCGCGATGAGGGCGGTGGCGGCCGGTCCGGTGGGTTCGGGGCGTGGGATCGAGGCCGGCGGCACGCGGGATTGCGGCTCGGCGCGTGACTGTCTCGGGTTGGGGCGATGTCGCTGTGTCCCGGCGAGGAGTCGAACCTCGGACCTCGGCGTTCGTAGCGCCGCGCTCTGTCCTGCTGAGCTACCGGGACGGGGCGGTCTGCGCGCACGCCCCTCCCCGGGCAGGCGCAGACCGCGCTCTTCGCCGCAGCCGACCCGAAGTAGCGAGGGGTGGGCGCGAAGAGCCTTCAGGAAGATTCAGCGAACGGCGCGGGAGATCGCGCCGCATCGGTGTTGCCGGGCTTCGGTCACGATCTCCTCCTCTCGGTGGGGTGGCCTGCTGTGCTGGAAAAAGCATGCCGGAGCCCGCCGAACCGGTCAACGCAATTAACCACGGTCCTTTGTGGACACTCAGGCGAACAGCGCGTCGAGTTTCGCGCGGACCCGGTCGAGGTCTTCGCTGTACTTCAGGACGGCGCCGAGCGTCCGCGCCGCCGAGGCCGCGTCCAGCTCGTCGCGGTGCAGCGCCTGCAAAGCCCGGGCCCAGTCGAGCGACTCCGCGACCCCCGGCGGCTTCAGCAGATCCATCTCGCGGAGACGGTGCACGGCTTCCGCGATCTGCCGGGCCAGGAGCTCGCCGATATCCGGGATCCTCCGACGCAGGATCGTGACCTCGCGCGCCAGATCCGGGTGTTCCAGCCAGTGGTAGAGGCAGCGGCGCTTGAGGGCGTCGTGCACTTCGCGGGTCCGGTTCGAGGTGAGGACCACGAGCGGCGGCACTTCGGCGCGGACTTCGCCGTATTCGGGGATGGTCACGGCGTGCTCGTCGAGCAACTGGAGGAGGAAGGCTTCGAACTCGTCGTCGGCGCGGTCGATCTCGTCGACGAGCAGCACGCACGGCGAGGTGATCAAGGCCTGCAGCAGCGGGCGTGCGAGCAGGAAGCGTTCGGTGTAGAGCGAGCGTTCGGCGGTCTCGACGTCGACCCGCCCGTCCCCGGCGGCTTCGAGGGCGCGCAGGTGCAGGAGCTGGCGCGGGAAGTCCCATTCGTAGAGCGCCTGGGCGGCGTCGATGCCCTCGTGGCACTGGAGGCGGACGAGCGGCCGGTCGAGCGCGGTGGCCAGCGCGATGGCGAGCGAGGTCTTGCCGGTGCCGGGTTCGCCTTCGCAGAACAGCGGACGGCCCATGCGGAGGGCGAGGAACCCGGCGGTGGCGAGCCCGTCATCGGCGAGGTAACCGGTGGCGTCCAGCGCGGCGGCGAGTTCTTCAGGCGAGTCGGTCACGCTGTCGATCGTAGGCGGCGCGGCGGCCGGGCGCGGGTCATCGTCGGGGGGTGGTCGGCTCGACGCCTGTGTGCTGCGGGGTCGGCTCGCGTGATTGGGAGGTCGACTCGCGTGATTGGAGGGTCGACTCGCGTACCTGGGGAGTCGGCTTGCGTATCTGGAGGGTCGACTCGCGTACCTGGGGAGTCGGCTCGCGTACCTGGAGGGTCGGCTTGCGTTCGGCGTGGGTTGCGGTGGTGGGGGTCAGGTGGGGAGGTCGGCGCGGTGGTCGACGTCGCGGCCGCTGCCGAGGTCGGCGCACTCGATGAGCCTGAGGTCGGGGCGGCCGGCCAGCCAGTCTCGGGCGCCGCGGTCGCCTTGAGCGGTTTCGGCGATTTCGGCCCACCAGTGGCGGCCGAGGAGCACGGGGTGGCCGGGGACGCCGTCGTAGGCCGCGCGGGCGACGGTTTCGGGCGTCGCGCCGGCGGCGATCCGGGCGAGGATGTCGGCGCCCACCCACGGCAGGTCGACGAGGTGCACCAGCGCGGCGACGGGCCCGGTCTCGTCGGAAAGGGCGGCCAGGCCGGCCTTGAGGGAGGCACCCATGCCGGTCTCCCAGCCCTCGGCCCGTACGGCTTGGGCCGGGTCGGGCAGGAGCGCGCCGACCTCGTCGGCCGCCGCCCCGACGACGACTCGGATGGGGTCGCAACCGGCCGCGGCCAGAAGCGCGAGTGCGCGCAGGACGAGAGGTTGGCCGTCGAGTTCGGCGAGG
Organism: Amycolatopsis sp. NPDC051061; assembly: GCF_040682935.1. Taxonomy (NCBI): domain Bacteria; kingdom Bacillati; phylum Actinomycetota; class Actinomycetes; order Pseudonocardiales; family Pseudonocardiaceae; genus Amycolatopsis; species Amycolatopsis sp. NPDC051061. The sequence goes on from NZ_JBFBBZ010000016.1 coordinate 108,618, forward strand.
GCTTTCGGGCCACCGAACCGGCGGCCGGCCCCGGCAGCGAGAAGGAGGCCGGCGACGGCAGGTATGGGCTCGCGGGGTGCCGAGTGCCGGGTCGGTCTGTGGTCAGCCATGGGCTCGGCCCGGGGCCCCGATGGCCAGGTCGGCTTCGATCGCGCGGGCCGTCTCCAGCAGGGGTGGTACCAGGTCCTTCGTCACCGACTCCGCCGTTGTGCGGCTTGCGTGCGTCGACAGGTTCACCGCCGCCACCACGCGGCCCGTGCGGTCGTGGATCGGGGCCGCCACCGAGCGGAGGCCTTCCTCCAGCTCCTGGTCCACCATGGCCCAGCCCTGGTCGGTCACCTTGGCCAGTTCCGTCCGGAGGCTCTCCGGGGCCGTGACCGTGCGGTCCGTCAAGCGATCCAGCTTCGCCACCACGAAGTACGCCTCCAGCTCCGCCTTGCTCAGGCCGGCCAGCAGGACGTGCCCCATCGACGTCGCGTACGCCGGGAAGCGGGTTCCCACGTTGATGCTCACCGTCATGATGCGCGAGACCGCCACCCGCGCCACGTAAACGATGTCCGTTCCCTCCAGGACCGATACCGAGCTCGACTCGTGGACCCCCGCTGACAGGTGCTCCAGGTGGGGCTGGGCCACCTCCGGGAGCGTCATGCTCGACAGGTACGAGTAGCCCAGCTCCAGGACGCGGGCCGTCAGCGAGAAGTACTTGCCGTCCGTGCGGACGTAGCCGAGGTCGGTCAGGGTCAGCAGGAAACGTCTGGCCGCCGCGCGGGTCAGGCCCGTCGCGCGGGCGACGTCGCTCAGGGTCAGCTCCGACGCGTCCGCGTGGAAGGCCTTGATCACGGCCAGCCCGCGCTCCAGCGACTGCACGTGGTGGGCACCACGGTGCGCCGGGTCGCTGTCCAGCTCGGCTTCGATGGGCCTCCCCGCGTCCATGCCCGGCACCTTATCCGGCGTCGGCCGGCCGGGCGCTCGGCTCGCCGAGCTCGGCGAGGGTGCGCTGGGCGATGGCGAACGCGGCGTTCGCCGCCGGCGCGCCGGCGTAGACCGCCGTGTGCAGGAGGACCTCGCCGATCTCCGCCGCCGTGAGCCCGTTGCGGATCGCGGCCCGGACGTGCATCGCCAGCTCGTTGTGCGCCTGCAGCGCGGTCAGCGCCGCCAGTGTGACGCAGCTGCGCGTCCGGCGGTCGAGGCCGTCGCGGGCCCAGACCGAGCCCCACGCGCCCTCGGTGATGTAGTCCTGGAACGGGCGGCTGAAGTCCGTGGTGCCCGCGACCGCGCGGTCCACGTGCTCGTCGCCGAGCACCTCGCGCCGGACCTTCATGCCCTGCTCGTGCCGATCTCCGGTCATGTCTTTCGGTGTCACAGCGCCTCCAGGTGCTCGAGGATCAGCCTCGTGAATTCTTCGGGCTGTTCGTAGTTGCCCAGGTGCGCGGCGTCCGGCACGACCTCCAGCCGCGCGCCCGGGATGCCCGCCGCGATCAGGTCGGCGTGGCCTTCCGGTGGGGTGGCCGGGTCGTCGGCGCCCGCGATCACCAGCGTCGGCGCGGTGATCTTCGGCAGCACGTCCAGCAGGTCCATCCGCTCGATCGCGCCGCAGCAGGCCGCGTAGCCCTCGGCCGGGACGGCGGCGATCATCGAGCGCAGGAACGCGGCGCGGTCCGGGTGCCGCTCGGCGTAGGCCGGCGTCAGCCAGCGGGTGACGCCGGCGGCGGCCACCGCACCGGTGCCTTTTTCGCGGACCGTCCGGGCTCGATCGGCCCACATCTGCGGTGGGCCGAGCTTCGCGGACGTGCAGCACAGCACCAGGCTCGCGATCCGGTCCGGGGCGTGGGCGCCGAGCCACATGCCCGTCATCCCGCCGAGCGACAAGCCCACGAGGTGTGCTTTCGCGACCCCGAGGTCTTCGAGCAGCGCGAGGAAGTCGAAGCCGAAATCCTCGAGGTCGTACGGCCCGGGCGGCACCGGCGAAGCGCCGTGGCCGCGCGTGTCGTAGCGGACCACGCGGAAGCCGCGCTCCAACAGCGGCACGACCTGGGGTTCCCACATCCGGAGGTCGCTGCCGAGCGATCCGCCGAACACCACCACCGGACCGTCTTCGGGCCCTTCGACGACCCTGTGCAGCCGGACTGCACCCACGCCGTCACCTCCGTTCGCGTTCGTCATAACCGGAAGAACACCGTCTCGCCCTCGCCCTGGAGGCGCACGTCGAAGCGGTAGCCGTCTTCGGTCTTCGCCGCGATCAAGGTGCCGCGCCGCTCCTCCGGGACCGTCGCCAGCACCGGGTCTGCCGAGTTGTCCTGGTCCTCGAAGTAGATCCGCGTGACGCACCGGTTGAGCAGGCCGCGCGCGAACACCGACACGTCGATGTGGCGGGCCTGCGTGGCGCCGCCCTCGCCGGGCACCGCCCCCGGGAGCAGGGTGAGGATCCCGTACGTGCCGTCGGGGGTGGTCGGGCAGCGGGCGAAGCCGCGGAAGTCGCCGGACGCCTCGCCGCGCGGGTCGTCGGGGTGGCGGAATCCACCGTCCGGATCGGCCTGCCACGTCTCGATCATGGCGTCCGGGACCGGGTCGCCGTTGCCGTCGCGGACGATGCCGCGGATCCAGAACGCACCGGGCGTGCCCTCGGGCACGACGTGCGGGCCGTCGGGCCAGGGCAGCCCGATCGACAGGTACGGGCCGACGGTCTGCGAAGGGGTGGGAAGCAGCTTGGTCATTCGTCTTCGTCCTCTTCCTCTTCGAACACCGACGCGTTGTGCCCGCGCAGCACGATGTCGAACTGGAACCCCAGCGCCCACTCCGACTGCGTGATCTCGTGGTCGTAGCGCGAAACCATGCGCTGCCGGGCCTTCTCGTCCGGGATGGAGTTGAAGATCGGGTCCTGGTAGAAGAGCGGGTCGTCCGGGAAGTACATCTGGGTGACCAGCCGCTGGGTGAACGCCGAGCCGAACACCGAGAAGTGGATGTGCGCGGGACGCCAGGCGTTGTCGTGGTTCTTCCACGGGTATGCGCCCGGCTTGATGGTAGTGAAGGTGTAGCGGCCGTCGCTGTCGGTCAGGGCGCGCCCGACGCCGTCGAAGTTCGGGTCGAGCGGCGACGGCCAGCGGTCGCCGGTGTGCCGGTAGCGGCCGCCCGCGTTCGCCTGCCAGATCTCGACGAGGGAGTCGCGCACCGGGCGGCCGTCGCCGTCGAGCAGCCGGCCGGTGACGATGATCCGCTGGCCCTGCGGCTCACCGTCGTGCCGGCGGGTGAGGTCGTTGTCGAGCTCGCCGAGACGGCCCGGGCCGAGCAGCGGGCCGGTGACCTCGGTCAGCATCTGCGGGAGCAGCACCAAGTCCTGCTTGGGGTGCCGCAGCGCCGTGGAGCGGTAGCCGGGGTAGCCGAGCGGCGGGTGCGTGCCTTCGGGGTCTTCGCCGTAGCGGGGCAGCCTGAATTCGGTCGGAGTAGCCACGTCTTCTCTCCCTTACCGGCCTTCGAGGACGACGGCCAGGCCCTGGCCGACGCCGATGCAGATGGCGGCGAGTCCCCAGCCACCGCCGCGGCGGTGGAGGTCGTGCGCCAGGGTGCCGAGGATGCGGCCGCCGGACGCGCCGAGCGGGTGGCCGATCGCGATCGCGCCGCCGTGGGTGTTCACGATCTCCGGGTCGAGCTTCTTCCAGTCGCGCAGGCAGGCCAGCGACTGCGCGGCGAAGGCCTCGTTGAGCTCGACGGCGGCCAGGTCGTCCCAGCCGATGCCGGCACGCTCGAGGGCGATTTCCGCCGCGCGCACCGGGCCGATGCCGAAGGCGTCCGGGTCGACGCCCGCCGCGCCGCGGCCGGCGATCCGGGCCAGCGGGGTCGCGTTGAGCCGGCTCGCGCTCGCTTCGTCGCCGAGGAGGAGCGCCGACGCGCCGTCGTTCAGCGGGGAGGCGTTGCCCGCCGTGACCGTGCCGTTTTCCTTGCGGAAGGCGGGCTTCAGCTTGGCCAGCTTCTCGGAGCTGGAGTCGGGCCGGATGCCCTCGTCGCGGGCCAGCTCCACGCCGTCGACCGGGACGACCATGTCGTCGTAGAAGCCTTCGTCCCACGCCTTCGCGGCGTTGACGTGGCTGCGGGCGGCGAAGGCGTCCTGCTCGTCGCGGCCGATGCCGTAGCGCTCGGCGAGCTTTTCGGTGGACTCGCCGAGGGAGATCGTCCACTGCGACGGCATCGCCGGGTTGACCATGCGCCAGCCGAGCGCGGTGTTGTAGAGGGTCTGGTTGCCGGCCGGGAAGGCCTTCTCCGGCTTGGGCATGACCAGCGGCGAGCGGGTCATGGACTCGACCCCGCCGGCGACGACCAGGGAGGCGTCGCCGACCTGGATCGCCCGGCTGGCCTGCATCACCGCGTCGAGACCGGAGCCGCACAGGCGGTTGACGGTGTTGCCGGGGACGCTCGTCGGCCAGCCGGCCAGGAGGGTGGCCATGCGGGCGACGTTGCGGTTGTCCTCGCCCGCGCCGTTCGCGTCGCCGAGGGTTACCTCGTCCACTGTGGACGGATCGAGGTCGGTACGCCGCTGGAGGGCCTTGAGGACCCCGGCGGCCAGGTCGTCCGGGCGGACGCCGGCCAGTGCGCCGCCGTAGCGGCCGAACGGGGTGCGGATCGCGTCGAGGACGTAGACGTCGGTCATGCCTTCTCCAGCTCTCGGAGCACGGTCAGCTCCTGTTCGGTCGGGGCGGGGGTGACCTTGAGGTCGTCGGCGACCTTCAGTTTCCACCCCGTCGCCTTGATCGCCTGGTCCAGCTCCACGCCCGGGTGCAGCTCGGTGAGGGTCAGCTCGGCCGTCTCCGGGTCGGGGCGCATCAGGCCGAGATCGGTGACGACCAGCGTCGGGCCCTGGCCCGGGAGGCCGAGCTTTTCGCGGTCGCCCTTGCCGGAGCCGTGGCCGAACGAGGTCACGAAGTCGACCTTCTCCACGAAGGCGCGGGGGCTCTGGCGCAGCACGATGAACACCTCGCCGCACGACGCCGCGATCTCCGGGGCGCCGCCCGCGCCCGGGAGGCGGACCTTCGGGTCGTGGTAGTCCGAGCCGATCACCGTCGTGTTGATGTTGCCGAACTTGTCCAGCTGGGCGGCGCCGAGGAAGCCGACGTCGATGCGGCCCGGCTGGAGCCAGTAGTTGAACACCTCCGGGACGCTGACCACGGCGTCGGCGGTGTCGGCCAGTTCGCCGTCGCCGATCGACAGCGGGAGGCGGGACGGCTTGGCGCCCAGGCAGCCGGATTCGTAGATCAGCGTGAGGTTCGGGGCGTGCGCGCGGCGGGCGAGGTTCGCCGCCTTGCTCGGGAGGCCGATGCCGACGAAGCAGGACATGCCGTCACCGAGGGCGCGGGCCGCCGCGACGCTCATCATCTCGTCGGCGGTGTAGTCGGTGCTCATGCCGGGACCTCCGCGGTCTTGCGGGCGTTGCCGGTGGTGGAGTCGAGCGCGGTGCTGCGGACCCGGCCGGGGGCCGCCGCCCCGGGGAAGGAGGCGGCGACCGGCCCGGCAGGCGCGTGCCGGGGGCGCCTCATGCCTTCACCCCGGTCAGCTCGTTCAGCCACTTCGTGAACTCCTCGCGGTCACGGCCCACTTCGTCCCACGCCTGGTACGCCGAGTTGTCGCGCTCGTAGTACCCGGCCGCGTACGACGGCTTCGCGCCGCCCGGGACCTCGGCCACCGCCGTGACCACCCAGGCCGGGAGGATCACCGCGCCCACCCGGGGCTCCAGCTCGTCGACGATTTCCTCCACCGTCACCAGAGAGCGCTTCGCCGCCAGGACCGCTTCCTTCTGGACGCCGGTGATGCCCCACATCTGGACGTTGCCCTGACGGTCGGCGCGCTGGGCGTGGACGATCGTGACGTCCGGGTTCAGCGCCGGGACCGCCGTGAGCCGCTCGCCGGTGAACGGGCACGTGATCGGCTTGATCGTCTCGGTCTGCGCGGGCAGGTCCGTGCCCGTGTAGCCGCGCAGCACCGCGAACGGCAGGCCGGACGCGCCGGCGACGTACCGGTTCGCCATGCCCGCGTGACTGTGTTCCTCGATCTCCAGCGGCACCGGCCAGTCGTGCTGGACCGCGTCACGGAAGCGGTGCAGCGAGCCGACGCCGGGGTTGCCGCCCCACGAGAAGATCAGCTTGCTCGCGCAGCCCGCGCCGATCAGCTGGTCGTACACGATGTCGGGGGTCATCCGCACCAGCGTGAGACCCCGCCGGCCCTGCCGGATGATCTCCTGCCCGGCCGCGACCGGGATGAGGTGCGTGAAGCCCTCGAGCGCGACGGTGTCGCCGTCGTGCACCAGCCGGCCGACGGCCTCCTCCAGTGACAGCAGCTCTGCCATCTCACTCTCCCGCATTCGTTCGCATGACGCACACTCGTTCTGCAACCGAACATAGCACGACGCCCGGGGGTCCGACCAGACGTCTTCCACCCAATGGATGACGCAGGCACGACGAAGGGGACTTTCCTCGCGTGCGCAGCGAGAAAAGTCCCCCTTCGAGAGAAAACGTCAGCCGATCCGCACCAGGCGAGAGCCGTGCGGCGGCACTGAAGAAGCCGTCCACGAGCCCCGGAACCGCCCGAGGTCCTTTCGCGCGACGAGGTCACGCACCGAGCGCGCCCCGGCAAGGTCCACCGTGATGTCCGCGGGCGTGGAACCCAGGTTGTAGACGGCCGCGTACACCCGGCCGTCCGGCGCGCGCTTCGTCCACACCTGGTGGTCGCCGCCGGTCACCTGAGTCGCGTAAGTACCCGACTGGTCGACCGCGATGACCTCGGGGTTCGTCAGGATCGACACCGCGGAGGCGTCCAGGAAGTAGATGTCTCCGCCGACGTACAGCGGCGAGGACGCCATGGACCAGAACGTCATCACGCTCTGCCGCTCGACGTCGGAGATCCCGTCCTGGATGCCGGACCCCGTGTTGTTGCTGATCGGCATCGAATCCAGGTCCGGCCGGTACTGCGGACCGAAAAGACCCTGCCAGCCGGGCAGGTCCGCCCACCGCGCCTTCACCGAGCTGTCCCAGCTGGACACCGTGTCGCAGTAGCACTCCATGTCGGTGTCGACCCGGACGCCGTTGACGTACGGCGCCAGGGCCGGGCCGATGGACCGCGGCACCGGCCACGCGCTCGCGGTCAGCCACATCGGCCGCCGTGAGTGATCGATGGCGGCCGACCACGCCTTGAGGTCCGCGACGTTGTCCGCGGTCGTCCCGTCGACCTTGAGGAAGTCGACGCCCCAGGAAGCGAAGCGGGCCACGATCGAGTCGTAGTACTTCTGCGCGCACGGGTTCGTGAAGTCGACCTTCCAGTTCCCGCCCCAGCCGTTGGACGGCGTCAGCGGCCGGTACGCGATGTCCTGGGCGTGGCACGAGGTCCCGGCGATCGGCGCGTTCTTGTCGTAGACCTCCTTCTCGAGCCCGGTCACGGCATACAGACCGAGCTTCAGGCCGAGCCCGTGCACGGAGGAGGCCAAAGCCGGGATACCGGACGGAAAGCGGCCCGGATCAGGCGTCGGAATCCCGTTGACGTCGGTGTGGAACACCCACGACAGGTCCGCGTTCCAGCCCGAATCGATGTTGACGTAGGTGTAGCCCGCAGATTTGAGCTTCGACGCCATGGCCGAAGCCGCGTCGCGGATGTGCCCTTCGTTCAGCCACGAAGTGCCGTAACCCGCGCGAGTGGACGACTCGAGGCTCCAGCTGCTCCAGCCCATGAACGGCTTGACGAACGGCGTCCGCGCGTCGGCCGACGGCACCAAAAAGACGGAAATACCCAGGACAGCGAGGAAAACGGATAGGAAGCGCTTCAATGAACACTCCTCGGTAGGGGACCTACTCCTTGAGCCCGCTCGCCGCGATCCCGCTGACGATGAACCGCTGGGCGACCAGGAACATCGCGACCAGCGGCGCGATGGTGACCAGAGCACCGGCGAACAGCGCCGGCAGGTTGACCGACTGGGCGGTCAGGAACGTCGAGAGCGCGATCTGCGCGGTCCACGACGACGGGTCCTGCCCGATCACCAGCGGCCACAGGAACGCGTTCCAGCTTTCGATGAACATCAGCGCGCCGAGCGACGCGATCATGCTCCCCGAGTTCGGCAGCACGAGCCGCCGGTAGACGCCGAGGTAGCCGAGCCCGTCGAGCCGGCCCGCTTCCTCGAGTTCGACGGGGAACCGCAGGTAGAAGTTGCGGAACAGGATCACGGTGAACGCGCTGAACAGGTTCGGCGCGATGATCCCCCACTCCGTGTTGACCCCGCCCATCGAGCCGACGACGACGAACGTCGGCACGAACGTCACCGACTGCGGGATCATCAGCGTGACCAGCACGTACGTGAACACCGCGCGCCGCCCGGGCACGTTGATCCGGGCCAGTGCGTACCCGGCCATCGAACCGAACAGCGTGCCGACCGGCGCCGTGCTGATCGCGACCAGGAACGAGTTCCACAACGAGTGCGCCATCGGCACCGACGCGTCGGCGAACAGGTCGCCGAAGTTGACCCACGAGAGCGGGTCCGGCAGCCACGACCAGTCCGGCGAGGTGACCTGCTGCCGCGTCATCAGCGCGTTGCGCAGCATGATGTAGAAGGGCAGCAGGAAGATCACCGACAGCACCGTGGCGAGGACGTACTTCGGCGCTTTCCGAGGGGCGGCGAGGACGGCCATCAGTCCTTCTTCCCGAAGCCGACGAACCGGCCCTGCAGCAGGGTGATCACGACGATGAGCACGGTCAGCAGGAAGGCGCCCGCCGAGCCGACGCCGTAGTTCTGGTCGCCGAGCGCGGAGTCGTAGAGGTAGACCAGCGGCGGCTTCACCGGCGCCGTCGCGGTGCCCGAAAGCCCGGTGCCGAACAGGTTGTAGAACTCGTCGAAGGCCTGGAACGCGGCGATCAGGATCAGCAGCAGCACCGCCACCGACGTGTTCCGCAGCTGCGGCAGCGTGAGGTAGCGGAAGGCCTGCCACTTCGTCGTGCCGTCCAGCTCGCCGGCCTCGTAGAGCGACGGCGAGATCGCCTGCAGCCCGGCCAGGAACAGGATCATGTACAGCCCGACCTGCAGCCACAGCCGAAGCGTCACCACCGCGACCCAGTACACCGGCGGGCTCGTCTCCGACAGCCACGGCACCGGGTCGGCGCCGAACAGCCCGCCGAGGACGTTCGCGACGCCCGAAGGCAGGCCGTTGAACAGCGCCATCTTCCACACCAGCGCCGCGACGACGTACGACACCGCCGCGGGGATGAGGAAGATCGTCCGGAAGAACGCCTTGCCCCGCTTGATGCTGTTGATCAGCACCGCGAGGCCGAGCGACGCGACGAACGTGATCGGCACGATGAACACGGTGAAGAGCGCGATCGTCGACAGCGACGTCAGGAAGGCGTCGTCACCGAGCAGGAACGCGTAGTTGTCGAAGCCGATCCAGTGCCCGATGGAGATGGTGCCGCGGGCGTCGTTGAAGCTGAGCAGGAAGCTCCACGCGATCGCGACGTACTTGAACAGCCCCAGCCCGATCACCACGGGCCCGGTCAGCACGGCGAACGCGCCGATCGCCCGCCAGTCCCGGCGACGGCGACGCTTCTTCGCCGCCACCGTGACCGTCGGAGCCTCCATCAAGGCGGTCATGCCAGCTGCTTGTCGACTTCGGCCTGGGCCTTCTTCGCCGCGTCCCCGAGCTCGGCGGCCGGGTCCGCCCCGTTCGCGATCTTCGTCGCGGCTTGCAGGAACAGCGTCGCCGAGGCCTTGTTCCACAGCCCCGAGTAGGACTTGCCGTTCTGCTGCGAGATCGTCACGGCGTCCTTCGCCGCCCCGCTGGAGAACTCGGTCGTCTGCGCGGCGACCGGCTTGCGGGCCGGGATGTGGAAGCCGTACTTGACGCACCAGTCCTTCTGCAGGTCGGCGTTCTTGATCCACAGCCAGTCGATGAACTTCTTGACGGCATCCAAGTTCTGAGACTTCGCGTTCGCCAGCTGGTACCAGCCGCCGACGCGGGCGACCGGCTTGCCGGCGTCGCCGAACTTCGGCCACGCGACGACGCCGAAGTCGTCTCCGAGCGCCTTCTTGATGTCCGGCAGCGACCACAGGCCGCCCCACTGCATCGCCGTGGCGCTGTTGGCGAACGCGCCGGGGTCGGACCAGTCGGTCGGGTAGCCCTGGAGCAGGCCGCCGGTGTCGTGCAGCTGCTTGAGCCCGGCGATCGCGGCGACGGCCTCGGGCGAGGCGAAGGCGACCTTCTTGCCGCTGCTGTCGAAGAAGTCGCCGCCGGACGACCAGAGCAGCAGCGTCGCGGCCTCGCCGACGCCGTCGGTGCCGACGTAGAGGCCCTTCTGCTTGCCCGTGGTGAGCTTCCGGGTCGCGTCGAGCAGCTCGGCAAACGTCCGCGGCGGCTGCACGCCCGCGGCCTGCAGCGCGCTCTTGCGGTAGTACAGCATCATGACGTCGTCGATCATCTTGACGCCGTAGACCTTGCCGTCGACCGTCACCGTGTCCAGCGCGGCCGGGCTGAAGTCGGCTTTCGCCGGCGCGATGACGTCGTCGAGCGGCGCGAGCAGGCCGTTCTTGACGTTCTGGTACCGGAAGTCGCCGAGCTCGAACAGGTCGGGCGCCTGCGCGGTGAGCATCGCCGAGTTGAGCTTGGTCTCGTAGTCGCCGGCGATCCAGCTGACGTGGATCGCGATGTCCGGGTTGGCCTTGGTGAACTCCTGCGCGTAGCGCTGGACGGCCTGCTGCGTCCCGGATTCGCCGTACGCGTGGTACCACTGCTGCAACGTGACCTTCGCCCCCGTTGTGGCGCCCGCGTTCTTGTTCAGCGGGTCCGAGGTGCAGCCCGCGAGGGCCGCTCCCCCGGCGAACAGCACGGAACCGACCAGGAAGCTTCTACGGTTCATGGGGCTCACGGGACTTCTCCTTAAACGCTCTCGGCGACGAAAAGGCTTTGGATGGCGACGGCGGCCGCGCCCCGCGCCCACTCCTCGAACGGCAGCGGCCGGATCACCAGGCCGCACCGGGCGGCACTGCCGAACGCCTGGACCGCGAAGGTCCGGCGGATCTGGTCCTCGAACAGGTCGTAGGTGGCGACGCCTTCCCCCGAGACGACGACTCGTTCCGGGCCGAACAGGTTGACCAGCGCGGCCAGCCCCAGCCCGATCGCGTGCCCGGCGGCGGCGAACACCTCGCGCAACGGCTCGTCACCGCCGCGAGCCCGCGTCACGGCGTCGGCCATGGTCAACCCGGGTTCTCCCGTGATGAGCCGGGCCCGGGTCAGGATCGCCTCGGTGGACGCGATCGCCTCGACGCAGCCCCGGCCGCCGCAGTGGCACAGCGGGCCGCCGTCGGCGACCGGCACGTGCCCGATCTCGCCGGCGACGCCGTGCGCGCCGCGGACCAGCGCGCCGTCGACGACCAGCGCGCTGCCGATCCCGGTACCCACGGTGACCAGCGCGAACGACGACGCGCCGACGCCCTCGCCGAACCACTGCTCGGCCACGGTCAGCGCCTTGACGTCGTTCTCCAGCGTCACGGTCAGCCCGGTCGCGCCTTCCAGCAGGGACGCCAAGGGGACGTCCCGCCAGCCGAGGAACGGCGAGTACCGGACGACGCCGGACGCGCGGTCGACGTCGCCGGACACCGCGACGCCCAGGCAATAGGCGCGCTCGCGGAGGTTGCTGGTGCCGTCCGGGGTCGGGCCGGCCAGCAGCTCGCCGACCAGGTCGGCCAGCGCCCGGACGACGTGGCCGGTGTCGTGGCTCGTCAGCGCGTGGTGGGCGCTGGCGCGGACGTCGGCGCGCAGGTCGGTGACCACGCCGATCAGGTCGTCGCCGGTGATCTTGACGCCGACGAAGTATTCGCGGTCGGGGCGGATCGCGAGCGGGTTGGCGGGGCGCCCGGCGCCGGGGCCGGTCCGCCCTTCGGAGGCGAGCTCTTCGAGGTAGCCGGCTTCGATGAAGGGCCGGGCCGCCTTGGTGACCGCGGCCGACGACAGACCCGTGCGCCGGGCGACGTCGACGCGGGAAACCGGCCCCTCGGTCAGGACCGTGGTGAACACGGTCGCTGCCGCGGGACTGGTGATCGGCGCCCTTGCCGGTGCACTGCGAGGCATGGCCGGAAGGGTAGGCAGGATTAATTAACTTCGTCAAGAATTTATTTTTCGGCTGGTCATGCCTACGCTCGGGATCATGTCGCTCGTCGAACACGACCCCGCGCACCGGCTCTGGCTGCTGCGCACCCCCGAGAGCTCGTACGCCTTCCGGCTCGACGCCGACGACCGGCCGCGGCACGTCCACTGGGGTCCGCCCCTGACGCTCTCCCAGGCCACGCAGGTCGCCGCGCGCCGCAACCCGGCCGACAGCAGCTTCGACGAGCCGGGTGACGAGCGACAGGAACTGCCGGCCGAAGGGGGCGCCTTCTTCGGCGTCGCGGCACTGGCCGTGCGGTACGAGGACGGGACGTCGGCGCTCGAGTGGCGGTACGCCGGGCACACCAGCACCGAGGACTCCCTGGTCGTGCGCCTCGCGGACCGGCATTTCCCGCTGGAGCTTTCGCTGCACTACCGCCTCCGCGGCGACGTCGTCGAGCGCTGGACGTCGTTGCGCAACACCGGCGAAGCTCCGATTTCCCTGCTGCGCACGGATTCCGCGTCCTGGACGCTCCCCCGGCGCGATGGCGCGCGGCTCACCCGGACGTCCGGCGCGTGGAGCGCCGAGTACGGCGTGCTGCGCGAAGTGTTGCCGGTCGGCGAAACCACGCTCACCAGCCGTCGGGGGGTGTCCAGCCACCAGGTCAACCCGTGGGTGATGCTCGACGCGGGCGACGCGACCGAGACGTCCGGCGAGGTGTGGTCGACCGCGCTGGCGTGGAGCGGGAGCTGGCGGATCACCGTCGAACACACGCACACCGGCCGCGTCACGTGGACCGGCGGGTTCGGCCACGAGCACGTCACCTGGCGGCTGCCACGCGGCGAAACCTGGGAGACGCCGGTGTTCGCCGGGCTCTACGCGGCCGACGGCTTCGGCGGCACGAGCCGGCGGTGGCACGCCTACGTCCGCGAGTTCGTCCAGCCGCACCCCGAGGAACTGCGGCCGATCGTCTACAACTCCTGGGAGGCCACCGGCTGGGACGTCGACGAGCGGACCGAAACCTCGCTGGCCGAGGCGGCCGCGAAGCTCGGCGCGGAACTGTTCGTCATGGACGACGGCTGGTTCGGCGCCCGCACCGGCGACACCGCCGGGCTCGGCGACTGGACCGCCAACGACCAGCGCTTCCCGGCCGGCTTGCGGCCCCTGGTCGACGCGGTGCACGCGCACGGGATGAAGTTCGGCCTGTGGGTCGAGCCGGAGATGGTCAACCCGGACAGCGACCTCTACCGCGCGCACCCGGACTGGGTGCTGCACATGGCGAACCGGTCACGGACCACGCTGCGGAACCAGCTCGTGCTGAACTTCGCGCGTCCCGACGTCGCGGACTGGGCGCACAAGTGGCTCGACCGGCTCGTGGGCGAGCACGGGATCGACTACCTCAAGTGGGACATGAACCGCGCGTTCACCGAGGCGGGCTGGCCGTCGGGCGACGATCCCGGACGGCTGTGGGTCGACCACGTCCGCGCGGTGTACGCGATCTTCGACCGGCTGCGGGCCGACCACCCGGGCCTGCGGATCCAGGGCTGCGCGGGCGGCGGCGGGCGCACCGACCTCGGGATCCTCGCGCGCACCGACGAGATCTGGGCGTCCGACAACACCGACGCGGCCGACCGGATCGCCATCCAGCACGGCTACGGCCAGCTCTACCCCGCCGGCACGATGTCGGCCTGGGTCACCGACAGCCCGAACCCGACCACCGGCCGCGAGGCGCCGCTGAGCTTCCGGTTCCACGTCGCGATGGCCGGGGTGCTCGGCCTGGGCGGCGACCTGCCGCGCTGGAGCGCCGCCGAACTCGACGAAGCGGCGTCGCTCGTCGCGCTGTACAAGGAAATCCGGCCGGTGGTGCAGCACGGGGAGCTCTACCGGCTGGCCGACCCGGCGAAGTCGGCACTGACGGCGGTGCAGTACGTGCTGGACGGCGAGGTGGTCGTGTTCTTCTGGCGGCGGCCGGCGGAGTTCGCGCGGCCGGTCACGCCGCCGCGACTGGCCGGGTTGGATCCGTCCTCGCGGTACCGCGACCGGGACGGCGTCGTGCACGACGGCGCGGTGCTGCTGAGCCACGGACTCGAGGTCGACCTGCCGGGGAGCGGGTACGCGAGCGCCGTCGTGCGGTTGACCAGGGTCTGATTACCCACGCCGATCGGCGTGACCGGGGCGGGTGACCTCGATTGACTTTCCACCGGCGGCGAGCTGAGTGTGAAAGTCCTTCACCACGCTCGCCAACGGAGGCAGCATGCGCAAGCGCCTGTCCGCTCTGCTCGTCGTGCCCGCGCTCGCCATGCTCGCCTTCGCCGCTCCGGCGTCGGCGAGTGCGGGCTACCACGAATACGTCGCCCTGGGTGACTCGTGGACCGCCGACGTCTTCGTCACCTTCCCGCCCACCACCGAGTTCACCCCGCTCGACTGCGCGCAGTCCACTTCGGACTACCCGCACGAGGTGGCGGGCGCGCTGGGCGTCGAGACCTTCCGCGACGCGAGCTGCGGCGGCGCCGCGACGCCCGACTTCACGCAGCCGCAGAAGCTGCCGCTGGGCGGGACGAACCCGCCGCAGTTCGACCGGCTCACGCCCACCACGGACCTGGTGACCGTCGGCATCGGCGGCAACGACATCGGGCTCGCCTCGGCCGTGACCAAGTGCCTCACCCTCCTGCCGGTGAGCACGTGCAAGGCCAAGTTCACCGCGGGCGGCGTCGACCAGCTGGAAAACGCTGTCGCGGCGTCCGAGCCGAAGGTCGCGAACGCGCTTCAGCAGATCCACGAGCGCTCGCCGCAGGCGCGGGTCCTGCTGGTGAACTACCTCGCCGGGCTGCCCGCGAGCGGGAAGGGGTGCTGGCCGGTGATCCCCATCGCCGACGGCGACGTCGCCTACCTGCAGGCCAAGTTCCTCCAGATGAACGCCATGCTCGCGCGGGTCGCCGCGGCCGACGACGCCGAACTCGTCGACACCTACACCCCGACCGTCGGGCACGACGCGTGCCAGGCGCCCACCGTGCGCTACGCCGAAGGCCTGATCCCGATCTCGACGAGCAACCCGCTGCTGCTCGCGTTCCCCTTCCACCCCAACGGCGCCGGGGCCGCGGCCCAGTCGGAGATCGTCCTGGACGCGGTTCGGCACGGCTGACTCGCCGGTGCCGTGAACTAGGCTGTCGGGGTGCCCAAGATCGCGGTGACCCGATGGATTCCCGACGACGCGGTGAAGGTCCTGGCCGAGGCGGGCGAGGTGGCCGTGTCCGACCTGGACCGGCCGCTCACCCCCGCGGAGCTGCACGAGTTCGTGGCCGGCGCGGACGCGGTGGTCGGCATGCTGCACGACCGGCTCGACGGCGCGCTGGCCGACGCCGCCGGGCCCGGGCTGAAGGTGGTCGCGAACGTCGCCGTCGGCTACGACAACGTCGACGTCCCCGCGCTGGCCGGACGCGGGATCGTCGTCACGAACACCCCGGGCGTGCTCACCGACGCCACCGCCGACCTCGCCTTCGGTCTGCTGCTGGCGCTCACGCGGCGGATCGGCGAGGGCGAACGGCTGCTGCGCTCGCGCACGCCGTGGTCGTTCCACCTCGGCTTCCTGCTCGGGTCGGGTTTGCAGGGCAAGACGCTCGGGATCGTCGGCTTCGGCCAGATCGGCCGCGCGATGGCGAAACGGGCCGAAGCGTTCGGGATGTCGATCGTCTACTCGGGACGGACGAACCGCGGTGACGGCTTCGTGTCGTTCGAGGAGCTGTTGGCGCGCTCGGACGTCGTTTCGCTGCACTGCCCGCTGACCCCCGAGACCCGGCACCTCATCGACGCGACCGCGTTGCGCGCCATGAAACCCGGCGCCTACCTGGTGAACACCACGCGCGGCCCGGTCGTCGACGAAGCCGCGCTGGCCGACGCCCTCGAAGCCGGGGAGATCGCGGGCGCCGCGCTGGACGTGTTCGAGAAGGAGCCCGAGGTCGAACCGCGGCTGCTCGGCCGCGACGACGTCGTGCTGAGCCCGCACCTCGGGTCCGCCACGGTCGAGACCCGCACCGCGATGGCCGTGCTGGCGGCCCGCAACGTCGCGGCGGTGCTCGCCGGGCGTCCCCCGCTGACGGAGGTGAAGCCGTGACCCGTGTCGTCATCGCGCCCGACAAGTTCAAGGGCAGTCTCACCGCGGTCGAGGCCGCGGAGGCCATCGCGCTCGGGGTGCGCGACGCGATGCCGGACGCCGAAATCGTCACCTGTCCCGTCGCCGACGGCGGCGAAGGCACCCTCGACGTCCTCGAAGCGGCGGGCGCGCGAATCGTCCGGCTGACGGTCCGCGGACCGCTCGAGGAGCCGGTCAAGGCTTCTTACGCGGTGCTGGACGGCACCGCCTACGTCGAATCGGCGCGCGCGTGCGGGATCGAGTTCGTCGAACCCAGCCCGGAAACCGCGCTGGGCGCGCACACCTGGGGCGTCGGGGAGCTGCTCGCGGACGCGCTGATGCACGGCGCTCGCCGGCTGGTCCTGACGGTCGGCGGCACAGCGAGCACCGACGGCGGCGCCGGGATGCTGGGCGCGCTCGGCGCCGGCGTGCTGGACGCGTTCGGCGCGCCGGTCGGCCTGGGCGGCGGCACGCTTTCGCGGGTGGCGTCGACCGAGCTGACACCGGCGCGAGAGCGCCTCGACGGCGTGCGCGTCGCGGTCGCCACCGACGTCACGAACCCGTTGCTGGGCCCGGAAGGCGCAGCCGCGGTGTTCGGGCCGCAGAAGGGCGCGGGGCCGTCGGAGGTGGCACTGCTCGACGAAGCGCTGGGCCGGTGGGCGCACGCGCTGCAGGTGGGTGGCGCTCCGGACGTCTCGCGGATCCCGGGCGCGGGTGCCGGCGGCGGGGTCGCCGCGGGCGCGATCGCTCTCGGTGGCGTCGTCGAATCCGGGTTCGACCTCATCGCGGGGCTGACGGGCGTCGACCAAGCCCTCGACGGCGCCGATCTCGTCATCACCGGTGAGGGTTCGCTCGACGAGCAGAGCCTGCACGGCAAGGCACCGGCCGGGATCGCGGACCGGGCGCGGGCGCGGGGCGTGCCGTTGCTGGCACTGGCGGGCCGGATCCAGCTCGATGCCGCCGGGCTGGCTCGGCTGGGAGTGGTGGGGAGCAGCGCGTTGACCGACCACGCGCCGTCCCTCGACCACGCGCGGGCGCACGCGGCGGAACTGCTGCGGGCGCGCGCCGCGGAACTCGTCCGCGAGTGGGCCGCCCGCTAGCGAACGGACCTTCCGCGCCAAGGCGAAAGGCCCGTCCGCCGCGGTCAGCTCGTGTGCTGGGGCAAGACGGCGAAGGCGACTCCGCCGGCTTCGTCCTCCTGGACGTCGAGCACCTTGTCGTCGAGCAACGCGGCGGCCTGCGGTTCCAGGAAGACCTTCGGGCCTTCTTCGACACCCAGCACGCTGTCGCCCTCCGCGGGTTCGGGGGCGACGGACAGCGCCAGCTGGGCGCTCTCGCCGTCCGCGTTCTGGACCGCCAGGCGGAGCCCGGCTTCGCCCTCCCCCTGGCTGGTCAGCGCGGTGATCGCCTCGGCGGCGGCTTCGGTCACGGTCAGCATCTTCGGCCTTCCCTTCGTCGCGGTCCGATGCACTGTGGTGCCCCACGCTAGGGGTGTCCGTTCGGGCGTGCAGTCTGAGCGGATCAGCCCTGCCGCGCCTCGCGGATGGCGTCCGCCACGGAGCCGCCCGCGTAGTCCGCTTGTTCGCGCGGATCAGGGTCGGCGTGGCGGTGCGGGATCTCGTCGTCCGGCGTCACCTGCTCGAAGTCCGCCGGCGCGTCCTCGACGGTCTCGTCGAGCTCGTCGGCCGGGGTCGCCGCGAGCGGACGCTCCGGGACCGGCTCCGGCTCGGTGTCCGGCACCTCTTCGGCGAGGCGCTGGTCCATCGGCTCGCCTTCGCGCGCTTCTCTGGGCGTGGTGCCGAAGCGGTCGGCGGCGCTCCAGTGTTCGGGCGGCTCGATGCCCTCTTCGAGGGGGTCCACGCGCAGCTCGTCCTCGTCCAGCGCTTCGCTGGGTTCCAAGCCTTCCGGTTCAGTCACTGGTCTCTCCCGGCAGTAGTCATCGCCGGAGACCTACCCGGCGCGTCGGGGGCTTCAAACCCGGGCGGTGTCATCGGGATCACATTTCTTCAACTGGTTTAACATATTCACAAGTTTGTGAACGCAGAGTAGGTTCGGATCATGGCCACCACCAGGTGCGCACCGGGACACCGGCTGCTCGCCACCGATCCGGAACGGCACCACGAGCTCGGCACGCATGCCGCGTGGTACGTCGTGGCCGGCGTCGTGACGACGGGCGTGCAAGCCGTTCTGTTCCTCCTGCTGCGCGACGAGCTCGGCTCCCAGGTGGCGAACCTGATCGCGATCGCGCTGACGACGATCGGGAACACCGAGTTCCACCGCCGCGTCACGTTCGCCGGGCGGCCCAGCAACGCCGGGAAGCGGCACCTGCAGGACCTGCTGACGTTCGCCTTCTACGCCGGGTACGGCTCGGCCGTGCTGGCGATCCTGGACGCCGTCGTCGACCGGCCGACGTCGTGGGAGGAGACCGGCACGCTGTTGCTGGCCAGCCTGGTCGGCGGGTTCGTGCGGTTCGCGGTGCTGCGCTGGTGGGTGTTCGCACACCGCGCCGAAGGGGCCACGGCCGCACACACCGGCTAGCGTCTGGAGGCGTGGCCTCGGACGACATCACGCCCCACGAGGGCGGCAGTGAACCGGATTACCGCTTCACCCTGGCCAACGAGCGGACGTTCCTCGCGTGGCTCCGCACGGCGCTGGGGTTGCTGGCCGGCGGGGTCGCGGTGCACCAGCTGGTGCCGGCCCCGGCGACGGCCGGCGCGGTGCTCGCCGGGTTGTGCGTGGTACTGGCGGCGGCGCTGGCCGCGACGGCCTATCCGCGGTGGCGGCGGGTCCAGATCGCGATGCGGGCCGGGGAGCCATTGCCGCGGAGCTTGATGATCGTGGCGCTGACGGGGGGCCTGCTGGCGCTGACCCTGGCGGCAGCGGTGTTCCTGGTGGTGTCGTGAGCGAAGCGGCCCAGTCGATCCGGACCGAGCGGATCACCCGGACCGCACGGGTTCGGACGGCGTCGGCCGGGAGGATCCGGCAACCCTTGAACCCCACCTTCGCCGGACCGAGCCCGCACACTCCGCGACGGACCGCACAGGCCGCTAGGCCGTCCGAGCACCCCCGCCAGACGTCTCCGGCAGCCGTTCAAGCCATTCGGCCCAACCCCGCCCGGCCCCCAGTCGTCGCCCGAATACCGCGCCTTCGCGATTATCGCGACGTCAGAAGTACCGTCATCACTCAGCGGGCCACCCCGTGACCACCCCCGATGGCGCCCAAGCCGAGCGCACCGGGCTCGCTTGGCGGCGGACCGCTCTCGCCTCCGCCGCCTGCACCGTACTTCTCCTGCACTCCGCCGCCCAGCGCCATTGGGGTGTCTCCCTGGTCCCCGTGCTGCTCGCCGCCGTCACATCCGCGCTGCTCGCAGCCGTGGCGACGCGGCGCGAACGGGCGTTGCGCACCGCCAGGCCGGTGGCGATGAGCTCCGCGCTGCCCGCGATCGCGTCGCTCGCCGTGACCATGACTGCCGCTTCCGTGGCCATCCTCCACTGACGGGTGAACTCGGCACATCCTGAAACAGATTAATCGCAATGTGCGGGGCCTGGTCGCGGGAACATCACGGTCACTGCTGCTAACGGGGTATTGGTCGTTGAAATCTGGACTGATTGGCCGGGAGGTGCTTACGATTACCCAGCGTCGCACGGAACGCAGGCAAGGCCGGGTCTCCCGGAGTATCTGCGATCACAACGTCACAGAGAGTTGATCCCCCGGCAGCGACGGTCGAGGGTCGGCCGGGGAGACGACTCATGACAGCACCGACGAGGACCAGTCAGCAATCCGACGGCAGCGATCGCGATTATCGCACTCTGGAGTCATCTCCGAGGCCGAGCGGACGGCTCACCAAGGAGGACCTCGACCCGCTCGTCAAGGACGCGGGCGAGGGCAATCCCGCCGCCATCCACAGCCTGCTCCAGATGATCGAGCCGGTCGTGGTGCGGTACTGCCGGGCGCGGATGGGCGGCCGCGACCTCTCCTACCTCTCGGCCGACGACGTCGCGCAGGAGGTCTGCCTCGCGGTGTTGAAGGCCCTTCCGGATTATCAGGACCGCGGCGGCTCCTTCCTCTACCTCGTCCACGCGATCGCGGCCAACAAGGTCGCCGACGCCTACCGGGCCGTCGCCCGCGACCGCTCCGAGCCCGTCCCCGAGCTCCCGGAGCGCCCGCTGGTCTCCGGCAACGAGCCCGAGACCCACGCGCTGCACCTCGACCTCGGCGCTCGTCTCGGCCGGCTGCTCGCCTCGCTGCCGCGCGTGCAGCAGGAGATCCTGACCCTGCGCATCGCGGTCGGCTTCTCGGCGCAGGAGACCGCCGAAGCGCTCGGCATCTCCGCGGGCAACGTGCGCGTGACGCAGCACCGCGCGCTGACCCGGCTGCGCGGCATGATCCACGACGACGAGTTCTGAGCCACCCCAGCGGCGGGCGGGGAAACCTCTTTTACCCCCTGGAAGAGGTCTCCCCGCCCGCATCCAAGCCGTAGACGCGGCGGGCGTTGTGCTCGAACACGCCCAGCCGCTCGGCGTCGGAAAGCCCGCCGGTCAGCGCGATCGCCGCGTCCAGGACCAGCTCGTAGGACGCCGCCAGCTCGCACACCGGCCAGTCCGATCCGAACACGACTCGCGACGGGCTGAACGCGTCGAGCACGTGGTCGACGTACCGGCGCAGGTGCCCGACCTCCCAGCCCGTCCAGTCCGCCTCCGTGACCAGGCCGGAGAGCTTGCACACGACGTTGTCCCGCGCGGCCAGCGCCGCCACCCCGGACGCCCAGGGCTCCCACTCCCCCGCCGCGATCGGCGGTTTCGCCGCGTGGTCCAGCACCAGCCGCAGCTCCGGCAGCCGCAACGCCAGTTCGGTGGCCGCGGGCAGCTGCGCCGGGCGCACCAGCAGGTCGTACGCCAGGCCCGCCGACGCCACCGTGCTCAGCCCGGCCACCACCGAGGGGCGCAGCAGCCAGTCGTCGTCGGGCTCGCTCTCGACCTGGTGCCGGATCCCGACCAGCGGACCCTCCTCGCGAAGGGCGGCCAGCCGGTCCACGAGGTCCGGGGCCGCCAGGTCCACCCAGCCGACGACGCCCGCGATGACCGGTTCCGCCGACGCCGTCGCGAGGAACTCCGAAGTCTCCTCGACCGACGACACCGTCTGGACCAGCACCGTCGCGTGGACGCCGGCCGCCTTGGTGACCGCGCGCAGGTCGTCCACCGGGTACGGCCGCCGGATCGGGTCGAGCGCCTCCCCCGCCATCCACGGGTACTCGCGCCGAGACGGGTCCCACAGGTGGTGGTGGGCGTCGATCATGAGACTCCTTCGGCGATGACGACGTCGGCGCGCAGCAGGCCCGCGTCGACCAGCTCGGTCCACAGCTCGGGCGGCACGACGGCCCGAGCGCGTCGCGCGTTGACGCTGACCTGCGAAGGATCATGCGCGCCGACGACGACCGACGCCACCGCGGGATGCGCCATCGGCAGCGCCAGCGCCGCTTCCGGCAGCTCGACGCCGTGCCGCGCGCAGACGGCCGCGATCCGCGCGGCCCGTTCGACCAGCTCCGGCGGGGCTTCGGCGTAGTCGTAGAGGCGGCCCGGCTCGGCGGTCGCCAGGATGCCGCCGTTGAACGCGCCGCCGGCCACGACGGTGACACCGCGGTCGAGGCAGAGCGGCAGCAGTTCGTCGAGCGCCGGCTGGTCGAGCAGCGTGTAGCGCCCCGCCACCAGCAGCACGTCGAGGTCGGTCCGGCGGACGAACTCGGTGAGCATCGGCGCCTGGTTCATCCCGGCGCCGAACGCGCCGATCACGCCCTGGTCCCGCAGCTCGCGCAACGCGGGGAAGGCGCCGCGCAGGGCTTCCTCGAAGTGGTCGTCGGGATCGTGGACGTAGACGATGTCGACGCGGTCGAGCCCCAGCCGCGTCAGGCTGTCCTCGAAGGAGCGCAGGACGCCGTCGCGGCTGAAGTCCCACCGGCGCTTGTACGCGGCCGGGACGGCGAAGCCCTGGTCGTCGTGCGCGCCCGCGCCGTCCGGATTGGGCTCCAGTACGCGGCCGACCTTCGTCGAGAGCACGTACTCGTCGCGCGGATACGACCTCAGGGCCGCGCCGAGGCGGGTCTCCGACAGGCCGAGGCCGTAGTGCGGCGCGGTGTCGAAGTACCGGACGCCCTCGTCCCACGCGCGGCGCACGGTCTCGGCCGCGGTCTCGTCGCTGATCGCGTGGTAGAGGTTGCCCAGCTGCGCGCAGCCGAGGCCCAGCGGGGACAGGGAGGGTTGCAACGCCGTCACTCCTTCACCGGCAGTTCCCAGACCAGCCCGATGCCGGTGTCGTCGCCGGAGTAGTCGTCTTCGACGGCCAGCAGCTCGGCCATCCGGGCCTGCCACGGGAGGTTCGCGGGGTGGTCCCGCAACGCCGCCCGCATCGCCGCGTAGTCGTCGACTTCGACGACGTGAAACAGGTCGAGTCCGTTACGCCAGATCCGCCAGGTGCGAACGCCGGCCTCCCGGAGAGCGACGTCCAGCTCGGGCGGGATGACCGCGTGGACGGACTCGTACTCGGCCTCCTTGCCCGGCTTCAGCCGAGTATGGAGCGCCACTCTTTTGGAGACACTGTGCGGTGCGGGTCCGTGGGTCATCACCACTCCTTCGCCGGGACATGGCACGCTGGGGAGGAACACCGAAACATCCGAGGTCTGTTGCAGGGAAGGGCGGACACGATGCCCGTCACCGATGTCGCGATCGACAAGATCAAGGACATGATCATCTCCGGCGAGCTGGCGCCGGGCGACCGGCTGCCGAAGGAGGCCGAGCTGGCCCAGCGGCTCGGGCTCTCGCGCAGCTCCCTGCGGGAGGCCGTCAAGGCGTTGTGCCTGATCCGGGTGCTCGACGTCCGCCAGGGCGACGGCACGTACGTCACCAGCCTCGAGCCGAACCTGCTGCTCGACGCGATGACGTTCGTGGTCGACTTCCACCGCGACGACACCGTGCTCGACTTCCTCGCCGTGCGGCGGATCCTCGAGCCGGCCGCGACCGCGCTGGCCGCGTTGCACATGAGCGACGACGACATCACCGAGCTGGGCCAGCTGCTCGGGGAGCTGGAGGACTCGCCGACCGTCGAGGCGCTGGTCGCCAACGACCTGCAGTTCCACCGCAAGATCGCCGACGGCTCCGGCAACCCCGTGCTCTGCTCGCTGCTCGACAGCCTCTCCGGGCCGACGGCGCGCGCCCGGATCTGGCGCGGCCTCACCCAGGAGGGCGCGGTCGCGAAGACCCGGGAGCAGCACTCGGCGATCTACGACGCGATCGCGGCGCGCGAGCCGGAACTGGCGCGCTCCTGGGCGACCGTGCACGTCGCGGGCGTGGAGCAGTGGCTGCGCAACGCCCTCGGCACCGCGGACGACCCGACAGTGCCCGACTCGGACGCCGAGCCGGCCGCGGAAGCCTCCTGACACGCTCTTTCTCCTCGCAGTGGTCCGACGATCACAGCGCGTGCGTCAGGTTTGGGGCTTTCCACCCGCGTACCGGGCGATGATCAGCGCGACCAGGATGATGGCGCCGTAGATCGCGCCCTGCCACTCCGCCGTCACGTGCGCGTAGTTGAGCAGGCTCGACACCGACGACAGCAGCAGGACGCCGGTGAGGGCACCGACCAGGGTGCCCTTGCCGCCGTCGAGCGAGACGCCGCCGATCACCGCGGCCGCGAACACCTGCAGGATCAGCCCGGAGCCCTGGTTCGCGCCCAGAGCGCCGACGTAGCCCGTGTACGCGAGCCCGCCGATCGCCGCGAGGATCCCGGCGACGACGAACACCGCCCACGCGATCCGGTCGACGCGGACACCGGCGGCTCGCGCGGCTTCGCGGTTGCCGCCGATCGCGTACAGCGCGCGGCCGACGCGGTGGTAGCGCAGCACCCAGCCGGCGACCGCGAACAGCACCGCGGCGAGCCAGACCGACATCGGCAGCCCGAGGAACGTCGTCGTCGCGAGGTCCGTGAACGAGTCGGGCAGGTTGAACAGCGTCTTGCCCTTGGTCGACCCGACCTGGACACCGCGCAGCACGGTCAGCATCGCCAGCGTCACGATGAAGGCGTTCAGCTTCAGCTTCACGATCAGGAAGCCGTTGACGAACCCGACGAGCGCGCCGCACAGCGGGATCACCAGCAGGCCGATCGCGGCGGGCAGCTCCATGCCGAAGCCGGCCGACGCCGCCGGGATGACCACCATCGCGCCGAGCGCGGGCGCCAGGCCCATCGTCGATTCGAGCGACAGGTCGAACTTCCCGGTGATCAGCACCAGCGACTCGCCGAGCACGACCAGCGACAGCGCCGCCGACGCGGTCAGGATGCTGACGATGTTGCTCCAGCCGACGAAGGTGTCGTCGACCAGGCCGCCGATGACGAACACCACGATGAGCGCGGGCAGCAGGGCGAGTTCACGCAGCCAGCCGGCTTTCCGGCGCCGTGGTGGCGCGGGCAGCTCCGTCTGCGGAGAGGTCATCACGTCGGTCACGAAAGCTCGACTCCTTCGATGTCGGCCACGAGGTCGCCGTCGGACCACCCGGCCTGGTGTTCGGCGACCACGGCCCCGGCGCGCAGCACCAGGACCCGGTCGCTCAGGCGCAGGTCGTCGAGCTCGTCGCTGACGATCAGCACCGCCTTGCCCTCGGCGCGCACCCGGTCGACGACCGCGAGCAGCGCCTCCTTCGACTTCACGTCCACCCCGGCGGTCGGGTTGATCAGCACGACCACCCGCGGGTCGCCGATCAGGGCCCGGGCCAGCACGACTTTCTGCTGGTTGCCGCCGGACAGGTCGGACACCGGCTGCTCGGCCCCCGCGGCCACGATGTCGTAGTCCCGCAAAGCCTGGGACGCCTTGGCGTGCCGGGCGGACGGTGACGCGATCCCGCCGCGGCCCAGCTTGCCCAGAATGGACAAGGTGGCGTTGTCGGCGATCGAGTGCTCCAGCACCAGGCCTTCGTGGTGCCGGTCGCGGGGCACGCACCCGATCCCCGCCCGCAGCGCCGCCGGGATGTCGCCCGGCCGCAGCGGCGAGCCGTCGACGCGGATCGTGCCCGCCGACGGCGTCCGCAGGCCGTAGACCGTCTCGGCGACCTGGTGCTTCCCGCTGGCGTTGCTGCCCGCGAACCCGACGACCTCGCCCCGGCGCAGCCGGAAGGAAACGTCGCGGAAGCCGTCGCCGGAGAGCCCGTCGACCGCCAGGATCTCCGCGGCGTCGGCTTCCAGTGACTCCCGGGAAGCGGCGTCGCGGACCGACAGGCCGCCGGGTTCGCCGGTCATCGCGTCGACCAGCTCGGCCCGGCCGACCTCCGACACCGGCGCGGTGAGCACGTGCTTCGCATCGCGCAGGACCGTGACGGCCTGGCAGACCTCGTACACCTCGTGCAGGTGGTGCGAGATGAACAGGAACGTCACCCCGCCCGCCTGCATCTGGCGCATCCGCTCGAAGAGCCGCTCGATGGCCTGGCTGTCCAGCTGCGCGGTCGGCTCGTCGAGGACGATGAACCGGGCGCCGTAGGACAGGGCGCGGGCGATCTCGACGAACTGCCGGTCCTCGACCGACAGCTCGCCGGCCGGGGTGTCGACGTCGACGTGCACGTCCCACGAGTCGAGCAGCTCGCGGGCCTTGCGCCGCAGCGACTTCCAGCCGATGGCGAACCCGCCGCCCGCCTGCCGGTTGAGGAACAGGTTCTCGGCGACCGTGAGCTGCGGGACGACCATCGCGTGCTGGTACACGCAGGCGACGCGCGCCTTCCAGTCGTCCTGCCTGGTCAGGGGCGGGGCCGGCGCGCCGCCGAACTCGACGTGCCCGGTGTCCGTCGCGGACAGCCCGGTGAGGATGGTGACGAGCGTCGACTTGCCGGCCCCGTTGCGCCCGACGAGCGCGTGCGACTCGCCGGGGTGCACGGTGAGACTGACGTCGTGCAGCGCCACGGTCGGGCCGTAGCGCTTTCCGACTCCTACGGCGCTGACCACCGGGACGGCGGATTCGCCGGCGGGCAGCGCGGTCACAGGTTGTTCCCCCAAAGGGCCTTGTCGTCCACGTTGGCCTTGGTGATGACGGGCGCGGGCAGCTGGTCCTCGAGGATGCCGGGGCTGATCTCGACGATGGTGCTGCCGTGGTCGGTCGGGCCCGGCTTGAACGTCTCGCCGGCCATGGCCTTCTTCAGCCAGTAGAGGCCGTACTTCGCGTAGGCGTCGGCCGGCTGCGACACCGTGGCGTCGAGTTCGCCGGCGCGGATCGCGGCCAGCTCCTGCGGGATGCCGTCGTTGGACACGAGCACGATGTGCTTCGGGTCGCCGACCGGGAAGGAGAGGTTCTTGCGCTTGAGCGCCTGCTGGGTCGGGGCGAGGTAGACGCCGCCGGCCTGCATGTAGACGCCCTTGATGTCCGGGTTCGCCGTCAGCATGCTGTCCAGGCCGGAAGACGCCTTGTCGGCCTTCCACTCGGCCGGGATGTCCAGCACCTGGATGCCGGGGTACTTCTGCGCCATGCAGGCCTTGAAGGCCTCCGAACGGTCGCGGCCGTTGACCGACGCGAGGTCACCCTGGATCTGGACGACCTTGCCGGACTTGACCTTCTCGCCGATCGCGTCGCAGGCCTTGGTGCCGTAGGCCTTGTTGTCGGCCCGCACCACCATCGCGACCTTGCCGCTCTCGGGAGCGACGTCGACCGCGACCACCGGCACGCCCTTGTTCTCGGCCTGCTTGAGCCCGGCGACGATGGCGGCCGAGTCGAGCGGCGTCACGACCAGGCCCTTGACGCCCTGGTTGAGGAAGGTGCCGATGTCGGTGATCAGCTTCGCCGGGTCGCTGTCCGCGTTGACGGTCGGGAGGACGTCGACGCCCTCGGACTTCGCCATCTGCGGCACGTAGTTGTTGTAGGCCTGCCAGAACGGCGAGGTCAGCAGCGGCAGCGTCGCCCCGACCTTGCCGCCGGCGCCGCCACCCGCACTGGGCGCGGCCACATTGTCCTTAGTGGACCCGCAGGCGGCCAGCACGAGGCCGCAGACAGCAGCCGTGGTGGCCACCTGGATCACCCTGTTACGCACCGCATCCTCCTTGATGACAGCGGAAATCAAGTCTTGGTTACTGCTGGACCGGGCCACGGGGGCGCAGGCCGTACATCCCACCGTCGACCGCGAGGGCGGTACCGGTGGTCGACGCGGACAGCGGGCTCGCCAGGTAGGCGATCGCGTTCGCGACCTCGTCGGCGGTGACCAGCCGGCCCATCGGCTGGCGCGCCGCGAGGGCCGCGCGTTCGGCCGCCGGGTCGTCGGCGGCGTCGAGCAGGCGGCCCACCCAGGGGGTGTCCGCCGTCCCGGGGCACACGCAGTTGACGCGGATCCGGTCCGGCAGGTGGTCGGTCGCCATGGCCAGGGTCAGCGAGAGCACCGCGCCCTTGGTGGTCGAGTAGAGCGCGCGGTTGGGCAGGCCGGCCCAGGCCGCGATCGAGCAGGTGTTCACGATCACCGCGGACGGCGAGTTCTTGAGGTGCGGCAGCGCGGCCCGCGCGAGCCGGACCATGCCGACGACGTTGACGTCGAACACGCGGTGCCACTCGTCGTCGTCGTTGGCCGTGACGTCGCCTTGCGCACCGATCCCGGCGTTGTTGACGAGGATGTCGAGGCGCCCGAAGCGTTCCACGACGGCGTCGATCGCCGACGTCACCTCGCCGTCCGAACTCACGTCGCAGCGGAAGCCGGCGAACGGCGTGCCCTCCGGCTTGAGGTCGAGGACCGCCACCTGCGCGCCGCGTTCGGCAAGCAGGGTGGCAGCGGCGAGGCCGATCCCCGAGGCGCCTCCGGTGACGGCGGCCACCAGGCCCTCGAATTCACTCACTTGCGGTCTCCGTCCACTCGGGACCGTCCGGGAAGCGGAACCGGCGCAACGTGGCGTCGTGCATGCGCGCGGAGAACCCGGGGGCGGTCGGGGCGAGGTACCGGCCGCGCTCGACGACGGCCGGGTCGGTGAAGTGCTCGTGCAGGTGGTCGACCCACTCGATGGAGCGGTCCGCGTCGGTGCCGGACACCGCCACGAAGTCGAACATCGAGAGGTGCCGGACGAGCTCGCAGAGCCCGACCCCGCCGGCGTGCGGGCACACCGGGACGCCGAACTTGGCGGCCAGCAGCAGGATCGCCAGGTTCTCGTTGAACCCGCCGACGCGGGCCGCGTCCAGCTGCAGCACCGAGATCGCGTTCGCCTGCAGCAGCTGCTTGAAGACCACCCGGTTCTGGACGTGCTCGCCGGTGGCGACGCGGATGGGGGCCAGCGCCTTCGCGATGGCCGCGTGGCCGAGGATGTCGTCCGGCGAGGTCGGTTCTTCGATCCAGTACGGGTCGTACGGCGCCAGCTCGGTCATCCAGTCGACCGCGGCCTGGACATCCCAGCGCTGGTTGGCGTCGACGGCGATCCGGATGCCGTCACCGACGGTCTCGCGGGCGAGCTTCATGCGGCGGACGTCGTCCTCGAGGTTGCCGCCGACCTTGAGCTTGATCATCTCGAAGCCGTCGGCGACGGCCTGTTCGGCCAGCCGGACCAGCTTCGCGTCGGCGTACCCGAGCCAGCCGGGCGACGTGCTGTAGGCGCGGTAGCCGTGCTCTTCGAGCTGCTTCGTCCGTTCGGCGCGGCCGGGTTCCGCGCGCCGCAGGATGTCCAGGGCTTCGGCCTCGGTGAGCGCGTCGCTCAGGTAGCGGAAGTCGACCAAGGACACGAGTTCCTCGGGCGTCATCCGCGCCGCGAACTGCCAGACCGGCAGCCTGGCGCGGCGCGCGGCGAGGTCCCAGGCGGCGTTGACCACCGCGCCGACGGCCATGTGCGCGACCCCCTTTTCCGGGCCCAGCCAGCGGAACTGCGAGTCGCCGACGAGCGTGCGCGACAGGTCGCCGAGCGCGGCCGCGTCCTCCGGGACGTCCCGGCCGACGACGTGCGGCGCGAGCGCGCGGATCGCGGCGGCCTGGACGTCGTTGCCGCGCCCGATGGTGAACGCGAGCCCGTAGCCGTCCGGGCCGCCGTCGGTGTGGAGGACGACGTAGGCGGCGGAGTAGTCCGGGTCGGGGTTCATGGCGTCCGAGCCGTCCAGCTCCCGCGACGTCGGGAACCGGACGTCGAGGACCTCCATGCCGATGATCTTCGCCATGCTCAGGCCTGCCTCGCGGTCTGGCGCTGCCGGCCGAGACCGTCGATCTCCAGCTCGATGACGTCGCCGTCGCGCAGGTAGGGCTTGGGATCCGGCTGCCCGAGCGCGACGCCCTCCGGGGTGCCGGTGTTGATCAGGTCGCCCGGCCGCAGCACCATGACCTGGCTGAGGTGGTGGATGATCTCGGCCACGGAGAAGATCATGTCCTTGGTGCTCGAATCCTGCTTCTTCTCGCCGTTGATCCACAGGCGGAGACCGAGGTCCTGCGGGTCCAGCACCTCGGCCGCGGGCACCAGCGCCGGGCCGAGCGGGTTGAAGTTCTCGCAGGACTTGCCCTTGTCCCACTGGGCGGTGCGGAACTGCAGCGCACGCTCGGAAACGTCGTTGGAGACGACGTAGCCGGCGACGTGCTCGAGGGCTTCGCCGACGTTGTCGAGGTAGCGCGCGGTCTTGCCGATGACGACGCCGAGCTCGACCTCCCAGTCGGTGCTGACCGACCCGCGCGGGATGAGGACGTCGTCGCCGGGGCCGACCACGACGTCCGGCGCCTTCATGAAGACAACGGGCTCGGTCGGCGGCGTCGCGCCGGTTTCTTCGGCGTGGCGGCGGTAGTTCATGCCGATGCAGACGACCTTGCCGGGCTGGGCGATGGGCGATCCGGCGCGCAGGCCGTCGACGTCCGCCTTCGGCAGTTCGCCGGCGGCGAGCGCGGCGGCCACGCGGGCGACGCCGCCGGTGGCGAGGAAACCGCCGTCGATGTCGGCGGTCAGGCCGCCCAGCTCGTAGGTCGTGCCGTCGTCGGCACGCACGAACGGACGCTCACTTCCCGGCTCCCCGAGACGCACAAGCTGCACGGATTTTCCCTTCACCCGCTCGACCAGACATCCGATGTATATCGCAGTCAGGGTCGTCGATCCAGAGCCGCCACGCAATCGACCGGAAATTGATCCGATCAGTACCGGTTCAGTGCTAGTTTGAGCACGGGGTGTCACGGCTCACAGCCGGAATAGCGCAGGTCACCGCGTCGCTGGTCGGAGTCAGGGACCCGAGGAGGCGCATGACCGGCACGGCGGAACGTACCGCGACGAGCAGGCGGGCGCAGCTGAAGTTCGTCCTCGTCCTCGGTGGTCTCTCGGCGTTCGGGCCACTGTCGATCGACATGTACCTGCCCGCGCTGCCGCGGATGGCCGAGGACCTCCACGCGGCGGACACGACGGTCCAGCTGACCCTCAGCGCGTTCATCGTCGGCCTGGCCCTAGGCCAGCTCGTGCTCGGACCGCTGTCCGACGCGCTGGGACGCCGTCGCCCGCTGCTGGTGGGCTTGGTGCTGTACGTCGTGGGTTCGGTGTTGTGCGCGGTGAGCCCCGACGCGTGGCTGCTGGTCGCGGCGCGCGGCGTGCAGTCCCTCGGCGCGGCGGCCGGCATCGTGATCGCCCGGGCCACGGTGCGCGACCTGTTCTCCGGCACCGCGATGACGAAGTTCTTCTCGACGCTGATGCTGGTGAGCGGGCTGGCCCCGATCCTGGCGCCGCTGATCGGCGGGCAGCTGCTGAACTGGACGTCGTGGCGCGGGGTGTTCGTGGTGCTGACGGCGTTCGGCGCGCTGCTGCTGGCCGTGGTGGTGTTCTTCTTCCCGGAGCCGTCTTCTTCGCGGTCGCCGGCGCGGCTCGGCCAGGTGATGCGGACCTACGGGCGGCTGGCCCTGGACCGTTCGTTCGCGGGGTATGCGCTGGCGTCCGGACTGCTGTTCGCGTCGATGTTCGCCTACATCTCGGGCTCGTCGTTCGCGTTGCAGGGGGTGTACGGGCTCAGCCCGCAGGCGTACAGCGTGGTGTTCGGCGTGAACGGCGTCGGGATCGTGCTGGCGGGCCAGCTCAACGGGCGGCTCGTGGGGCGGGTGTCCGAGCGGGCGCTGCTCCGGTCCGGGCTGCTGCTCGGGGTCTTCGGCGGGGCTTTCGTGTTGCTTTCCGCCTGGGCACGGCTGCCGTTGCCGGTGCTGCTGGTGGCGTTGTTCCTGCTGGTGTCGAGCATCGGTTTGGTCATGCCGAACGCCAGCTCGCTGGCGCTGGCATCGCACGCTCGGTCCGCGGGCGCGGCGTCGGCGTTGCTGGGGGTGCTGCAGTTCGTGGTGGGCGCGGTGGCGACGCCGCTGGTCGGGCTGGGCGGACCGGGGACCGCGGTGCCGATGGCCGCGACGATGGCCGGGTTCGCTTCGCTGGCCCTGATCGCGTTTCTGGTCCTGACGCGCCGCGCCTAGGGTTTCGCCAGCAGCCGTTCGAGTTCCTCGCCGGCACCGTCGTAGCCCGCGTCCGCGATGCGCTGCAGCTCCAGCAGGTCTTTCGCCGCGACCGCGCGCCGGGTGAGCAGGACCCCGGCGCGTTCGCAGCCTTCGTCCAGCAGCTCGCTCAGCTCCTCGACGTCCCCGCGGGCGTCCGCGAGGTCGGCGAGCCGGTCGAGCGCCGTTTCGTTGCCCTCGTCGGCCAGCGCGCGCAGGGTCTCGTAGTCCGCCATGCCGGCCATCCTGCAACCTTGCCCCAGGGGCAAGGTCAAGTGCGACGATGGCCGGGTGCTCACCATCGGACAGCTCGCCGGGTACGTCGGGGTGACGGCCAAGACGATCCGCGTCTACCACGCGAAGGGCCTCCTCCCGGAGCCGCCGCGCGACGCGTCCGGCTACCGGCGCTACAGCGCGGCCGACGCCGTCGAGCTGATCAAGATCCGCACGCTGGCCGAGGCCGGGGTACCCCTGGCGCGCATCCGCGAGCTTCGCTCCGGCGGCGGGCTCCGTTCCGCGCTCCAGCAGATCGACGACGACCTGTCCGCTCGGATCGACAGCCTCCGCGCCACCCGCGAACGGCTCCGGCAGCTGGCCGACGGCCGGCTGTCCGCGCTGCCCGCCGACGTCGTGGACCACCTGTCCGGCTTGGCCGCCCTGGGGTTCAGCGAGCGCTGGGTGGCGCTGCAGAACGACTTGTGGCTGCTGGTGTTCGCCACCGAGCCGTCGACGGCTCGGGCGTCTTTCCAGGACCAAGCCGCGATCCTGACCGATCCGGCGCTGCTGTCGGTAGTTCTCGAGTACGACCGGCTGCACGACGTGCCTCCGGACGACCGGCGCGTCGACGCGCTCGCCGAGAGGATCGTCTCGGCGACTCGCGACCGCTACGGGACGGATTTACCCGAGTACGACCGAGGTTCGGCGATCCCGGCGTTGGTGCAGGGAGCGGTGAACGCGTCGTCGCCGGCGTGGCGGCGGCTCGACACCTTGCTCCGGAAGCGGCTGGGCGTCAGCTGAGCGACGCCAGATCCGCCGTCTTGAGCTGCTCCGCCGTCACCTTCGCGCGCCCGTCCACGAGCGCTCCCAGCGCATCCCCGTCGTCCCACATGTTCACGTTCATCGCCGCCGACACCTCGCCGTCGCGCAGCCAGAACGCCGTGAACTCGCGGGACGCCAGGTCTCCCCGCACCACCAGCTCGTCCACCGCCGGGTCCGCCAGCCCCCGATACTCGCACCCCAGGTCGTACTGGTCCGTGAAGAAGTACGGCGATCGGAGGAAGGGCTCGTTCTCCCCCAGCAGGTTCTGCGCCACGTGCGCGCCCTGGTCCTTCGCGTTCGCCCAGTGCTCCACGCGGATCCGGCGCCCGTAGCGCGGGTGGAAGTGGGCCGCGATGTCACCCACCGCGTACACGTCCGGGGCCGCCGTGCGCAGGCCCGCGTCCACGCACACCCCGCCGTCGTCGGCCAGCTCCAGGCCCGCCGCGTGGGCCAGCTCCACCCGGGGTGCCGCGCCGACCGCGATCAGGACCACGTCCGCCGTCAGCTCTTCGCCGCCGGTCAGCCGGACGCCGCGGACGCCGTCCGGGCCGCCCGTGATCTCGGCGACCTGCTCGCCCAAGCGGTAGTGCACGCCGTTCGAGACGTGCAGGTCCCGGAACACCCCGCCGACCGTCTCGCCGACGACGTTCGCCAGGGGCACCGGAACCGGGTCCACGACCGTCACGTCGGCGTGGTGCGTGCGGGCCGCCGCGGCGGCTTCCGACCCGAGCCAGCCGGCGCCGACGATCACCACGCGCTCCGCCTCGGCGAACGCCGACCGCAGCTTGAGCGAGTCGTCGAGGCTGCGCAGCGTGTACAGCCCGGGCAGGTCGCCGCCGGGCACCGGGAGCGTGCGCGGGCGCGAACCGGTCGCCAGCACGAGCCGGTCGTAGCGGTGCTCGCCGCCCGCGTCGTCCAGCACCAGCCGCGCGCCCAGCTCGAGCCGGGTCGCCGTGACGCCGGGGCTGAACCGGATGTCGTGCTCCGCGTAGTACTTCTCTTCGTGCACCCAGTCGGGCTCGTCGGCGGTGCCGAGCAGCACGCCCTTCGACAACGGCGGCAGCTCGTACGGCCGGTGCGGGTCGGCGCCCATCAGCAGGACTTCGCCGGTGTAGCCGCGTTCGCGCACCGCGGCCGCGGCCGACGCGCCGCCCAGGCCCGCACCGACGATGACGATCTTCCGTGGCTCCGGCATCAGTGACCTCCACGTCGACGAGTCGGTGCGGACGGTACTCCCGAACGGCCCCCGCCACGACCGGGGGATACGCCGGAAATCCGCGAAGCGCAAGAGAAAACCCGCGAGTAGGCAGATCGGGTGAACCGGCGTCATAGCGCCTCCGCGCCCGGCTCCCACCCTCGCACGGAGCACGACCACGAGGATTAACGGAGGGCGGCGACCATGAGTCGGGGCGAATGGTCGGTGGGCTGCCGGGATCTGGCCGGCCGGCGCAGGGACGTGACGGTGTTCGTCAGTCAGGACAAGGTGGTGCTGGTCGCGCCGCCGGGCGAGGCCGCGGTACTCGGTCCGCTCGACGTCGGACGGCTGCGCGCCGCCCTGCGCGACGCCGTCGTCGCGACGGCGGACGAGACGGCCGACCCGTGAGCCGGAGACACTGACAACTACCGTTCCTACTTTTCAGTAGGTTAGAGTCGGCCCGACGACGGAAGGGACCGGCCATGACGACCTACTTCGTGACGGGCGCGACGGGCTTCATCGGGAAACGCCTGGTCGCCCGCCTGCTGCGGCGGCCGGAGACGTCCGCCGTGTACGCACTGGTCCGCGAGACCTCCCGTGAGCGGCTGTCGGCCGCGGACAAGCTGCACCCCGTGGTCGGCGACCTCGCCGAACCGCGGCTCGGCGTCGACCCCGCCGAGCTGGGGCACCTCGACCACGTCGTCCACCTCGCCGCGATCTACGACCTCACCGCCGGCGAGGACGCCAACCGGCGCGCCAACGTCGAGGGCACCCGGCACCTGCTCGCCTTCGCCGCCGCGGCCGGCGCGGGACTGGTGCACCACGTGTCTTCGATCGCCGTCGCGGGCGACCACGCCGGGCGGTTCACCGAGGCCGACTTCGACCTCGGCCAGCACTTCGGCTCGCCGTACCACGCGACGAAGTTCCAGGCCGAGAAGCTCGTCCGCGAGCAGTCCCTGCCCTTCCGCGTCTACCGCCCCTCGGCCGTCGTCGGCGACTCGCGCACCGGCGAGATGGACAAGGTCGACGGCCCGTACTACTTCCTCCCGGCCATCTCGCGGCTGGCGGCGCTGCCCGCGCGGCTCCCGCTCGCCGCCCCCGGCCTCGGCGCGACGAACCTGGTGCCCGTCGACTACGTCGTCGAGGCGATGGAGCACCTGATGCACCGGGACGCGCCGTCCGGGGCGACCTACCACCTGGCCGCCGCGCGGCCGCAATCGCTCAACTCCGTCTACAACGCCTTCGCGCGCGCCGCCGGTGGGCCGACGGTCCGGGCCGTGCTGCCGGCGCGGCCGTCCGAAGTGGTGCGACGCGTCGGCACCCGGCTGGCGCACGCCGCCGCGGCCGGCGTCGACCGCGTGCCCGGTGGCCGGGCCGCCCGCGCCGCCGTCCTGGAGGAGCTGGGCATCCCCTTGGACGTGCTGCCGCACCTCAGCACGGACGTCGTCTTCGACACCGCCCGCACGACGACCGCGTTGTTCGGCAGCGGCATCGAGCTGCCGGAGCTGCGGGACTACGCGGCGCCGCTCTACCGGTACTGGGCGGCCCACCTCGACCCCGACCGCGCCCGGCGTCAGCACGGCCTGGCCGGGCGGACGGTGCTGATCACCGGCGCGTCGTCGGGGATCGGCCGGGCGTCGGCGCTCGCCGTGGCGCGTAAGGGCGCGAAGGTGATCCTCGTGGCCCGTCGCGCTTCGGAGCTGGAAGAGGTGCGGGACGAGATCACCGCGGCCGGCGGCGTCGCGAGCGCGTACCCCTGCGACCTCACCGACGGCGACGCCGTCGACGCGCTGGTCAAGGACGTGCTCGGCGAGCACGACGCGATCGACATGCTGGTGAACAACGCCGGGCGGTCGATCCGGCGCTCGGTCACGCTGTCCACGGAACGCTTCCACGACTACGAGCGCACGATGGCCATCAACTACTTCGGGCCGGTGCGGCTGATCCTCGGCTTCCTGCCGTCGATGGCCGAACGGCGGTTCGGCCACGTCGTCAACGTGACGACCATGGGCCTGCAGACCGACACCCCGCGCTTCGCGGCCTACCTGGCGTCGAAGGCGGCGCTGGAGGAGTTCGGGCTGACGGCCGGGCGCGAGACGCTCTCGGACGGCGTCACGTTCACGTCCGTGCGGATGCCCCTGGTCCGGACGCCGATGATCGCGCCGACCGGCTACCGCGGCATCCCGTCGAGCAGCCCGGAGCGCGCGGCCGCGCTGGTGGTCAAGGCGCTGGAGGAGCGTCCGGAAATCCTCAGCCTGCCCGAAGGCCGGGCCGCCGAGCTGGCGACGCTCACCGCGCCGCGGCTCGCCCGGTTCGCCGCGCACCTCGCCTACCGGGCGGCGCCGGAGTCCGCGCCCGAGGCCCGCGGCCTGCCCCGCCGGCCCGCGCCGGCGGCGGTCGCGGCGGCGGTGACCCGCTTGTTCTGGCGCCGTCGTGCTTGATCTCCTCGAATTCCGCCGAAACCCTGGAACTCCGACGACGGTACTTCTACCCTCGCGCGAGTCCCGTACATCGGTACGGGCGTGAACTGGGGAGTTCGGAATGCCGGAAATCAGCAGCACTGGGGAACGATCCGCCGTGGCCGACGAAACGGCCGCCATCGGCACCGCCAGGACCACGGCCGGCTGAGCAAAGCGCCCCAAGGCGGCCTTGGGTGCGCTCAACGCACCGAAGGCCACCTTGGGTGCGTCCAACGCACCGAAGGCCACCTTGGGGCGCTCCTGCGTGCGGACCGGCCGGGCCCGGTGGTGCGGTCCGAGCCGGTGACCGGCCCGGCCGCTACCATCGCTTCCCGGGCGTGATCGGGGAGCGGAAGGCGGGCAGGCGTGGACGTGGCGAGTCCTGCGCGCGCCGCCGCGTCGCCGGAGCCCGAGCCTGACTCCTCGGATGCGGAACCCGCCCGGCCGCTGCTGCGCTGGGGCATCCACGTCGGCTGGGTCGTGCTGCTCGCCCTGGCCACCGAACTGCGTGTCGGGCGCTTCGGGTTCCACCCCTCCGACCAGGGTTTCATCCTCGCCCAAGCCTGGCGCGTCCTCCACGGCGAAGTCCCGCACGCCGACATCATCTCCGCCCGCCCGCTCGGGTCCGCGGTGCTGCACGTCGCCGACTACGCCCTCCCGATGCCGCTGTTCTTCGGGTCGAGCTTCCTCTCGATGATCGAGATCATCGTCGCCACCATCGCCTTCGCCACGCTCGTCACCCGCCGCCGGGTGCTCGCGTGGGGCCCGGGCATGACCGCGATGGTCGCGGCGGCGTCGCTGATCAACCTCAACGCCTTCCCGCTGATGGCCTGGCACACCGTCGACGGCATCGCGCTCACCGCGTGCGGCGCGTGGGCGCTCGATGCCGGCCTGCGCGGAGATCGCGCGCTCGCCCGGCGCGGCGGGCTGGTGCTGCTCGGCTGCGCCGTGTTCGTCAAGCAGAGCTTCGCGCTCGCCGCGGTGATCGGCGTCCTGTGGCTGCTGCTGCACCCGGCCACCCGCTCGGGGACGCGACGCGTGCTCCGGCTGCTCCTCGACCTCCTCGCGCTCGGCGCGCCCGGGCTGGCGTACGTCGCGTGGGTGAGCCTCGGCGGCGGCTTCGCCGAGATGGTCGAGCAGCTGACCGGCGGCGTGCCCGCGTACGGCGAACGGCTGCTCGGGCTCTGGCTCGAGGACCCCGAAGTCCTGACGCAGGCGCCGTTCCGCGAGCTGAGCTTCTTCGCCGCGATCGCCGTCGTGCTGCTGGCCGTCCGGCTGCCCGGCGACCGGCTCGGCGCGGCCGGACGGGCCGCGTCCTGGGTGCTCGTGCTCGCCGGTGCGGCGGCGGTCGTCTGGACGGTCGTCGACGGCCGGTTCACCGGCTCCTCGCGCTGGGCGGACGTGCTGTGGTGGATCGTCGCGGTCAGCGTGCCGGTCAACGCGGCCGTGCGGCGGCGGGTGCCGTGGGCCGGGCTGCTCGTGCTCGCCACCGGGTTCATGACCAGCCTGTCGTGGGGCAACGACACGCCGACGTTGCTCACCGGCACCCTCGCGCTGACGGCGTTGCTGCTGCTGAGCCACGTCGTCCCGCCGCGGCCGCGGCTGGCGCGGCGCTGGGTGACCGCGACGGCCGGCCTGACCGCGGTCGCCGTGTGCGGCTGGGTCGTCGTCGCGCGCCACGACCAGGCGGCCTACCTCGACCTCGGGCACGACCGGCTGACCGCGGACCTCGGGGACGTCAGCCCGGCGATGGCCGGCATCCGCACCAACCCCTCGACGTTCACCTACGTCCGGCAGATCCGCGAGTGCCTCGACCGCTTCCCGGCCGGGAAGACGGCGGTCCTGCCGGACAACGCGTTCGCCTACCCCGCGTTCCGCCTGCACAACCCGTTCCCGCTGGAGTGGCCGCTGCCGCTGGAGATCGTCGGCGACGCACCCCAGCGGATGCTCGCCGAAGCCGACGACCTGAACCGCGAGGGCGGCTACCTGGTGCTGTTCCAGACGGTGCCGACGCGGCTGCTGGCGACCGGCGGCCCGGTGCCGGCGGCGGTCCCGGCCGACACGCCGGTGTTCACCTACCTGGGCCTGGAAAAGGCGCTCCAGGACCGGCTCGCGGGCCGCGTGGTCACCTGCGGCAGCTTCGTCGGGAAGTACGCGCCTTAGCCCTGCTCGCCCCGGACCAGCTCGAGCAGGCTCTCCGGGACGTCGTCGCCGAACAGGCTCTCGAGGAGGACGGCGTCGTCGACGGGGGTCGCGCTGCGGACGAACATGGCCTCCTCGTAGGCGGCGATGGCGGCCTCGACGTCGCCGGGGTGCGCGGCGAGCGCCTGACCGAGCTCCGCGCCGTCGAGCATGGCCAGGTTCGCGCCTTCGCCGTTCGGGGCGGTGAGGTGCGCGGCGTCGCCGACGAGGGTCACGCCCGGCACGCGCGCCCACCGGATCCCGACCGGCAGCGTGTAGTGCGGGCGCAGGACCGGGCCGGTGTCGGCGTCGGTGATCAGCGCCGTGAGCTCCGGGGCCCAGCCGTCGAACTCCGCCGCGATCCGCGCGGCGGCCGCGGCCGGGTCGGTGAAGTCGATGGCGGCGAACCACTCCAGCGGCCGGGCGAGCGCCACGTAGGTGTGCACCGTGTCGCCGCTTTCCCGGTGGGCGTTGATCCCGTCGTCCGGCGAGCCGCCGTGCGCGACCATCGACCCGCCGCCGACCGCCGCCGCGGTGGCGGGGTGCTTCGCGACGGCGTCGAACAGGTAGGTCTCGACGAACGCCGTGCCCTCGTACTCCGGGGTGGCGCCGGTGAGCAGCGGCCGGACCTTCGACCAGGCGCCGTCGGCCCCGACCAGCAGGCTCGTGACGACCGTGCCGCCATCGGCGAAGGTCACTTCGTGGCAACCGTCATCGAGCGTGCGGACGCCCTCGACCTTGTGGTCCCACCGGACGGTGCCCTCCGGGAGGGAGTCGAGCAGCAGCTGCCGCAGCTCGCCGCGCTGCACCTCGGGACGGCCGCCGGTCCCGTCGTCGACCTTCTCGAACAGCAGGTTCCCGTCCCGGTCGAGGATCCGCATCGCCTGGCGGCCGTCCAGGACGAGACCGCGGAACTCGTCCGCCAGGCCGGCGGCTTCGACGGCGAGCTGCCCGTTGTAGTCGTGGATGTCGAGCATCCCGCCCTGCATGCGCGCCATCGGGGAGGACTCGGCCTCGTACACCGTGACGGGGATGCCGTGGACGTGCAGGACCCGGGCCAGGGTGAGGCCGCCGAGCCCGGCGCCGATGATCGTGACGTTCATGGATGCTCCTTCGGTTCGTTTCGCGACAACCGAAGAGTGACGCGGGCTTCTGGCGCGGGCCGCACACCGCGCTGGCACGCCGCTGGCACCCGCTGTCAGTCGGCCAGCAGGTCGTCCGGGCTGCCGTTCGCCAGCGCCGCCAGGACATCGAGGGCCGCGGCCAGCGTCGCCACCGGTGGGGCCGACACCGCGATGCGCACGGCGTTCGGCGCGTGCCCCGGCAGCACCGCGAACGCCGCCGCCGGGGACAGGGCGATCCCGCGCCGGGCCGCCGCCGCGACGAATGTCTCCGCCCGCCACTGCTCCGGCAGCTCCCACCAGCGGTGGTACGACGCGGCGTCGCCCCGCAATCCCGGCAGTTTCTCCTCCACCACCGATGCCCGTGCGGCGGCGTCACGGCGTTTCGCGGCCTCGACGTCGGCGAGGGTGCCGGTGACGATCCACTGCGTCGCCGCTTCGACGGCGAAGCGCGACGCGGCCCAGGCGCCCGACCGGACCGACGACGCCAGCCGCGCGGTCCAGGCCGGCGGTGCCACCAGGAATCCCGCCGTCAGGCCGGGTGCGACGCGCTTGGACAGGCTGTCGACGAAGACCGTCCGCTCCGGCGCGTACGCGGCGAAGGGCCGGACGTCGTCGCGCAGGAACGTGTAGATCCCGTCCTCGATGACGGGCAGGTCAAGCCGGGCGACGACGGCGGCCAGCTCTTCGCGGCGCCGCGCGGGCATGGTCGTGCCGAGTGGGTTGTGCAGGGTCGGCTGGACGTACAGCGCGCGCACCGGCCCGGCCGCGGCCAGGGCTTCCGGGACCAGGCCGTGCTCGTCGGTCTCGATCGGCACGAGTTCCACGCCGAGCCTGGCCGCGACGGCCTTCACGACGGGATAGGTGAGCGACTCGACCGCGAGCCGCTCCCCCACCGGCACGAACGCGGCGATGGCGGCCGCGATGGCCTGGCGGCCGTTGCCGGTGAACAGGATCGTCGCGGGGTCCGGGCGCCAGTCGCCGCGGGTGAGGAGGGTGGCCGCGGCTTCCCGGGCGGCCGGCGTGCCCGCGGCCCCGATCGGGTGCAGGGCCGCGGTCAGGACGTCTTCGCGCAGCAACGGTTCGAGCGCTTTCGCGAGCCGTGCGCTCTGGTCGGGCAGGACGGCGAAGTTGAGTTCGAGGTCGACGCGGGCGTCCCCGGGTTCGGCGAGCGCGGGTTCGGGCGGCGGCTTCGCGGCCCGCACGAACGTGCCGCGCCCGACCTCGCCGACGGCCAGGCCCCGGCGGACGAGCTCGCCGTAGACGCGGGCGGCGGTGGAGTTCGCGAGACCGCGTTGCCGCGCGAACCGGCGTTGGGGCGGAAGGCGATCGCCGGGACGGAGGCGGCCGGCCTCGATGTCGGCGGCGAGGGCGTCCGCGACGACGCGGTAGTCGTCCATGTCCACCTTCCCGCCTTCGATCGCTCCTGAGCATGATCCCAGCCCGCTAGATTGGCGGTGGAGGTGCCATGACCGACCAGACCTGGGCCGAAGTCGACGACTACCTCGCGGCGGCGCTGCTCTCCCCCGATCCGGTGCTCGACGACGCGCTCGCCGACTCGGCCGCCGCCGGGTTGCCGCGCATCGCCGTCGCGCCCAACCAGGGCAAGCTGCTGAACCTGCTGGCCCGCCAGGCCGGCGCCCGCTCGATCCTGGAGATCGGCACGCTCGGCGGGTACAGCACGATCTGGCTGGCCCGCGCGCTGCCGGCCGGCGGCAAGCTGGTGACCTGCGAATACGAGCCCAAGCACGCCGAAGTCGCGAAGGCCAACCTGGCGCGAGCGGGCTTCGGCGAGGACGTCGTCGACATCAAGGTCGGCGCCGCGCTCGACACGCTGCCGACGCTCATCGGTCCGTTCGACTTCATCTTCGTCGACGCGGACAAGAACAACTCCGGGAACTACGTGCGCGCCGCGCTGGAGCTTTCGCGGCCGGGCACGACGATCGTCGTCGACAACGTCGTCCGGCAGGGCCGCGTGACCGACGCGGCGAGCACCGACCCGGACGTCGGGGGCGTGCGGGAGATGTTCGACCTCCTCGCCACCGAGCCGCGGCTGGACGCGACCGCCGTCCAGACCGTGGGCGCCAAGGGGCACGACGGGTTCGTGCTCGCCTTGGTCCGCTGACTCAGCGCGGCGGCCGCTCCACCGGCGGCGGGGCCACGGCGATCTTCCGGGCCGGCCTGCCCTGGTGCGCCGCCGCCATGAACCCGCGCCAGATGTCGGCCGGGACGACGTCGCCGGTGAGCTTCGCGCCGTACGCGTCGACCAGCCGGCGGTCGTCGTCGGAGCCGATCCAAACCGCGGTCGCCAGCTGCGGGGTGTAGCCGACGGCCCAGGCGTCCTGGTTGTCCGGGCTGCTGCCGTGCTCGGCCTCGCCGGTGCGCAGCGCGGTTCCGCTGCCGTCGACCAGGGTGCCGGTGACGTCCCGGGCGACGCGGTGGCTTTCGTCTTCGTCGTCGTCGAACGCGGGACGCGTCGTGTCGGTGTGCTCCCAGATGACCGCGCCGCTCTCGTCGCGCACCTTGGCCACCAGGTGCGGGGTCGTGCGGAGGCCGTCGTTCGCGAAGGTCGCGTAGGCGCCGGCCAGGTCGAGCGGCCGCAGCGGGTACCGGCCGATCGCGATGCCCGGCCCGATGAGGAAGCCGTCCTTCTCCCGCATCGTCGGCGTGCCGTCGACGGTCTCGGGGATGCCGAGCTGCCGCGCGGCGTCGCTCAGCGCGTCCGGGCCGAGCTTCTTCGCCAGGGCGACGAACGGGCCGTCGGCGTGCGCCTGCATCGCCGTGCGCGGGGTGCACTTCGGGCCGCAGACGTCCGGGTACTTGAACTTCTCGCCGAGGAACTCCTGCTCCTCGGGCGCGGGGACCGGCACGTCCGGGCCGTAGCCGCGGCGCAGCGCGGCGGCGAGCGTGAACGGGTAGAACGCCGAGCCCGCCGCGTGCGGGGTGCTCGCGTAGTCGCGGACGCCCTGATCGCCGCCCTGGTAGACGCGGACGGCACCGGTCTTCGGGTCGACGGCGACCACCGCGCCGCGGAACTCCTTCGGCTCGGACTTCAGCCTGTCCTGCAACGCCTTCTTCGCGGCGTCCTGCATGCCGTGGTCCAGCGTGGTCTCGACGGTCATGTTGCCCTGCTGGAGCCGGCCGAGCGGGAAGCCGTCCTGTTCGAGCTCGGCGAGGACCTGCTGCTTGATGTGGAACTCGTCGTAGGTGACGCGGCCCGCGCGGGTCTCCGAGGGCGCTTGGATTTCGGTGCCGGGGTAAGCCATCGGTTCGCTCGGCTTCACGTAGCCGCGGGCCACGAGCTTGTCGTGCACGTACTGCCAGCGCCGCGCGGCGTGGGCGTCGCCGGACGCGGCCGGGTCGTGCACCGACGGCGACTGGATCATCCCGGCCAGGAAGGCCGCTTCGCTCCACGTCATCGAGTCGTCGAGCTTCTTGCCGAAGTAGGCGTTCATCGCGGCGGCCGGCCCGAAGGTGCCACGGCCGAAGGAGATGATGTTGACGTAGCTCTCGAAGATCTGTTCCTTGCTCTGTTCCTGGGTGATTTTCGTGGACAGGACGAGTTCGGCGAACTTGCGCCCGATCGTGGCGTCGTCGTCGCCGGTGGACTTCTTGATGTACTGCTGCGTGATGCCGGACCCGCCGCCGACGCCGGTCAGGAATGCGCGGCCAATGCCGGTCGGATCGAAGCCCTGGTTGTCCCAGAAGGTCGGGTCTTCGGTGGCGATGATGGCGTCGCGCAGCTTCGCGGGCACCTGCGAGTAGGGCACGAACGTCCGGTCGCCGTCGGCCGGGATGACCTTGAGCAGCGTCGAGCCGTCCGAGTACTTCAGGACGACGGTCTTGTCGAGCCCGGCGAGGACCTCTTGGGGGCTGCGGACGTCGAGCACGAGGTAGGCGACCCAGAAGGCGATCAGCGGGACACCGACCAGCAGCCCGAAGCTCCAGTACCCGATCCGCCGGATCCGCCGCCACCGCCGGCGGCGCGGGGTGTCCGGCTTTTCCGGCTTTTCCGGTTTTTCCTCGGGGTTTTCGTCGGGGTCTTCCTGGGTCGCCAATGTCACGAATGGATGACGGCCGAACGGGTGAGAAGGTTCTGTGGAGAACTAACGAGGTTGTTCGAATCCTGTCAAGACGGGGCCAGGCCGGTTTGCGGACGGTCGGGCTTCCGCGGGGGGTCGTTGGCCGGCCGCGGCTCCGGGGCGGGGCGTCATGAAAGGGTCGTTCATGACGTCACCAACCCCCCGTCAAACGTCGCGAATGACTCATTCGAGACCTCCGGCGCCCCCAATGACTCATTCGCGACACCCGACTCCGCGCGCGGCGGTGCTTTGCCGGAGCACTGGCGTCCAACGTGGTGAACGAGTCGTTCACCACGCCCGTTCGGCGGGGTCAGGCCAGGAACGCACGCAAGAGGGATGCCGTGCCTTCGATGTGCTCCGCCATGGCCTGGCGGGCCGCGGGGGCGTCGCCGGCCAGGATCGCGTCGACGATCGCCTCGTGCTGGGCGTTCGAGTGCTCGAGGTTGGGCGGGAGCAGCGGGATCCGGTCGAGCAGCTGGTTGACGCGGGTGCGAGCGTCGGCCATCGCCGTGGTCAGGGAGCCGGACGCCGTCACCTCCGCGATCGCGAGGTGCAGGCGGGAGTCCTTGCGGCGGTAGTCGTCGAGGTCCGCGCTCGCGGCTTCGGCGAGCGTGCCGGTGAGGTGCCGGCGGTCGGCGGGGCTGAGCGAGCGGGCGGCGGCCATCTCCGCGGCGCCCGTCTCGAGGACGTACCGGAGGCACAGCGCATCCTCGAACGCGACGGCGTCGACCTTGCCTTCGGGTGACCGTTCCGGCGGTCCGGGGAGGGTGTCGTTCACGAAAGTGCCGCCGTAGCGGCCCCGCCGTGACTCGACGTAACCGGCGTCGGAGAGGGCTCGGATGGCTTCGCGGAGCGTGACGCGGCTGACCCCGAGACGCTCGGCGAGTTCGCGCTCCGACGGCAGCCGTTCCCCCGCGCCGACCACGCCGAGGCGGATGGCCTGCAGCAGCCGCTCGACGGTCTCCTCGAAGGCGTTGCCCGCGCGGACCGGCCGGAACAGCGCTTCACCGGCATTC
This sequence comes from Amycolatopsis sp. NPDC051061, assembly GCF_040682935.1. NCBI lineage: Bacteria > Bacillati > Actinomycetota > Actinomycetes > Pseudonocardiales > Pseudonocardiaceae > Amycolatopsis > Amycolatopsis sp. NPDC051061. The sequence continues at coordinate 153,348 of NZ_JBFBBZ010000016.1, forward strand.
ACCACCGAGGTCGGTTCCATCCCGCGAGTTTAGGCCGCGGCGCGGGGCCCATCCCCGCCGCGGCGCACCTTCGGAGTGGCCACGGACGGTCGCTGTCGGTGACAATGGTGTTCGCGGGCGGAAAAACCGGTGGAACCGGATGGCCACGGTCGGCGACGATGGAGCCACTGACACCGAACGACGCAGGGGGCGATCCGGTGCACTTTTTGATGGCCGAGGATCTGGTTCACGAGCGCGAGAACGAGCTGCGCCACGGCGTCCGCGACCGCCCACCGGGCCGCGCGACGCCGAGCCGCAGACCGGGAACGCGGCGACAGCAGCTCGGCTGGCACCTGGTCGAGGTGGGGTTGAAGCTGGCGGTGGAGCCGGAGGACGAGGCCGGCCGCACCTGACGCCGGCGCGGCACTTTCCCGTGAAAGCGCCGCCGACGTCAGCACTCGATGACGTTCACCGCCAGCCCACCGCGGGCCGTCTCCTTGTACTTCACGCTCATGTCCGCGCCCGTCTCGCGCATCGTCTTGATCGCCTTGTCCAGCGTCACCACGTGACTGCCGTCGCCGCGCATCGCCATCCGGGCCGCGTGGATCGCCTTCGATGCCCCCACCGCGTTGCGCTCGATGCACGGGATCTGGACCAGTCCGCCCACCGGGTCGCACGTCAGGCCCAGGTGGTGCTCCACGCCGATCTCCGCCGCGTTCTCCACCTGCGCCGGCGACCCGCCGAGCACCTCCGTCAGTCCCGCCGCCGCCATCGCCGAGGCCGAGCCGACCTCGCCCTGACAGCCGACCTCCGCACCCGAGATCGAGCCCGTCTGCTTGAGGATCGAGCCGATCGCGCCCGCCGTCAGCATGAACTTGACGATTCCGTCGTCCGTCGAGTGCCGGATGAACCGCTGGTAGTAGTGCAGGACCGCTGGGATGATGCCGGCCGCGCCGTTGGTCGGGGCCGTGACCACGCGCCCGCCCGCGGCGTTCTCCTCGTTCACCGCCAGCGCGTACAGGCTCACCCAGTCCATCGCGTACAGCGGGTCGTCCAAACCGTCCTCGGCGAGCAGCTTCTCGTGCAGCGCGCGAGCCCGCCGCGGCACCTTCAAACCGCCCGGCAGCACCCCTTCGTGCGTGCAGCCGTTGCGGACGCACTCCGCCATGACCGCCCAGATCGCCAGCAGCCCGTCCCTGACTTCGGAAGCGGTACGCCAAGACAGCTCGTTGGCCAGCATGATCTCGCTGATCGGCAAGCCCGTCGCGGCGCAGTGCCCGAGCAGGTCCGCGCCGGTGCGGAACGGGTACGGCACCGGCGTCGAGTCCTCGACGAACACCGCGTCCGTCTCGTACGACTCGTCGCGGACGAAACCGCCGCCGACCGAGTAGTACGTGCGCTCACGCAGCAGCGTGCCCGAAGCGTCGAACGCGCGGAACACCATGCCGTTCGGGTGCGCCGGCAAGGATTTGCGGCGGTGCATCGTGAGGTCGGCGTCCTCGTCGAACGCGATCTCGTGCGTACCGGCCAAGAGCAGCCTGCCGGACTCGCGGATCTCCGCGACGCGGACCGGCACCGTGTCGGTGTCGATCTCGTCGGGACGCTCACCCGAAAGCCCGAGCAGGACGGCTTTGTCGCTGCCGTGGCCGAACCCGGTCGCGCCGAGCGAGCCGAACAGCTCGGCCTGGACGCGGGACGTCCGCGCGAGGTCGTCGCCGAGTCCGTCCACAAAGGTCAGTGCCGCCCGCATCGGCCCGACGGTGTGGGAGCTCGACGGGCCGATGCCGATGGAAAACAGGTCGAAGACGCTGATCGCCATTGATCCGCCCCTTCCTATCGCGCCAGCAGGGAGCTGGCTTCTTGCGCGGCCGGGCCCTGGTCGGCGAGGTGCCGCAGGTTCTCCGGCAGCTCCTCCCCACGGTAGCCCTTGGTCTGCGCGTAGAGCCGTCCCGCGCGGTACGACGAGCGCACCAACGGCCCCGCCATCACACCCGCGAAGCCCATCGCCTCCGCAGCCTGAGAGTGCACGACGAACTCCTCCGGCTTCACCCACCGATCCACCGGGTGATGCCGCGACGACGGACGCAAGTACTGCGTGATCGTCAAAATCTCGCACCCCGCGTCCACCAGATCCTGCATCGCCGGAGCCACCTCCTCCGGCGTCTCACCCATACCCAGGATCAGGTTCGACTTCGTCACCAAACCCGCTTCACGAGCAGCAGTGATGACCTCCAGCGAACGCGCGTACCGGAACCCAGGACGGATCCGCTTGAAAATCCGCGGCACCGTCTCCACGTTGTGCGCCAACACCTCCGGCCGCGACCCGAACACCTCAGCCAACTGCGCAGGATCAGCGTTGAAGTCCGGGATCAGCAACTCGACACCCGTGCCGGGGTTCAAAGCGTGGATCTGGCGGACGGTCTCGGCGTAGAGCCAGGCACCGCCATCCTCAAGATCATCCCGCGCGACGCCGGTGACCGTCGAGTACCGCAGACCCATGGCCTGAACCGACTCCGCGACCTTGCGAGGCTCGGTCCGGTCGAGGGCAGCCGGTTTCCCGGTATCGATCTGACAGAAGTCACACCGACGGGTGCACTGATCCCCACCGATGAGGAACGTGGCCTCCCGGTCCTCCCAGCATTCATAGATGTTGGGACAACCCGCCTCTTCACACACGGTGTGCAGACCCTCGCGACGCACGAGACCCTTGAGCTCGGTGAACTCCGGCCCCATCCGCACCCGCGTCTTGATCCACGGCGGCTTCTTCTCGATCGGCGTCTCAGCGTTGCGCACTTCCAGACGCAGCAGCTTCCGGCCCTCGGGCAGCGCGCTCATCGGGACAGGCCCGCGTACAACGGGTGCTTCGCGGCCAGCGCCTCGACGCGGTCACGCAGCTTCGAGCGCAGAGCGTCGTCGAAGTCCGGCTTCAGAGCCTCGGCGATGACGTCGGCGACCTCGGCGAAGTCGTCCGCCTGGAAACCGCGGGTGGCGAGCGCCGGCGTGCCGATGCGCAGGCCCGAGGTGATCATCGGCGGGCGCGGGTCGAACGGGACGGCGTTGCGGTTGACCGTGATGCCGACCTCGTGCAGCCGGTCCTCGGCCTGCTGACCGTCCAGAGTGGACTGGACGAGGTCGACCAGCACCAGGTGGACGTCGGTGCCGCCGGTCAGCACGCGCACACCGGCGTCAGCGCAGTCCGACTGGGACAGCCGCGATGCCAGGATGCGCGAGCCTTCGAGGGTGCGCTCCTGACGCTCGCGAAACTCCTCGCTCGCGGCGATCTTCAGCGCGACGGCCTTGGCCGCGATGACGTGCTCGAGCGGCCCGCCCTGCTGCCCGGGGAACACCGCCGAGTTGATCTTCTTCGCCAGCTCCTGGCGGCACAGGATGAGACCGCCGCGCGGGCCGCCGAGGGTCTTGTGCGTGGTCGTGGTGACGATGTCGGCGTGCGGCACCGGCGACGGGTGCAGCCCGGTCGCGACCAGCCCGGCGAAGTGGGCCATGTCGACCATCAGGCGGGCGTCGACGAGGTCGGCGATCCGGCGGAACTCGGCGAAGTCGAGCTGACGCGGGTAGGCGGACCAGCCGGCGATGATCAGCTTCGGCTTGTGCTCGACGGCCAGGCGCTCGATCTCGGCGAGGTCGACGATGCCGGTCTCTTTGTCGACGTGGTAGGCGACGACGTTGTAGAGCTTGCCCGAGAAGTTGATCTTCATCCCGTGCGTCAAGTGGCCGCCGTGCGCCAGGTCGAGCCCGAGGATCGTGTCGCCCGGCTTGAGCACGGCGAACATCGCGGCCGCGTTGGCCTGCGCGCCCGAGTGCGGCTGGACGTTGGCGTGCTCGGCGCCGAACAGCGCCTTCGCGCGGTCGATGGCGAGCTGCTCGACGACGTCGACGTGCTCGCAGCCGCCGTAGTAGCGCCGGCCGGGGTAGCCCTCGGCGTACTTGTTGGTCAGCACCGAACCCTGCGCCTCGAGCACGCCCACCGGCGCGAAGTTCTCGGAGGCGATCATCTCCAGGGTGGACTGCTGGCGCGTCAGCTCGTCCGCGACCGCCGCGGCGACCTCGGGGTCGACGTCGGCGAGGTGAGCGTCGAAAGTCGTCATCAGTTCTCCTGGGTGAGCTGGGCGTACGCGGCGGCGTCGAGCAGCTCCGGGACGTCGCCCGTGAGCCGCACCTTGAGCAGCCAGCCTTCCGTGTACGGGTCGGAGTTGATGACCTCGGGGGTGTCCGAAGTGGCGCCGTTCACCTCGACGACCTCGCCGGACACGGGCGCGTACAGCTCGCTGACCGACTTGGTCGACTCGACCTCGCCGAACACCTCGCCCGCGGTCACGGTCGCGCCGGCGTCAGGCAGCTGGACGAACACGATGTCACCGAGCGACTCGGCGGCGAAGGCGGTGATGCCGACGGTGGCGACGCCGTCCTCGACGTTCAGCCACTCGTGTTCCTTGGTGTACTTCAGGTTCTCGGGAATGCTCACGGTTCAGGAGTCCTTTACGCGCGGGAGTAGAAGGGCAGGGCGACGACCTCGACGGGCTCGATCCTGCCCCGGATGTCGACGGACAGCTCGGTGCCGGGCTCGGCGTACGCCCGATCGACGTACGCCATGGCGATCGGGTAACCCAGCGTGGGCGACAGCGCGCCGCTGGTGACTTCGCCGATCACAGTGCTGTCCACGCCGTCGGCCAGCAGTTTGTAGCCGTGCCGCGGAGCACGACGGCCGGCTCCACGCAGGCCGACCCGCACGCGCGGGACGTCGGCCTTGGACCGCTCTTCCAGCGCCGCGCGGCCGACGAAGTCGCCCGGCTTCTCGAACTTGACCACCCGGCCGAGCCCCGCCTCGAACGGGCTCTGCTCGAGGGTGAGTTCGTTGCCGTACAACGGCATCCCGGCTTCCAGCCGCAGCGTGTCGCGACACGCCAGACCCGCGGGGACGAGCCCGTGCGACTCGCCCGCTTCCATGAGCAGACGCCAGACCGCCGGCGCCTCGTCGGCCGGAACGAACAGCTCGAAGCCGTCTTCGCCGGTGTAGCCGGTGCGGGCGAGCAGGACCTCGTGACCCTTCACGACCGCCGGGACGCTGGCGTAGTACTTGAGCGCGCCCAGGTCGGCGTCGGTGACGGCGCCCAGGATCGCGACGGCGTTCGGGCCCTGGACGGCGATCAGCGCGGTCGTCTCCGACCGGTCGTCGACCACCGCGTCGAAGCCCTCGACCCGCTCGGCCAGCGCGTCGGCGACGACCTTCGCGTTGCCCGCGTTCGCGACGACCAGGTAGTGCTCGTCGGCCAGCCGGTAGACGACCAGGTCGTCGAGCACGCCGCCGGAAGCGTCGCAGATCATCGTGTACCGCGCCCGGCCCGGCTTGACCCCGGTGAGGTTGCCGACCAGCGCGAAGTCCAGGACGTCCGCCGCCTGCTTGCCCGTGACGTGGATTTCGGCCATGTGCGAGAGGTCGAACAGCCCGGCCGCCTCGCGGACGGCCTTGTGCTCGGCCAGCTCGCTGGCGTAGCGGACCGGCATGGACCAGCCGGCGAAGTCGGTGAACAGCGCACCGAGTCCCTTGTGGACTCCGTGCAAGGAGGTCTCTTTCGACACTGTGGCATTCAAGACGGGCTCAGCCTTCGTAAGCGTTGAGGGGCGGGCAGGAGCACACGAGGTTGCGGTCACCGCGGGCGCCGTCGATGCGCCGCACCGGCGGCCAGTACTTGTTCTTGCGCGACACCCCGGCCGGGTACACGGCCAGCTCGCGGTCGTAGGGCTTGTCCCACTCCCCGACCAGCGTCTCCGCGGTGTGCGGCGCCCCGCGCAGCGGCGACTCCTCCGCGCTCCAACGGCCACTCGCCACTTCGTCGATCTCGGCGCGGATGGCGATCATCGCGGCGATGAACCGGTCGATCTCGCCCAGGTCCTCGGACTCGGTCGGCTCGACCATCAGCGTGCCCGCGACCGGGAACGACATCGTCGGCGCGTGGAAGCCGTAGTCGATGAGCCGCTTCGCGACGTCGTCGACCGTCACGCCGGTTTCCTTGGTGATCTGCCGCAGGTCGAGGATGCACTCGTGCGCGACCAGTCCGTCCTGCCCGGTGTAGAGCACCGGGTAGTGCGGGGCCAGTCGCGAGGCGACGTAGTTGGCCGCCAGCACGGCGACCTTCGTCGCGGCGGTCAGGCCGGGCGCGCCCATCATCCGGACGTAGGCCCAGGAGATCGGCAGGATCGACGCCGAGCCGTAGGGCGCGCCGCTGATCGGGCCGACGCCGGTCTCGGGGCCGGCCTGCTCCAGCAGCGGGTGGTTCGGCAGGAACGGCGCGAGGTGCGCGCGCACCGCGACCGGGCCGACGCCGGGACCGCCACCGCCGTGCGGGATGCAGAAGGTCTTGTGCAGGTTCAGGTGCGAGACGTCGCCGCCGAACTCGCCCGGCTTGGCCAGGCCGAGCAGGGCGTTGAGGTTCGCGCCGTCGACGTACACCTGGCCGCCGCCGCCGTGGACGATCTCGGCCAGCTCGTCGATGCCGTGCTCGTACACGCCGTGCGTGGACGGGTAGGTGACCATGATCGCGGCGAGCGTGTCGCGGTGTGCGTCCACCTTGGACCGTAGGTCGGCGAGGTCGACGTTGCCCTCGTCGGTGCACTTGACGACGACCACGCGCATCCCGGCGAGCACCGCGGACGCGGCGTTGGTGCCGTGAGCGGACGACGGGATCAGGCAGACGTCGCGGCCTTCGTCGCCGTTCGAGCGGTGGTACGCGCGGATCGCGAGGAGCCCGGCCAGCTCGCCCTGGCTGCCCGCGTTCGGCTGCAGCGACACCTGGTCGTAGCCGGTGACCTCGGCCAGCCACTCGGCCAGCTGCGACACCAGCGTGTGGTACCCCGCAGCGTCTTCGGCCGGCGCGAACGGGTGGATGCCGGCGAACTCGCGCCAGCTGATCGGCTCCATCTCGGTGGTGGCGTTGAGCTTCATCGTGCAGGAGCCGAGCGGGATCATGCCGCGGTCGAGCGCGTAGTCCTGGTCGGAGAGGCGCCGCAGGTAGCGCAGCATCGCCGTCTCGGAGCGGTGGGTGCCGAAGACCTCGTGGCCCATGAAGCCGCTCTCGCGGGCCAAGCCGTTCGGCAGCGCGACGCCGTCTTGGACGGCCTCTTCGACCCCGAAAGCCTTCAGCACCTTCGCGGCGATCGCCGGGGTGCTGACCTCGTCGAAGGCGACGCGCACGTGGTCGGCGTCGACGTGGCCGAGGTTGATCCCGGCCTCGCGAGCCGCCGCGTGGACGTCCGCGGCCTGGCCCGGGACGTGCGCGACGACGGTGTCGAAGAAGGACTCGTGCACGACCTCGACGCCGGTCTTGCGCAGGGCGCCGGCGAATCCCGCGGCGAGCCCGTGGACGCGCTGGGCGATCTTCTTCAGGCCGTCCGGACCGTGGTAGACGGCGTACATCGCGGCCAGCACGGCGGGCAGGACCTGCGCGGTGCAGATGTTGGACGTCGCCTTCTCGCGGCGGATGTGCTGCTCACGGGTCTGCAGCGCCAGCCGATAGGCCGGGTTGCCGTCGGCGTCGACCGAGACGCCGACCAGGCGCCCGGGCAGCGAGCGCTCGAGCCCGGCGCGGACGGACATGAACCCGGCGTGCGGGCCGCCGTAGCCGAGCGGGACGCCGAAGCGCTGCGTCGACCCGGCGGCGACGTCGGCGCCGAACTCGCCGGGCGCGGTGATCAGCGTCAGGGAGAGAAGGTCGGCAGCGACGGTGAACAGCGCGCCCGCGGCCTTCGCCGACTCGGAAATCGCGTGGTAGAAGCCGCGGCCGCGCAGCACACCGGACGCGCCCGGGTACTGGACGACAACGCCGAAGAAGTCCTCCGGCAGGCCGGTGAGCAGGTCGCGGACCTCGACCTCGATGCCCAGCGCCTCAACGCGGGTCCGCACGACGGCGATGGTCTGCGGCAGGCACTCGGCGTCGAGCACGACCTTGTTCGACTTGGACTTGGACGCGCGGCGCATCAGCGTGACGGCCTCGGCGACGGCGGTCGACTCGTCCAGCAGCGACGCGTTCGCGGTGGCCAGGCCGGTCAGGTCGGCGACCATCGTCTGGAAGTTGAGCAGGGCTTCGAGCCGGCCCTGGGAGATTTCCGGCTGGTACGGCGTGTACGCGGTGTACCAGGCCGGGTTCTCGAGGACGTTGCGGCGGATCACGCCGGGGGTGACGGTGTCGGAGTAGCCGAGGCCGATCATCTGCGTCATCGGCCGGTTGCGCGCGGCGAGGGCGCGCAGCTCCGCGGTGGCGTCCTCTTCGGACGCGGCCGGGGGAAGCCGCAGGTCACGGGTGGCGCGGATGGCGCTGGGGACGGCCGCGCCGACGAGGGCGTCCAAGCTGCCGTAACCGCACTCGGCCAGCATCTTCGCGCGTTCGGCCTCGGACGGGCCGATGTGGCGGGCGTCGAACTGCGTAGAGGTGATGGGGAGCTCCTCGGGCCTGGGCACACAGCGGTGCGCTGGGAACTCCCCCTCTGTCATGGCACCTGAGAGTTTCACCGTGTGCGACACGGCTTTCACCTTGGGTGAGGCGCGGGTGCGCCTGCTTTCCAGAGTGGCCTCGCGCGAAGCGGTAACAGGTACCTGAGAGATTCTGGGGAGTTTGCTCCTTCGGTGCCCCACCACTTTCGTGAGGGCTCTCCCGCCTCGGCTCTACGGCCCGATCTGCAGTTGTGGCGGCTACCGTACCTGCCGCGTCCGAGGTCCGTCTACTTCACACGGCCAACGCCACAGTGATCCTCGACCCGGCCCCGAGCGCGCCCCCGTACGTCATGAAAGAGTCGTTCACCGCGTCCGACGAGCTGAAAGAGTCGTTCATGACGTTCCGGCGACCCGGCGCACGACGCTCCCGGCCAGCGCCGGCGGCCGCCGGACCCGGCCCGACGGCAAAACCAGGCGTTTCAACGGACCGCCCAGCGGCACCGGCGGGTGGCCCGCCCCCAGCAGCACCTGCTCCACGATCTGCTCGGCCAACCACGCGACGGAGTCGTTGAGCCGGTCCAGCGAAGGACGGTCGCCGTCGAAGACGTCCTCGTCGTCGAGCGTCACCTCGAAGTACGCGCAGCCGGGCGGGACCCCGGCCGCGACCGCCTCCTCGATCGCGCGAGCCCCGGCCAAGGCGTCCGAGAAACCCACTTCGAGCAGCGGCTCGCGGTAAATACGCGCTGCCCGCTCGCGCATGCGGGGGCCGTAGCGGACCACGACCGGGAGCCGTCCGGTCAGGTCGGGCACGGCCAAGCCGTGCAGCAGCATGATCGGCGGCACCGAGTGCACCAGCCGCGGCGCGGGCTCGGCCAGCTCGCGGGCGGTGATCCGGACGCGGTCGGCCATCGCGTCCGGCAGGCCGAAGTAGCGGAAGTCGACGTTGCCGAACCCGAGGCCGTCGGCGACCAGCGACGCCAGCAGCTCGCCGTACCCCCAGATCGGGGACAGCACCACGACCGGCGGCGCGGCGACCACCGGCGACGCCGCGGGCGGGCGCGTCGCCTCCTGCTCGGGCACCTGGATCACCAGCCGCGGCGGCTCGTGCCAGTCGTGCACCTCGGCGACCCGCCAGTACAGCCCGAGCGGCCGCCACAGCTCGCCGAGGACGTCGTGCTCGAGGATCCGGCGCACCTCGGCGTCGTCGTGGGGGAAGTCCCGCGGCGCCACGACGCCGACGTAGTGGTGGTAGGTGACGCGGACCTCGTCGCCGCGGGTCGCGGAGCGGATCCGCATCTCCCAGTCGATCGGCGACGCGGCGATGAGGTTGGCCACCTGCGTGCCGGGCGAGGAGTAGACGAGCGCCGTGGCCTGCCGGAGGAACTGCCCGGCCTGGTCGATGCCCTCTCGCAGCGCCTTCGCGGCCTGCGCGACGTGCACCGGGCTCGCGAGGCTGTCGGGCAGCACGCCGGCGACGCGCAGCAGCTCGGCCTCCCCGAGCCCGGTGACCTCCGCGAGCTGCGCCCAGTGGTCGAAGACGGTCACCTTCGGCGCGTGCCGGTGCTCGATCCAGCTGCGCAGGGTCGACGTCGGGACGCCGATGCGTCGGGCGGCCTCGTCCAGGGAAAGCCCCCGCGCCCGGATGCCGGTCCGGACCGCTTCCGCCCACTCGTCGGCGCGCCAGTGCGTCACCTCACAAAACTAACGAAACCCGCTAGCTTTGCGCAGGGACGAATCGCCCACCCGGCATCGACGCTGGTCACCATGACCACCACCGTCGTCGCCCTCACCCTGATCGTCGGCGTACTGACCTTCGCCGCCGGCGCCTTCCTCGCCTCCGAGATCGCCGTCCGCGTGCTGCGGCGCCGCGAAAAGCTCGTCTCCGAGGAGCGCAAGAAGCTCAACGCCGCCTGGAGCTACCTTCGGGAGGTCTACGGCGTCAAGAAACCGACCAAGCGTTAGAGCGGGGTGACGTACGCGCCGGAGATGCCGCCGTCGACCAGGAACTGCGACGCCGTGATGAAGCTGGCGTCGTCGCTGGCCAGGAACGCGACCGCGGCCGCGATCTCCGACGGCTCGGCGAACCGGCCGACCGGCACGTGCACCAGCCGCCGCGCCGCGCGTTCCGGGTCCTTCGCGAACAGCTCCTTGAGCAGCGGCGTGTTCACCGGCCCCGGGCACAGCGCGTTGACGCGGATGTTCTCCCGCGCGAACTGGATGCCCAGCTCGCGGCTCATCGCGAGCACCCCGCCCTTGGACGCGGTGTAGGAGATCTGCGACGTCGCCGCGCCCATCACCGCGACGAACGACGCCGTGTTGATGATCGAACCGCGGCCCTGGCGCTGCATGTGCGGCAGGACGGCCTTGCAGCAGTGGAACACCGACGTCAGGTTGACGCGCTGGACCCGCTCCCACGCGTCGATGCCGGTGGTGAGGATCGAGTCGTCTTCCGGGGGTGAGATGCCGGCGTTGTTGAACGCGACGTCGACCGAGCCGAACTGCTCGACCGTGCTGTGGAACAGGTTCTCGACCTGCTCGGCGTCGGTGACGTCGGTCTGGATGAAGGCGCCGCCGATCTCGTCGGCGACCGCCTTGCCCTCGGCCGGCGTCAGGTCCGCGATGACGACCTTCGCGCCTTCGCTCGCCAGGCGGCGGGCCGAGGCGAGGCCGATGCCGCTCGCGCCGCCGGTGATGACCGCGACGCGGCCTTCGAAACGCTGGACCATTACTCCTCCGTGCTGAGAAAGACGTTCTTGGTTTCAGTGAACGCCGCCGCGGCGTCGGGGCCCAGCTCGCGGCCGAGGCCGGACTGCTTGAACCCGCCGAACGGCGTCCAGTAGCGCACCGAAGAGTGCGAGTTCACCGACAGGTTGCCGGCTTCGACGCCGCGCGCGACCCGGAACGCGCGGCCGGCGTCACGGGTCCAGATCGACCCGGACAGGCCGTACTCGGTCGCGTTGGCCATGCGGATCGCGTCGGCCTCCTCGGCGAACGGCACGACGGCGACGACCGGGCCGAAGACCTCGTCCGCCACGGCCGGGTGCCGCAGGTCGGGCGGGGTGAGGACGGTCGGCGGGAACCAGTAGCCGGGGCCCGACGGCGCGCTGCCGCGGAACGCGACCGGGGCGTCGTCCGGCACGTAGGAGGCCACCTTCTCGCGGTGGGCGGCCGAGATCAGCGGGCCCATCTCGGTCTTCTCGTCGCCGGGGTCGCCGACGACGACGCCGTGCACCGCGGGCTCCAGGAGCTCCATGAACCGGTCGTACGCGCTCGCCTGCACCAGGATCAGCGATCGCGCGCAGCAGTCCTGGCCCGCGTTGTCGAAGACGCCGTAGGGCGCGGTCGCCGCGGCCTTCTCCAGGTCGGAGTCGGCGAAGACGATGTTCGCGTTCTTGCCGCCCAGCTCCAGCGTCACGCGCTTCACCTGCGCCGCGCAGCCGGCCATGATCTGCTTGCCGACCTCGGTCGAGCCGGTGAAGACGACCTTCCGCACGCCGGGATGGTCGACGAACCGTTGCCCCACCGCGGATCCCTTGCCGGGCAGCACCTGGAAGACGTCCTCCGGGATGCCTGCCTCGCGCGCCAGCTCGCCCAGCCGGACCGCGGTCAGCGGCGTCAGCTCGGCGGGCTTGAGGACCACGGTGTTCCCGGCGGCGAGCGCGGGCGCGAACCCCCAGCCGGCGATCGGCATCGGGAAGTTCCACGGCACGATCACGCCGACCACGCCGAGCGGTTCGTGGAAGGTGATGTTGACCCCGCCCGGCACCGGGATCTGCTGCCCGATCAGGCGTTCCGGGGCGGCGGAGTAGTAGTTGAGGACGTCACGGACGTTGCCCGCCTCCCAGCGGGCGTTGCCGATCGTGTGGCCGGAGTTGGCGACCTCGAGCCGCGCGAGGTTCTCGATGTCGGCCTCGACGGCGTCGGCGAAGCGGCGCAGGAGCCGCGCGCGGTCGCCGGGGGTGACGTCGCGCCACGCCGGGAACGCCGCCCGCGCGCGGGCGATCGCCGCGTCGGTCTCCTCCGCGCTGGTCAGCGGGACCGTCCGCACCACCTGCTCGGTGGCCGGGTTCCGGACGTCGAAACTGGTGGTCATGTCCTCTCCTTGCTCGCGTCGACGAGGGCCGCGAAGAGCCGCACGTCGTCGCTGTCCTGCTCGGGGTGCCACTGGACGCCCAGGGTGAACTCACCGGGCACCTCGGCGGCCTCGATCGTGCCGTCGGCGGCCCAGCCGACCGGCTCCAAGCCGGTGCCGAGCCGGTCGATCGCCTGGTGGTGGTAGCACAGGGTCTTTGTCTCGGAGCCCAGGATCGCCGCCGCCCGGCTGCCCTCGGCCAGCGTGACGGTGCCCCGGCCGAACGTCGCCGGCGCGGGCTGGTGCTCGGTGGATTCCTTCGCCTCCGGCAGGTGTTGAGTGAGCGTGCCGCCGAGCGCGACGCTCATCACCTGCAGGCCGCGGCACACGCCGAGCACCGGCTTGCCCGCCTTGCGCGCGGCTTCGAACAGGCCGAACTCGAAGGCGTCCCGGTTCGGCCGGGTGTAGGTCGCGGGGTGCGGCTCCTGGCCGTACCGCTCCGGTTCGACGTCGGCGCCGCCGGTCAACACCAGTCCGTCCACAGTAGACACGAGCTTGTCGTACGCGTCCGACACCGGGGGCAGCAGCACCGGGATGCCGCCCGCCGCGACGACGCAGTCGACGTAGACCCGGTGCAGCAGCACGGCTTCGGTCTCCCAGACCAGGAACTTCGCGGGTTCCAGGTAGCTGGTGAGGCCGATGACGGGCTTAAAGGCGCTCGAAGCCACGGACCCGCTCCCAGTCGGTGACGGCGGCGTTGTAGGCGTCGACCTCGATCTTCGCCGCGTTCAGGTAGTGCTCGACGCCCTCCTCGCCGAACGCTTCGCGCGCCAGCTCACTGCCCGCGAGGGCCGCGGCGGCTTCCGGCAGCGTGGTCGGCACGGTGCCCCGGTCGGACTGGTAGGCGTTGCCGACGAAGGGTTCTTCCAGCTCCAGCTCGTTTTCGATGCCGTGCAGGCCGGCCGCGATCAGCGCGGCGACGGCCAGGTACGGGTTGACGTCCCCGCCCGGCACGCGGTTCTCGACGCGCAGCGACTCGCCGTGGCCGACGACGCGCAGCGCGCAGGTGCGGTTGTCGGTGCCCCACGCGATCGCGGTCGGCGCGAAGCTGCCGGGTACGAACCGCTTGTAGGAGTTGACGTTCGGCGCGAGGAAGTACGTCAGCTCGTGCAACGCGGCGAGCTGGCCGGCGAGGAACTGCTCCATGAGCGTCGAGAAGCCGTGGTCGTGGTCGCCCGCCATGACGGCGCGGCCCTCGGTCGAGCGCAGGCTGATGTGGATGTGGCAGGAGTTGCCCTCGCGCTCGTTGTACTTCGCCATGAACGTGAGGCTCTTGCCCTCCTGCGACGCGATCTCCTTGGCGCCGTTCTTGTAGACGCTGTGGTTGTCGCAGGTGCTCAGCGCGTCCGTGAAGCGGAAGGCGATCTCCTGCTGGCCGGGGTTGCACTCGCCCTTGGCGGACTCCGGGTACAGCCCGGCGCCGGCCATGTCGTTGCGGATGCGGCGCAGCAGCGGCTCCAGCCGCGCGGTGCCGAGCATCGAGTAGTCGACGTTGTACTGGTTGGCGGGCTTGAGGCCGTGGTAGCGCTTGTCCCACGCGGCTTCGTAGGTGTCGTCGAAGACGATGAACTCCAGCTCGGTCCCGACGTAGGCGGCGAGCCCGCGCTCGGCGAGGCGGTCGAGCTGCCGGCGCAGGATCTGGCGCGGCGAGACGGCGACCGGCCCGCCTTGCACGCACTCGACGTCGGCCAGGACCAGCGCGGTGCCCTCGTGCCACGGGATCTCGCGCAGGGTTTCGAGGTCGGGCCGCAGCACGAAGTCGCCGTAGCCGCTCTCCCACGACGAGAGCGCGTAGCCGTCGACGGTGTTCATGTCGACGTCCACGGCGAGGAGGTAGTTGCACGCCTCGGTGGCGTGGCCGACGACCTCGTCCAGGAAGTACTCCGCCGAGCAGCGCTTGCCCTGGAGCCGGCCCTGCATGTCCGTGAGCGCGACGAGCACGGTGTCGATCGTGCCCGCGTCCACGCGCGCCCGGAGCTCGTCCAGCGTGAGCATGCCTCGTCTGCGTGCCATCAGCCGCCCCAAAGGTTTGATGCGAATCCTTTGCGGCTTCTTCCTACCCGGTGAGGTCCGACCGGTCAACCGGAACAAAGGTATTTTCTTGAGCCATTGGATCGGCGGTTCGCGGCGGGGACGTCAGGGCCCGGCAAAGTCACGGCCGCGCGCGGGGTCGGGTGTCGCGAATGGGTCATTGGGGGCGCCGGAGGTCCCGAATGAGTCATTCGCGACGTTTGGCAGGGTGGCGACGTCATGAACGACCCTTTCCTGGCGCCGGACGTCATGAACGACCCTTTCATGACATCCCGACCCGGCGAACGCGACTTTGCCGGGGCCTGTCGCCGGATGACGTGACAGAGTCGTTCACGTCAGGTCGGCGACCCGGTCGCGCACGTCCGCGGTAGCCTCCGGGCCCGCCTGGCACGCATGATCGGCGAGCCGCCCCACCCACCCGGGTCCGGCGCGGCGGATTGCGCGGTTTGCCCGGCTGAGAAGAGCCTGTGAATTCGGCGCGGCGGGAGGAATCCGGGGTACTCCCACGTTGTACGGGGCAGAGAGGTGAGATCGATGACCACAGCATTCACGCAGCAGAGCACGATCGGACAGCAGCAGGCGCGGCCCCGGCTGCCCACCCTGCCCACCGGCTGGCCGATCGGTTCCTACGAGTCCTACGAGCAGGCACAGCGCGCGGTCGACCACCTCGCGGGCGCGGAGTTCCCGGTCACCGACGTCACGATCGTCGGTGTCGAGCCGATGCTCGTCGAGCGGATCGCGGGCAAGATGTCCTGGGGCAAGGTGCTGGGCAGCGCGGCGACGTCCGGCGCGATGTTCGGTCTGTTCCTCGGGTTGGTGCTCAGCCTGCTCAACCCGGGCGCGGGCCTGGTCCCGATCGTGATCGGCCTGGTCGCCGGGCTCGGGTTCAACCTGCTGTTCGGCGCCCTGGGCTACGCGGCCAACCGCAACAAGCGCGGGTTCATCTCCCAGAGCCAGCTGGTGGCGCGCCGCTACGACGTCCTGTCCCAGCCCCGCAACGCCGAGAAGGGCCGCGCACTACTGGCGGACCTCGCGGCCCGCAGCGCGTTCGGCCACTGACGCGCTGAAAGTCGAAGGCCGCCCCCGGATCGTTCTCCGGAGGCGGCCTTCGTCGCGTCAGGAGCGGCCCCGACCTCCGCTCCTGCTGGCTTCTACCTGGTCGGCGTCGTCGGCGGCGGCGTGGTCGCCGGTGTCGTCGTGGGCGCGGGCGTCGTCGTTGCCGTCGGTGTTCCCGACGTCGTCGGCGGCACGGTCACCTTCGGGATCGCCGCGCTGAACGGCACTCCCGCGTCCTCGCGGCAGGCCGAGCGGTACCCGTTGTAGCCGTTGTAGTTGCCCTGGTCGTCGGTGACGCCCTGCTCGATCTTCGGCCGCGGGAACCGGTTGTCCTCGCCGATCTTCTCCTTGCTCCCGCTCGACCGCTCGCAGCCGTAGCGGGTGAGCGTGATCGGCCGGCCCTGTTCGTCGTAGAGGTAGACCTCCGTGAGCGGCTTGCCCTCGGCGTCGAAGGCGTAGACGTTCTCGATCTCGTGGCTGCCGTAGGTCAGCTGGTCGTTGCCGTAGCGGTCCGACGTCGCGTAGTACGACGGCGAGCTCGAATAGGAGTTCCGGTTCGAGATCAGGTCGACCGCGGCGCCGAAGCCGCCGAGGATGCCGCCGATGACGAACGCCGAGATCGGCACGGCCACCCACAGCAGCCGCCGGTCGCGCTGCAGCCGCGGGCCCGCCCAGACGGCCGCGCCGCCCGCGACGAGCAGGAACGGCAGCAGCAGCACGGCGCCGCGCGAACGCAGCATGAGCAGCAGCCCGAAGGCGATCAGCACGACGGCGCAGACGATCCACCACGCCGGCTTGAGCGAAGCGAGGTAGCTCAGCGCCTTCCCGGAGTCCTCCTGCTGACGTCCCTTGTTCAGCGTCTGCCGCAACCACGCCACTTCCGGCAGCGCCAGCACCGGCTCGATCCCGCCGCGCAGCAGCAGGAACAGGCTGATGAGGAACACCGGCAGGAAGAGCCCCGCGCCCAGGAGCGCGTCCGGTTGGACGCTCACCGCGGCGGCGAACGCGAACAGCGCGAGCGCCACCGCGCAGAGCACCAGGCCCCAGAACGCGATCCGCGGCTTCGCGAGGCTCGGGTTCTTGGTCGTGGCGAGCACCTGCGTCGCGCCTTCGGCCGCCGGCGGGTACCCGCCGGACGCGCGCAGCTCGGCGGCGTAGCTTTCGGGCGTGCCGAGCCGCTCGATCAGGGCCTCGACGCGGGCCCCCTCCCCCAGCTCGGCCTCCAGCTCGGCCAGGTGCGGGCGGACGTCTTCGAGGATCTCTTCGATCTCGCTCGCGGGCAGGTCGGCGAGCGCGGTGCGGACCCGCGCCAGGTACACCCGCACGGCGGTCGGCTTGTCGCTCATGCTGCCTCTCCCAAAAGCACGTTCATCGTCGATGCGAAGCTCTGCCAGGTCTTGCCCGACTCCGCCAAGCGGAGCCGGCCCGGCTCGTTCAGGCTGTAGTACTTGCGGTGCGGCCCCTCTTCGCTGGGCACCACGTACGAGGTGAGCAGGCCGGCCTTGTAGAGCCTGCGCAACGTCCCGTACACCGACGCGTCCCCCACCTCGTTCAGGCCGGCGCCTCTGAGTCTTCGCAGGACGTCGTACCCGTAGCCGTCTTCCCCGCGGAGCACCGCGAGCACGGCCAGATCGAGCACCCCTTTGAGCAGCTGACTGATCTCCACTGCACCCTCCAGTCTTACGCTTGGAAAGGTACCACGCATTGCACAGTAGTGCGCACGGCGGAGGGCCAGACGGGCGTGTCGGGCCTCTTTCAGGCGGTCGGGTCCACCGGGCGTTCGAAGAAGGACTCGAGGATGACGATCGTCTGCGTGCCGGTGACGCCGTCGATCGCGAACAGCCGGCGCAGCGACGCCTGGAGCTCTTCGGTCGTCGGCGTGCGCACCTTGACCAGTAGCGACGCGGGCCCCGCGATGACGTGGGCCTCCACCACCTCGGGCAGGGCTTCGAGGGCCGCGCGCACCGGCTCGTTCCCCATCCAGGCGTTCGCCTCGACGAGGACGAACGCCGCGACCCCGCGACCGACCGCGGCCGGGTCGACGTCCACGGTGGTCCGGCGGATCACGCCCTGCTCGCGCAGCTTGCGGACGCGCTCGTGGGCCGCGCCCGCGGAGAGACCGACGGCTTTGCCGAGGGCGGCGTACGCCTGCGTCGCGTCCAGCTGCAGGTGAGCGAGCAACATGCGATCCACGTCATCCACGGCTTGACCATATCAGGTTCGGCAATCCATGCTTATCGCAGAATCTCATTTAGGAGTGGTCGATGGATCTGGTGAAGACGGACTTCGAGGTGCTGGACGAACGCTTCGCCCGCGTCAACGGCGACGAGTGGATGCAGCGCCTGCACACCGGCTGCCGCTGGACCGAGGGGCCGGCGTACTTCCCGGCCGGGCGCTACCTGGTGTTCAGCGACATCCCGAACGACCGCACGCTGCGCTGGGACGAGACGACCGGCGAGGTCGGCGTGTTCCGCCAGCCCGCCGGCTACTCGAACGGGCACACGGTCGACCGCGCCGGCCGGCTGGTGAGCTGCGAGCAGGGCCGCCGCCGGGTGACGCGCACCGAGCACGACGGCACGATCACCGTGCTGGCGTCGGAGTTCGAGGGCAAGCGGTTCAACAGCCCGAACGACGTCGTCGAGCACTCGGACGGGTCGATCTGGTTCACCGACCCGAGTTACGGCATCGACAGCGACTACGAGGGGTACAAGGCGGAGAGCGAGATCGGGGCGTGCCACGTGTACCGGGTGTCGCCTTCGGGTGAGGTGCGGATCGTCGCGGACGACTTCTCCCGGCCGAACGGGCTGGCGTTCTCAGCCGACGAGTCGCTGCTGTACATAGTGGACACGCGGCAGAAGCCCAGCCACCTCCGGGTGTTCGAGGTGGGCTCCGGCGGGACCCTGACCGGCGGGTCGGTGTTCGGGACGTGCGACAACGGCGTGTTCGACGGAGTCCGGGTGGACAGCGAAGGCCAGGTCTGGGCGGCGGCGCACGACGGGTTGCACTGCTTCGCGGCCGACGGGACGCGGATCGGGAAGCTGCGGGTGCCGGAGATCTGCTCGAACTTCACGTTCGGGGGTGCGAGGGGGAACGAGCTGTTCATCACGGCGTCGAGTTCGCTGTACACGCTGCGGGTGACGGTCAACGGGGCTCGCTACCCGTCGTGAGCGGGAAACAGTGTTCTAGCCAACCGTCACCTGACGACCTACCGTGGTCGTATGGCTCACTCACACCAGGTTAACGCAGGTCAGGACGGCCGACAGCCAATCTTGGACTCCTACGCGCGGCTGTCCCGCAACCAGGCGGGGAAGCTGGAGAAGTGCGAGACTCAGCACGCCGACAACCGCGACGTGATCACGCGGTTGGGCGGCGTGCTGGGTGAGGAGATCTCCGACCCGAAGCTCTCGGCCTGGAACCCGAAGGTGCACCGCCCCGGCTGGGAACGGATCATGAAACGCGTCGCCGCGCGCGCGTGTGACGGGGTGGTGCTGTGGAATACAGACCGGGGGTGGCGGCAGTCGCCCGATCTTGAGGACATGTTCAAGCTGATCGAGGGGTTCGACTCGTTCACGGTCGCGTCGTCGCACGGTCGGTATGACCTGTCGGACTACAACGACCGGTTCCAGTTGCGGCAGGAAGTGGCGCACAATCAGCGCAACTCCGATGAGGCGTCGCAGCGGATCTCCCGTCGGTTCGACGTGCTGCGGCGGAAGGGCATTCCGCACCACCAGGGACGCACGTTCGGGTTTCCCGGTCTGGACCGGACCGTCTCCCGGGAAGCGGCGTTGGATGAGGACGGCAGGGACACCCGGGCGCAGGTTCCGGCGGCGCTGGTGGAGCGGGAGCGGGCCGCGTTGCGCGCGGGAACGTCGGCGGTGCTGGCCGGGGTGTCACAGCGCCAGTTGTGCGCCGAGTGGAACGCGGCCGGGTTGCGCACGACCACCGGGGGCGAGTGGGTACCGGCGAAGGTCAAAGCGCTGCTGTTGCGGCCGCGCAATGCGGGGTTGATCGAGCACGACGGCGAGATCGTCGGGCACATGCCGGGCGACCCGATCGTCGATCCGGGCGAGTTTGAGCGGTTGCGCGCGTTGTTTGCCGGGCGGACGCGGGGGCGGCGGCCGGGGCTGTCCTACGTCGGGTCGGGTATCGCGACGTGCCCGGGGTGCGGCAAGAAGCTGTCCGGGCGTCCGCACGTCGGGGAGTACCCGGACGGGACCCGGCGGCGGCAGTACGCGTGCACGAAGGCACGCGGCGGGTGCGGAAAGGTCGCTGCGGACCTGCGGTCGGTGGACCGGGAGATCCGAGGAATGGTGATCGCCCGAATGTCGGACAAGACCCATGCGGCGGCGATCAAGGCCGTCCGGGCGCGGATCTCCGATCGGCTCGCTGCGGTCGATCGGGAAATCGCCGAATGCGAGGCGCGGCAAGAAGCGATCGCGGCGAAGTGGGGCGCGCGGAAGATGACCGATAAGGCGTTCGACCGCGCAAACGAGCCGCTGATCGCCGATCTGGCGCGGTTGGAGGCCGAGCGGGAGGAGTTGACTGGGGGAAACCCGGAAGGCCCCACAGAGGCGATGAGCCGTGAGGAAGCGGCCGAGAAGTGGGACGCCGCCGACATCGGCGAGCAACGCGCCATGCTCACTGACGCACTCGGCCGGGACACCCTCTACGTTGATCCGTCCGACCGGACCGGGTTCCGCACCTTTAACCCGAAGCGCGTCCGTGTCGAGCCTTACCAGCCCACTACGGGCCGCCCCACGGCTTCCTCCTGACAACATCCAGCAAGGTGCGAGTCCTTACGGGCGAGTAGTACGTTTTCAGCAGCCAGCGGCCCCTTCCTCAGCTATTGTTAGGTTTCTTCGTCGCCTAGCCGAGGAGAAACTAGCTGTGCCAAATAATACACCTTGGTGGTTTACCCTGACCTCGGTTGCGCTCACGGGCGCGCTTACGCTTGTCACATCATGGTTAGTGGCTCGTCATACAAGCAGGAAGACCGACGAACGGCTGAATCTTGAGATCGAACACAAATCTGATCTCGAACGTAGAAAATTACTCTATGACGCACGTCAAGAGCTCTACTTAGAGATTTTCAGGAGCCTGCACGCGATCCACGACATGGTCGCCGTTGTTGAACTTTCCGAGGACCAGGAAAACGCGATAACTGCCCTCATTCAGACATCTCGGAAGATCCCCGAACTGAGCGTTTCGGCGACACTAATCGCATCGGTGGAAGTTGCAGACGTGCTCGAAGAAATATCCAGCAACATTCTTACATTTCTCAAGATGGTGAATCACGTATTTCATTCGAGAAATGAAGTGCGCGCAGACGAGATGTGGCACGAGGCGATTGATGTAGACAAGCATGGGAAACTGCTGCACCTCATGCGAAGAGATCTGGGTTCAGAAGGAAAAGATTTCAACGCGAAGAAGTCTAGCTATAGACGAGGATAGTGCTCCTCGTGCGCGCTCATCGTCCCGCATCGCAGTAGCCCAAGCTGGGCAAGAGTAGGCGACGGCGAGCGGATCAACCTGGGCGAACGGTAGATTCGGAGTGTAAATCAGTGAACGTGCAAGCGGCGATCATCAGCGCTATAACTGCCGCAACAATTACCTTGGTAATGGACGTGCTGCTTCGACCCTATCTTGAGGTGCGAAAGGATCGAATTGTCTCGGCAGCGCGGGATAAGCGCGATCTTGTTGTCAGTCTTGATATAAGTGCTTCGCATATCACCAGCTCGGCCGCCATCAATGGGCCGAGTCAGATTCAACTTCGCGAGGATATCGATACATGTACAAATCATTTGGCGTTGATAGCCAGGATTCGCTGCCCCGGCAAGACTCGCAGGGTCTGTCACGACGCGATTTATTCTGTTCGCTCGACCCTGATCGTAACGCTGGAAACGATCGAAAGCGGTGAGCGCATAACGGAGATAAAGGAAAATCGCGACGCGATAGCGGGTGTCGCACGAAAACTCCTCCGAAGTCAATATTCAGAATTATTTCTCATGATGGTCCTCGTGAGAGGGTTGCTATTGATTCCTCCGTTCAAAATACGTGCGACACATGCGCATCATAGAGAACTGAAAAAAGTGATGGACGAGAACAAGGAGCGAATCCGGTCTATGGCAAATTCTAGTGCGAACCCTGCCACGTGAGAGGCCATGTTGATTAACGACCTAATCGACAGCAGTAGCTCATCACCTTGGTAAGTCACTGCTGTCGTTTGTACGTACGGCGGGGACTCGGGTCAGCTCAGCATGAGCGGTAGCCGACGATCAGGTTCCCTTGCCCCCGTTGCTGCGCGAGCGTCAACCACCCGATCTGCGGCCCGGGGTTCGCGTGCGGCGTGTCGTCGGTCATTCCGCTGAAATCCAGGTGGCACGCGTCCACCGACAACGTGCCGTCCGGGTTGGGTCGGGACGCCTGCCCGGAGAGCTAGAGGTTGTTCACGTAGTCACCCGCCGCCGTGACCTCTGCCGCCATCGCGCGGATCGCGGCCGGGCAGTCAGGCACATGCGCTACTGGCCGATCACAGCCTGACCGCGCGCAAGTCTCACGGCGTGATGACCGTGCGCGCGACTGACGTCACGGTCGCGCTCACCCGCCAGGATACCGGGGATCCGAGCGGGGAGGAGACGGGGACGGGGGAGTTCTCCCCGCCGACTCCGCGGAGTCGTCTCCCCCGCTGACCAGCGAGAAGATGGCTCGGGGAGTCGGGGGGAGCCGTCGCCGGCCAAGCCCCGAAGCCGGGCCGAAAACTCGGGTGATTCCGGGTCAGGTGCGTCTCCCTCTCCAGCTCCCCGCCAGCCGGACGAGGGGAGGTGACCGGCCCCTTTGCCCAACCACCCTGCACAGGCACCACAGGCGACCACGCGGCAGCACGCGAAAGGCAGCGACCATGACCATCAGCGCAACACAGAGGACGGTCGTCCGACCCATGATGGAGGAGCGAGCGAGACGGCTGCGTCGGACGGGGATAGGTCTGGCACCGACCGGATCCCGGCGCGCCAAGCAGGGCACCGCCGTCCGAGGAGTTGAGCGGCCCGTAGATGGTTCGGGAACGTCCAAGCCCGACGGTCCCTCGGTGAGGCTCACGGCGGGGCCAGACGGCGCGCTGTGGATTGTCGTTGACGACGTCGACGTCGACGTCGGCGAGGTGGCTGCCAAGATCAGCGCAGTGTGTGACTCACTGATCCATGGGCGACGATTTCAGAAGTGACCACGCAGAGCGCGCCCCACTTACGTCTGGAGGTGGGGCGCGCTCTGTTGCTAAAGGTAGCTCACTTCTTCCGGTCGTCCGACTGTGTCGTGTCATGGGTATCAAGTTTGAAGCCTACGATGTTAGAGAGTTCCTGTTCGATTTGTGTAATCTGACTTTTCCAAGGCTTGTTGACTAGTAGATCGCTAAATGCATTAGTGGCCAAAAGAAGCAGGGCGGCAATTTCGTTTGATGAGCTCAGTGAATCGGGTGGCTCACTCAAGTTTGGTTCGCGCAGTAGAATCAAACTTCCGTCGACGGAATCGACGTATGCAACCGCGCTAGAGAATGACGCGTGACTCAACGACGTGTTGCGGAGCCAAGCGATGTAAAGTCTATGAACGCCAAAGCGTTCGCAAAGATGTTTGAAGTGGAGGTAGCTTCCTTCACTTGACGGTGCAACGTCGAAAGGCACGTACTCGCGGACGAGTTGCAATAGTTCAGTCTCGGAAGTTCCCTGGATACTTTCTTTGATCTTTTTGAATGTTACATCTTGATAAGCTTTGATTATACTGTTTACCGCGTCTTCGCCGGCGACGGAGAGCCATACAATTCCGAGTGCATGTTCTAGCATGGACCGCCGCATGGGTGCAGCTTCGTGGCCAAAGCCAAGTTTATCTAGGGCAAGCACGGCTTTCGATGTGCGAATTAAAGACATGTACCAGCCATGGGCCATAATCGCAGTGCGCCTGGTTGACTCATCTACCTGGATTTTCGGGATTGATTCGTGAAGTGCATACAAGGACTCGATTATTTCTTCGAGAGATCGTTTGTTCTGCATGAGGTTTACCCTACCTGTCTCCTGTCGATGATGTCGCGATGGAACGCTGCAAGGGGGTGTCGTCCTGCTACCATGTGTGGATCGTTGATGGTCCTACCCTCTGTTGCGGGAGCTATGGCAGATACAGATGAGATATTTTCGGGGTGCATTGGGTTCTTCTGGCCTCTTAACGAGGCAGGTGAATATCTTGAGTCTGACCCGCAACGCGGCTATATACAGCTAGACGGTGATGGATTCCTGTTAGTCGACACTCTCGATGAGAATCCAATGGCAACAATGGGTGCCAGGGTGGATGCCACGGAATCGCCATATGCACTCGTGTGTTCCACGAAAAGCACCTCATTGTTGCTGTTGAATATATCCGATGCGGGTGGTTCTATGAATATGGGGGGAAATCGCGCATCGGTCCGAAAATATCGCTGTCGCTCAGCTGTCTTTGGTGTGCCGATTGAGGATGTCCAGGGCGTTAAGATCAATAGAATCGAGGCGTTCTTTCCCGGCATCCGCGAATGGAGTGGTGTTGAGGTTTCCGAAGAAAGCTATGAGCGTAAGCCGGACGGCCGCCTAGAGAGCTTCAGTCTGAAGGTAGCCAGCATGCCGGAAGAAACCATGCAGATGTCTGAAGGAAAGTCTTTTATGATGGCCGCTTACTGGTCGGTTGACGGACCAGTGGACCGTAGGAGTATCTACTGCCCCGTGAGTCTGGGGTGTGTAAGCGATGTATCTGACGATATATGGAAGCTCTTGTATCCCCTAATTAGGGTTCAGGACTTGATTAACCTGGCATACGATCGTTTTATCGTGGCCGACGGCGGTCGGGCGGTTATTTCTCAGAATGACGGTAGTGATCCTAGTCGCAAGCTGTGGGATCGCTGGCTCATGAGGGTTCCAAAAACGGCGAGAGTTTCGAAATCAAACAATGAGTCACCTTATTTTGACTTGGCTGACCTTGGTGGACTTGAAGGCTTGTCTCGGTGGTTCACGCTATTTGAGGAGCATTCACGCGCCGTAAAGCCTGTTGTAGACCGCTATCGAAATGGAGATACGTCTGCGGAAGTTTCACTGCTTGAGATTGCGGCAGCTATGGAGTACTGGAAGGCGTCTCACGCCCGCGTCCCCGGCGCGGAATGGGCAAAAGAAAAGTATCCATCTTTAGCCACCGCCATGCTTGCCGGATCACCATTTTTCGCGTGGGTTGGCGATGCGGAAAAATGGGCAGACAGGTTCTGGGCGGTCTACAATTTGTTGAAGCATGAGCCGAAGTTTCAGCCGGACTACGGCGAGATCCGCATGCTGGCCAATGTTGGTCGCAGACTTCTGGCGTCGGAGCTGCTTGTGGAGGTGGCGCAAAGTGCAGATATGCGCGAAAAATACTGGTCAAGTCACCGTATTCACAACTACGGAACCGCAGTAAGGGAATACGTCAATAACCTGTAAGGTGGGCACCTTCCGGGCTACGGCGTCGAATGCTTGACGCTTTCGCTTCTGTAAGGTGCGTTAGTTGTCGCCGCCGTGTTCCGGCTTTGCCGATTCTATCGCTGTCCAGCTGGGTGGATTGCCGATCTCAATTGCATTGCGTGTATAGGAAGCGTGGCCGCGTAACCAGGATGCTACTTCTGGCATGGCCTCTTGCCAGCCGTCAGGTAGGCGCCTTCAGTGTGCCATCAGGTAATTTCTGTGCTGCGAATTGAAAGTCGACGTCGAGCCATCGAATCCGGCGCTCCTCGGGGATAAACCCTCTTCCTCTACCTGCTGCAACGCCACCATGTCGATCATCTGATCGACATGGTGGCGGGAACGCGACGCGCGCCGTCAGCCGTTCTGTCGCCGCTGGGGCCGTTGCTGAGCCAGTCGGGCATCGATGCGGTTGAGGATCACTGCGAGGGCACGGATCTGCTCCTCGGTCATCGGTGGCCAGTCCACGACCGTCACGGCCCACCGGTCGACCGCTTCGGCGTCCAACCGTGCCTGTTGCTGTGCGTAGGTCTCCCGCGCGACCGGTTCAGGGTCGCTCGTCTCGGAGGTGCGCTCGATCCTGCCGCCGTGGCTACCGTCCTGTTCGGTGCGGGCTGGTTCATCGGTTCCTCGCTTGCTGTGTCGCCAGGTGGCGGGGTGGGTGGTTGCGGGGTGTCCGGCGCGCTGGTTAGCCATCGCGCCCGCCGCCGTCGTCAGGGAGGGACCCGGACGTGTCCCCGGAATCGGCCGGTTTTCGGCCCGATCCGGGGTCTGGCCGGCGGCGGCTCCCCGGCCTCCCCGAGCCGTGTTCCCGCTGGTCAACGGGGGGAGATTGCTCCGGGGAGTCGGCGGGGAGAACTCCCCGCGTCCCCGGCCCCTCCCCACGCGCGTCCCCGCTGTCCCGGCGGGCGAGAGCGGCCGTGACGTCGGCGGCGTGCACGGTCATCACGCCGTGGGACTTGCGGGCGGTGATGCCGTGCTCGGCCAGCAGCGCGGACAGCGCCGCGAAGCTCCACCCGCCGTAGTGCTCCGCGTTGAGCTCCACCAGCCGCGCCAGCACCGCCTGTGTCCGCACCCGGTCGTCCCCGCCGATCACGTCGGCGAGATCGGCCAGCTCGTCCACCTGGATCGGTCCGGCCGCTTCGAGTTGCGGCCGTGCGCTGGATTCGACCGCCCGGCCCGTCTCCTCAATCAGCGCCAGGGCGCGGCCGATCACCGGCGTGACGTCGTCGGTCCCGTCCTCGAACGGGACGTAGAACGTGCGCACCAGCTCGAACGTCTCATCGGTGATGCCGACCGCGACACAGGTTCCCCGGTCGGTGTTGATCCGTAGTTCGGTCGCGCGGATACCGGCGGCGTACTTCCCGGACCCGAGTAGCCCGTCGTTGGCGACCTGGTCGGCCACGCTGAAAGCCACTCCACATGAGACGTTGCGGGTAACCTCCCGAGGGATGCTGTCCTTCGTCGGTGACTGGGTGGCCAGCAGCAGCACAATCCCGTACTTGCGTCCTCGCTTGATCAACCTGGTGGCCAGTTCGGCGGCTTTCTTGCCGTACTTCGGGTGCTGAAACAACTCGTGGCACTCGTCGATCCCGCACACCAACGGGTGCAACCCGAGCCCGGCCTTGTCGGCGAGCTTGCGGGAGACCTTCGGCGGGCGGCTCGGTTGCTCTCCGAGGATTTTGCCGCGTCGCTCCATTTCGGTCAGCAAGTCCGCCAGCGCCTGCGTTGCCGCTTCGGCCACGCTGTCGTCCATCCCCATCCGGTAACGCGACAAGCGGGGCCGGAACGGCTCGAAATCGGGCGACTCGCCCATGACGAACGCCCACAGTTCGGTGGTGGGGTCGAGTGCCGCGCCGAGCAGCAGCGTCCGTAACGCGGCCGACTTCCCTTGCCCGGGACGGCCACCAATCAGCCAGTTCACTCCGATCAGCGGCGCGTTGATCACCACACCGCGTTGCGACAGTCCGAACGGGACACCCTCGAACACGTCGACCTGTCCATCGTGGACCAGCGGCCATTGGCCGGCGCCGCCCCGCAGGACGCCCTTGTCGGCGATCCACAGGTCCAACAGTCCGTCTTCGTCTCCCTTGGTAGGCCACGTTTCCAGCGACGCCCGCCCGAGGTTCGCGGCCAGTTTGGACCGTCGGGCGGCGACCATGTCGGCGGTGACTCCGAGCGGCAACCGGACCTGAGCGAACGTCCCGTCACCATCCTTGCGGGCGGCCACGGTGTAGACCAGCTCCCCGCCGTCGCGGTAGAACCGGTCCAGCGGACTGATTCCCAGATGTGCCAACGCCTTCGAGATCATCCGTTCATCAATCCATGAGTCGGCGTCATCACGGTCTGGCCGGACCAGCCACCCCGCACCCGGTGTGCGGTCGCGTCCCTCGAACGCGGCGGCCACGGCCCACGCCACCGGGATCACGATCAGTAGCAGCGGCACCACGACCGTGAGCGCTGACCAGACGGCTTCCACTCCCGTGTAGACGTTCGTCAGCCATGGCCACATGTCCGCCCGGTCCATCACCGAATCCACCAGCCACAACACCGCCACGACCGGAGCGGCGACGCGGAGGGTGATTACCAACCGGCGCACGGCAATGCCGAGCTTCGCCCACCGTGCCGTGGCGTCCGACCGGATCAGCTCCTGCGCGGTCCGGCGTGCGTCGGTGTCCCCGGCCAGCCGGGCGCGGCGGGCATCGGCGCGGAGATCGGCGTAGGTGGCCCAGTACCAGAACTTGACCAGCCACCGCCAGTTCCCGCGCAGGATGAACCACACCAGCCGGACAAGATCCTGCGGAACCTTCCGCGCCCGGTAGGCGGCCAGTGACCGCGCCCGGACCATCGGCCCGGACCGCCAGACCCGCCCGGCGGTGGCGGCGATCCGCCGCCACGGCGACACCCGGCCCGGGGCTGTCCGGCCCCGGGGCTGGGGCAACGTGTCGTCGATCAACTCGCCGTCGAACACCGGGCCGACGTGTTCGACGTCCCGCCCGCCAGCGCGGGCCAGTGCGCCGTGTTCATGGTCGTCCCTGTTCGGTTCAGTCATCGGCGCGCACCCCCTTGCCGATCTCGGCGGAGAGCGCGGCGGCGAGGCGGGAGGACAGTCCACGGGAACATCCCGTGGTCTCCCGCACCCACGCCGGAGTGATCTCCACACCCGGCGTCCACGCGTCCCGGGCGTCGGTGAGGTAGTCCGCGAACAACTTCCGCCGGGCCGGACGCGGTGCCGCCGCCGTGTTCGGTTCAGGAACCGGCTCCGGTTCCGGAACCGGAGCCGGTTCCGGCGTGTCCATCCGGTCTGTGGCGTTCATGAACGCCACCATCACCGCGTCGGTGAGCTTGTCCCGCAGGTCGGTGACCGCTTCGGCGGCGACGAACACCACCAGCGGCGGAACCGAGTGCAGAACCACTCCGGCCGGCGAGCCGGAAACCCACGATGACCAGGTGTTCATCACATACGTTGCGGCCAGCGTGAGCCACTTCGCCGCCCGCACCCATGCTCCCGTGTGGACCTGGTACCGGGCGGTGACCTGTTCGGCCCGCAGGATAGCCAACAGGACCAGGCACACGGTCGGATCGAGCAGCCACGCCGTCAGCCACGGCAGCGACCCGAACGCAGCTCCGGCGGCGGCGAACCACTGCACGTTGGCCGTGGTGAACGCCAACCCGAGCACGATCCCGGACCAGCACAACCGGTCCACCTGCGCCCGGGCCCGCTCCACCCGCAGCGCCACCACGTCCGGGTGGGTCTGCCAGCGCCGGACGTCGGCCGCTTCGGCGGCATCCTCCGCGAGTCGCCGCGCCCGCCCCGGCGCCACGGCCGGTTCGTGGTTGTCATGGGTCGTGGTCATCGGCGGCCACCACCCCGGCGGCGCGTACTGGTGGTGTCCATGGACGTGACCGTCAGGACACGCGTCAGGACGAAGGCCGCGATCAGGTCCGGCACTCCGAGAACCACCAGCACCAACGTGGGGTTGTGCACGTGGGTGATCACCAGCCACTGAACGCCTGTGAACGCCGTGCCCGTGAACAGCACACGCCCGGCCAGCGACACCACCCGTGAACTTGCCCGTGCCGCGTCGGCGGCCCGGCGAGCCTTCCGGGCGCTGTAGCGCCACACCATGAACAGCGCCAGCAGCACCACGATCCCGGCGAGAATCTGTATCGGCGTGAGGTTGACGTTCATCGCGCCTCACCACCCCGGCGACGCGCCCACACCGGGTACAGGGCACGCCGGTCCGTGTCGGGCAGCGCGCCCCACACCCCGACCGTGTCCGGTCCGGCGGTCCGCAACTCGAGTTCCCGGCACTCGTCGATCACCGGACACCCGGCACACATCCGTGCCGCCAACTCCCGGTCCGGCGACTCGTCACCGGACAGCTCCGGCATGTCTGCCCGATCGAATGCCCAGAAACACAGTCCGTCCGTGGTCACCACTTCGCTGAGCACATGACCCGGCACAGCGGCGTACCGGACGAGCCGAGCAGCCATCTCCTTGTAGTCGGGTTCGGTCATCGCGCACCCCCGTCGAGCACGCGCCGCAGCTCAGCGGCAGGGATGACGAGCCGAGAGCGGCGCCGCACTGCGCGGAGCGAACCGACCCGGATAGCGCGATGGATGTCGTTGCGGTCGACGCCGAGAATCCACGCGGCGTCGGCCAGTGAGTAGAACACCGGACCACCGGCGTCAGGAATGTTCTTCTGCATTGAAGTAAGCCCTTTGAGTCGTTCAGCTGATTTGAGCTGAAAAAGAAAGCTGATTTAGTCGCATGAAAGCGTGAGAATGGCCCGAATGCGCGACGCGGTGTCGATCTCGGCGCCGCGGAATCCGTTAGGCGCTAATGTCGGCGCTGAGGCGGACCACGGAGGAATGGGTGTCGGAAGACTGGGCGGCGGTCGCGAAGACCATCAACGAGCGCGTGAACGAGCTCGGATGGAAGCAACGCGAGCTGGCCGAACGCTCGCAGGTCTCCCAGGCGATCGTCCGCGAGATCCAGAACCACACCGTGGAGCGCAAGCGCAGCGACCGCACTCTCGAAGCCCTGGCCGTGGCGCTCGGACTGCACCCGCAGCACCTGCTCGCCGTGCTGCACGGCCGCATCCCGCCGGCCCTGGGGCAGCCTCGCGAGGACATGGAAGACGCCGTGTCGGCGCGGCTGGCGGTCATCGAACAGCGGCTGTCGCAGATCACCGATCAACTGGCTGATCTCACCGAGCTGATCCGTCGTGATGGTGATCCGCGCGGCTAGCGCGAGTTCCTTTTCGCGGTCGGCCTCTGGGGCCGTCCGGCGGGTCTTGCTGTCGCGTGTCATGCCTCTAAGAAACGGCATTTCTGCGGCCGCCGGGAGCTGGCAGCGGATGACACACCCCGTGTTAGCTCGTGTTATCTCCGCAGGTCGCGGCCGCTATCGCCGGGCAGCATCATGACGTCGATAAGCCCCTTACAGGCCGCTCGGAACGCGGTCGGCTGGAGTCAGGAAAAGCTCGCGCGGGCCATCAACGCGCGCGCTGCGGCGCACGGATTGGCGGAGCGTTCGGTCCCGAGTCGAAAGACGGATATCTCCAGGTGGGAGAACGGGCACGTTACGCCGGAACCGCCAATGCGCGCAGTCCTGCGCGAGATCTACGGCCGCACGGACGCGGAACTGGGTCTCCCGCCGGGTGACGCCGCGATCGGCGAGGAACTAGCCGAACGCCTCGTCGTCGCCAACCGTGTCGACGCCGCGATCATCGCGGGGTTTCGCCAGGAGGTTGACGGCGTCCGCCATGCCGACCGCCGGTTCGGATCGGCCGCTCGACTGGAGCGGCTGCGTGGCCAGATCACGGAGATGGAGGACCGGCTTCAGCACACCCTGTTACGGCGCGACCGGGCGCCACTGGCCGGGGTGCTGGTCGAGGCGTCCACGTTGGCCGGCTGGAACTCGCTCGACATCGGCTCACTCACGCAAGCCTGGGGCCACTACGAACGCGCGAAGTCCGCCGCACTGGAGGCTGATTCGGCCGCGCTGCTCGCGCACGCCACTGCCGAGCAGGCATATGTCCTGATCGATGCGGGCAACGTCGACGACGCGGTGGCCCTGTTCGCTGAGGCACGATCGATCGGCGAGCAGGCGCCGCGCCTGCTGCGCGCGTGGCTGGCAGCCGCCGAAGGCGAAGGCCACGCCATCGCCGGACACCGCGACGACGCCTTGCGCGCTTTCGACGAGTCCGACGCGCTTCGGCCGTCCGAAGTCGTGCACCCCGAGCTGCCATTCCTGTTCCTCGGCGGCACGCACCTGGACCGCTGGCGCGGCAACGCGCTCGTCCACCTCGGTGCACCTGAGGCTATCGAACAACTGGAACGGCTGGTCGACGACGCCCGATCGTCGTCTTTCGTCCGGGCGAGCGCAGCTGTGTACGTCGACCTTGCGCTTGCCTACAGCGTGGCCGGGGACCGGGAGGCCGCACGGACTTACGCACAGCAAGCCCGGCGAATCATCTCCCAGGTCAGGTCCGTCCGGCTGCGTCGCCGACTGGAACGGCTCGTGCTGCCCGGCGACTCATGCCCGGCGTAAGTTGAGGTAGTAGAGCAGGGACACCAGCGTGCCGGACCCGAGCAGCTCCTGACGCTGCGCAAGCTCGTTCACCCGGGACAAAGGCACCCACTCCACCCGGCCCACCTCCTCCGTGTCGGTCGGATCGCCGACATGCTCGGCCGCACGCCACAGGTAAACGTCCACAGGCGCGGTGACCTGCCCGGGTAGCGGCTCGAAGCTGACCAGGTGCTCCGGCTCGCCGATCGGCTGCCAGCCGCTCTCCTCGGCAGCCTCCCGGGCTGCCGTCCCGGCCGAGTCGTCGCCGTCGTCGACCATGCCGCCGAGCAGCTCATACCCCCACTGCTCGGTGGCGAAGCGGTAGCGCCAGAGCATGAGCGCTTCGTCTTGGTCGTTCACGATCAGCGCGATAGCGATCCGCGCGAGATGGACCACGTGGTAGTCCCACCGCTCGCCGTTCGGCGCCTCGACGTCCGTCAACCCGACCTTGACCCACCGGTTGTCGTAGACCAGCCGCTCACCGAACGTCTTCCACGACCCATGCTCATCAGCCACGCACGCAGCCTACGGCTAAGTACAGCCAAGCCCCAGCAGTCCGACAGGCGCGCGAGTGCGCCGCAAATCTGGCCATGTAATGTGAATCACATGGCGAAGCCTGGTCACTTCTCAATGAACCTCTCGGGTCCGCCCGAGCGGCTACAGGAGCTTATGGGTCGACTTCAAGTCGAAGGTATTGACGCCAGTCCGACTACGGGGGGTCGCCCAGATGATCCTGCTGAAGCAAACCTGGCATGGGTCCACGTGGACGCAAGGTCAGATAGTTATCCACCGCCTCCTCAATTTCAGAGTGAAGCGTTAAGCAGAGTGTCCGACATCGCAGCAGAGTTCGACTTCTCCATGCGATCACACGGTATCGCGTTAGAAATGCAGCAAAGTAATTACCTTAATAATCGCATATGCCGACCTCTTGTTAGCGCCCAGGCGACACTGGTACTCGAATCTGCAAATGCCGACCTTCTTTGGGATCAACTTCGCCGCGTGGCTTATGTTCCTGGCTGCTCGAAGCGTCTTGCTGGCACAAATTGGCCGGATCCGCAGGTAGTGGCTGACGAATTATCGGCATTTATTAGCCAAGCTGAAGTCTACTATCGCGCAGGCGAGGAAACGTCCGGGCCAAGTGCGGCATTGCAATACTACTATTCCTTACTAAACCTCGCCAAGGCCGAACTCCTTCTCTGGCGCCCTGACGCTATCATTAACCAGAAACTAACCCATGGGGTCAGCGCTGTTCATGCAACAGGAAACTTCGAAGATTGGCGGGTAAAGCCCCAGAGGGGTGGGGTATTTCCGTTGCTATATGAAAAGCGGATGGGCGTCCCTAGTTCACATCTTCCTGGGGAGATTAATCCCGATCAACTGTTCTCTCGATGCCTAGAGTCAGGTATGGAGTACATTCAAGTCAGAGGAAAGACGCTCCAGGCGGTCCCGCTATACCAGACCATCGTAACCGACGGCACCTACAGCTGGAGCCACTTGCTCATTGAAGGCTACGGAGTAATTCAGCAAAATAAGCCGAGCTGGGATCTTGTTCGGGAAATCTTCGAAGAACTTCCACCCCTCCATCATGGCAACCCTTGGCAGGTCTTTGCCCTATCATCGCGACTCAGTCTCGACAGCTTTGCACTATTGATTCCTTGCGATGGGAAATATGTGAGGTCGGGCGACGGTATTCACATTGGCAACCTGCGTTTGCCCGAATGGGAAGAGGAGCTAGCCGCAAGATTGCGTCCCATGCTGGGTCATCCACACGGATATTTCGATGGAACCCTAACTGTCAGCTTGTCGGATTCGGAGTTTGTAGGGCTTACATCAGATCTCGCTCGATATCTTTCGGTGTATCTAGTGTCGAGCCTGATTCGCTATCGGCCTTCAGCTCTCGACCTTCGATTAAACCCTGATCAGGCCTGGTACTTGGCGGCATTTACCAGGCAGGCCGCATTGCCCGCACTGCAGTCGGCCGCAAATGAAATCTTGGACAACGAGTTCGTTTTCCTGGATAGAGTCAGGGGCTAGTTCCTGATTTAGAGGGCAAGTTGTCCGTGTTCGGGTCGGCGATGGTCAAGTCGGGCTATTCGTTGCTGCTGGCGCACCGAGCCGATTTCCTTGGCGAGTGCGAGTGCCTTTCGGGCATGAGTTCGTCCTTGTTCGCGATCGCCGATTGCAAAGAGCGCACTGGCAAGATCAACGCGTAAGCCTGTCTCAGCACGGATGAACGTCGGATCAAGCTGGTCAAGGGCTGACAAGAGCACTTCGACAGCTCCACTCTCTCCGACCCGAGCGAGGGCGTGGCCGCGCCACCGCGCAAGGTGCGCAGAGTCAAGAGCAACATACGGCTCGTTCGCTGCAGCTGCGGTCGACGGCAGCAATGCCGCAGCACGGTCAAACGCGCGCAAGCTTGCTGAGCGCTGTCCGTCTGCGGCGAGTGCTTCGCCGGATGCTGCCGCAAGCCAAGATCGGAGCAGGCGGCCTGCTGTTTGCTGCGCCTTGCGCTCGGTCGCACTTAGCAACTCCGCCGCCGCTGCCGTTTCGCCAATCTCAATGAGGACAAAAGCCTGTTCGGCAGTGCAGTGCATCCCAAAGACTGCGTCGTCGGTCTCTGATGCCGCCGCTTTAGCCTGTTCATACAACTGCCATGACCTGGCGAGCGATCCCATGTCGAGGGCCTGCCACCCGGCGAGCGTGCCGAATTCGGCAAGCAAGGCCGCAAGCTGGCCCCGAACGCTTGGGGTCAAACTGTGCGCCCGTAAGCGGTTCACCTGGCTAATCTTGGTCGTGACTTCGTCATGAGCAGTGGCCGCACCCAACTGGCGATCAAGTCTACGGACTGCCGTTAGCTGAGACTGGAGCAGCGCCAGCACTTCAGGGTTAACCCGGCGGGCAGCACTGAGCCGTTGCCGTAGTTCATGCTCTCCCGGCTCAACGACGAGCGCCGTGTCCGGTCGAGCGAGCAGTTCGTCGATCGTGAGGCCCAGCATTCGTTCAAGCAGCCGCGCTGTCGCCGGACGGGGGCGGCCGACTGGCGAACCGTCAGGCCGACTTCCGGCGACGAGGCGCTTCAAGTGGCGTTCGCTGAGGGTTCCCGGCTCGCCGAAGCTGCGCGCGAACTCTTCAGCGGCATGAGCGAACTCCGCCAACGTCTGACGTCGCTCGCGGATCTTCTGCTCAAGGGCAGTGCGAGGCGCGGGTCCTCCAGCGTCATCGATAGCCATCGTCCATCCTCTCCTCGCATTCCGGTGAGCGATATGTCCCCGTTATGTCCCTCGCTTGACCTATCGCTGATATAGGCCCTTAAGTCAAGCTGATTTCACATCATACAGCCTCGTTACGCCTGGTCAGCATGTAGGAGGCGGAGCCCACCTCGGTCGCGTGGATCTGACCTGGCCGGCGGGACCTGCGGAGAAAGGTTTCAGGTGAGCTACGAACGGCAGGGAAGGGTCACGGGCCTATACGTGAGCTGGCACCGGAGCGACCGTGACGGCATAGACCACGCAGTCACCGACGAGGAGTTCGCTCGCTGCAGGCGCGACAACACCCGTGGGCGGTACGAGGCGCTCTGCGGGCATGTTGTGCTAACCGGATCGATGCTCCTGCCGCCTGGTCGCCTGTGTCCAGGGTGCTACGCGTTCCTGGTCGCCCGCTCAACACTTCCGACCGTGGAGCACCGCATCCGTCGAACGCGGCATCGGAAACCGTCAGTATGGCGTCGCTGGCTTCGAGGTTCCCGGTTCCCCGCCCTTACGACGTCTATCCCGCGTCAGCAGCCGCGACCGGCACCGGGGCGAAACGGTCGGGCCCCAGTTCCGGCGGGAGCGGATAGCGCCCCAATCGCGTCCGTTCCCGCCGGTACCCACGCGCTGCGGGGTATGCGGTGACGATCCGGCTGGTCTTTGGACGCCCGTTGCCGGGCACGGTCGGTGAGACGCGTCGAGTGGTGCACGTGTTCGAGGCGCCGACCGGAGACGAGGTGCCCGAGCGGCTGACGGCCTTATGCGGGTTGTCCTTCGGAGCGGGGGAACTGGAACGGCTCGACGCTCTGCGGGGCATGCCGTGCGAGTCGTGTCTGCATCGGACGCCGACACCCGATCCGGAACTGATCGACGGTGTGGCGGAGCCACGCCGGTGAACGATCTTCTTGTTCACGCATCCCGGGTCTTTTCGGTGGCTCGTGGTATTCGTCATGTGGCGACGGCCTGATCGACATTATGACCTTTGAGTTTGTTGGTGCACAAAGAAAGAGGAGTGTTGGAAGCGCCCACGGGGAGCCTGACTGATGCGGAGCGGGCAGAGCGCAACGTCCGGATGTTGGCCGCATGGTGTGCTGACACGCCGATGGTCGAGCTGGCTCGCGAGTTCGGCCTGTCGCTGAGTTGGACCGGCACGTTGCTGCGCAAGCTCGGTGCCGACGTGCCGGAGACCGGCCGTGGCATCAAGTGCCAGCTCGACGATTCGGAGGTCGTTGACCAATACGAGAGCGGTCTGACGGTCCGTGAGGTCGCCGGGCTCAACGGCGTGTCCTACGGCAAGACTTACCGGCTGCTCCAGGACGCCGGGGTGCGGATGCGCCCACGCGGCGGCAGGCCGCACATACGATGAGCAACCCGGACCGGCAAGGCAGGAAACCCGGAGTGATTGTCGCAGTGCGCCGTGAGGGGCGCCCTATCGCTGTCCCTAGCTTCAGCCGTGATCTTGATCCCGTGCTGCTCGCGCCCGCACGGCTGTTCGTCGTGACTCTGCTCGCCGAGATGCGCTGGTGCGAGTTCGGCTTCATCTGCGAAGCGCTCGGCGTCACGCCGCCCGCGCTGTCCACCCAGCTCGGCAAGCTCCGCCGGGAGGGCATCGTCCAGACCGAGCGGAGCAAGGCGCAGAGAACCTGGGTCCGGCTTACGCCCGAAGGTTGCGAACGGCTCGTGAACCACCTCGAAGCGCTGCAAGCCGTGGTGTCCCGCGCGGCCGCACTGGTCACCACCGGCGCCGCAGCGTGCGACGGCCCGCCAGCTACACCCGCCGAAATACCCGCCGACGTCGTGCGAGACCTCGTGGAGCACTACAACGCCGGGGAAACGATCGAAAGCCTGGTCGCGCGCCATCCGTACAGCTACCGCAAGATCCGCACCGCGCTGATAGACGCCGATGTCACGCTGCGCCCACCCCGGATTCCACTGCCGCCAACCCCGCCCGGGATGGTCAACGCCTACGCCAACGGGCGTTCGATCCGCCAGCTCGCAGTCACCTACGGCATGTCCTACAGTCAGACCCGGACCATCCTGCTCGCCGAGGGTGTCGAACTTCGCCGCCGGGGCCAGCCGTAACGCAAATAGGACCGAGGTAGTGCGGCTGGAGCACTTAAGATGTGCCCCGGCCACGCGCTAGCGCTCCATACGACTGGCGCGGCCAGCTGGCCGCGCCAGTCGTGCCAAGATCCGCAGGTCACAAGTAGGTAACCAAGAGATAGTCAGCTCTAACCCTGTTTCCCACTCACGACCCGCTGCCACGCCCGGCTCACCCGGACCAGCCAGGCCGCCTCCGTGGTGACGTCCGCGTCCGCGTCCGCGAGGGGGCCGGGCCCGCCCTGCCCCGGCTCGAAACGGCGGCCCTCCCGGCCTGCCTCGATCGCCGCGGCCAGGGTCATCGCCTCCACCGTCGGCGCCACCTCCGTCTCAGGGACTCCCGCGCGGCGGGCCGCCGTCTCCGCGCGGGCCGGGAGGTCCGGGTCGAAGTGGGGCCGGAGCGCCAGGTGACCGTCGCGGATCTCGATCACCCTGCGGTAGAGCGCGAACTCGGCGCCACCCGTCAGCTCGCGGCCGGGGTCCAGCGCGATGCCCGGCACCGCCGCGCGCAACGCCGTCCACAGTGGCTCGATGCGGCGGTACGCGCGGTACGCCCGCACCCGGCCGATCATCGACGACACCGCCGGCGACCACGCGCTGAGCGTCGCGCCGGCCGCCACGAAACCGATCGTCGTGGCGGCGAGCACCGAGGACGGCAGGTCCTCGCGCGCGCCGATCCGCGCTGTCGCGGCGAGCCGGCGGACGTCGTCGATGTCCCAGAACGTCCACGCGAACGCGGCGCCCACGCCGACCACCAGCAGCCACAGCCCGGTGCGCAGCGGGCCCGGCTCCGCGTGCCACGCGCTGCGGGCGAACACCGCGATCAGCAGGCCGAGGCTGATCAGGCTGTAGGCCAGGAAGACGAGCTTGTCGGCCAATGCGAACGGCAGGCCGGCGCCCGAGAAGACCGTGTCGTCGCCGACGCGCCGCGGCTCGGAGAGCGTGAAGCACACCGCGAGCAGCACCATCGCCGCGCCGGTGAACAGCGCGTGCGGCGCGAGCCGGGCACCTTCGCCACGCCACACCGATTGCGTGAACGCGACGGCGAACCCGATCGCGCCCAGCTTCAGCTCGTCGCCGGCCAGGCTGAGGACCCATTCGGCCACCGGGCCCTGGCCGGCGAGGGCGGCCATCGCGGGCGTCAGCACGACGATGCCGGTGGCGATGCAGATGCCGAACCCGGCGAGCAACCACATGGTGCGCACCGGCTGGCCACGGCGCGCCTCGACGAGCTTGTACCCGAACCCGGCGAACCCGACCAGGCACAGGTGGTAGGCCAGGGTCTCGATCACGGCGTCCGGCGGCGGTCCCGGCCACCGAAGAGGGAGTCGAAGCGCCGCAGGCCGTCCGGGACGTCGGGCGCGAGCTCGCGCGGCTCCCCGGGCCGGACGACGCGCTGGGCGAGCAGGCTCGCGACGAGCTCGGCTTCCCGTTCTTCGACCTCGGTGTAGGTGGTGCGGCCGAGCACGCGCCGGACCAGCTCGGGCGAGAGGTTCGGCATGAGCTGCCGCCCGGCGGCGGCGTCGATCGCCACCCCGTCCGCGCCGCCGTCGGGGCCGGTGTGGCCGCAGAGCAGGTGGCCGACCTCGTGGAGCAGGATGTGCTGCCGGTGCAGGGCGGTGGTGGTGGTCGGGTAGAGGATGTAGTCGGCGCGTTCGGTGCTCATGAGCAAACCGCAAGGAGTGCCTTCGGGAGCGCTGACGGGCATGAGCTCGATGGGGCGCCCCCGCCCGGCGGCCAGCCTCGCGACGAACGCCTCGGCATCGAAGGGCTCGGGAAGGGTGACGGCATCGGCGACCTCACGCGCCCGCTTCCACAGCGCGCGCCCCGGTCGCCTGCGCCACGGTGTACGCGCCACGTCAGCCCTCCCTCACGCCGCGACCCCACGGCTCCCGCCGGTTCAACGCGGCGGCGCCGGCGGGGATACGCGGGAAGAGCAAGATCGGGCTCACCGGTTCGGGATGCGCTTCCGGGTCCGAGGACGAGGCGGCGCTCGCTCGGCGGCGCGGGGTGGTGCTCGCTCGGCGGGCGGAAGGAACGCTCGGCCCCACCGGCGGTTCGGTACCCGGCCGGCCGCCAAGGGCGGCGCCTGGCCGGCGGCGGAAGGCAGCGCCCCGCTGGCGGGCCGCGGCGGCCGCCACCACGCTCAGGCCGAACGCCGTCACCTCAGGCCTCCCTCTTCGGTCCGCTGCGACCGGCCTCCCTCCGGGCGATCGCGTCGATCATGTCGCTGATCGTGTCCAGCCCGTCGGCCGACAAGGTCACCGCGCGCAGCGCCAAGTCGCGGACCCCCGCGTCGCGCAACGCTCCCAGCAGGGCCAGCTCCTCGGCGA
Organism: Amycolatopsis sp. NPDC051061; assembly: GCF_040682935.1. Taxonomy (NCBI): domain Bacteria; kingdom Bacillati; phylum Actinomycetota; class Actinomycetes; order Pseudonocardiales; family Pseudonocardiaceae; genus Amycolatopsis; species Amycolatopsis sp. NPDC051061. Next base: position 192,744 of record NZ_JBFBBZ010000016.1, read on the forward strand.
TCTTCTCGCTCTGCTCGTCGTCGAAGAAGTATGCCGGTGGCACTCCGAAGAACTGGGCCAGTGCTTCGAGGTGCCGCTTCGTCGGGTTGGTGCGACGGCCCGTGCGCAGCTGCCACAGGTACGTCGTCGAGAAGCTCTCGCCCGTTGCTTCACGACAGGCCTTCGCGGCCTCTTCGTTGCTGTACGGCTCCCGATCGGGCCTGCGGACCACGTGGAACAGCCGGTCGATCTTGTCGGCCAGCGTCGACTTTCCGGGCTCCTTGACCACGATGCACTCCCTCAGCTACCAGGCACTTTCATCCTAGCTGAAAGCTGAACACCATTTATCAACGCGAGTTCGCCCTCGGTCGCGGCTGGCAACGGGGACAGGAGAACGACGACCGGTTCATGAACGGCTCCCGCCGGATCGCCGTGCCGCACCGGTGGCACGGCAGCCCTTCCTGGCCGTACGCGTCCAGCGACCGGTCGAAGTACCCCGACTGCCCGTTGACGTTCACGTACAGCGCGTCGAACGACGTCCCGCCCGCGCCCAGCGCCGCGTTCATCACGTCCGACGCCGCGGACAGCAGCTCGCGGCCCTTCGCCATGGTCAGCTTCTCGGTCGGCCGGGCCCCGTGCAGGCGAGCGCGCCACAACGCTTCGTCCGCGTAGATGTTGCCGATGCCCGACACCAGCGTCTGGTCCAGCAGCGCCCGCTTGACCTCGGTGCGCCGCGACCGCAGCGCGCGCACCGCCGCGTCGAGGTCGAACGCCGGGTCCATCGGGTCACGCGCGATGTGCGCGATCGTGTCCGGGAGCAGCACCTCGTTGAGGTCGTCGAGCGCCAGGCCGCCGAACGTCCGCTGGTCGACGAAGCGCAGCTCCGGACCGTCGTCGTCGAAGCGCAGCCGCACTCGCAGGTGTTTCTCGTCCGGCGCGCCCTCGGCCTGGACCAGCATCTGCCCGCTCATCCCGAGGTGCGCCAGCAGCGCCTCCTTGTCGGACAGCTCCAGCCACAGGTACTTGCCGCGGCGCCGCGCCGCCTCGACGCGGCTGCCGACCAGCCGCTTCGCGAAGTCCTCCGCGCCCAGCGCGTGCCGGCGGATGGCGCGTGGGTGCAGGACTTCCGCCTCGCGGATGGTCCGGCCCGCGACGTGCGCCTGCAGGCCCACGCGGACGACTTCGACCTCGGGTAGTTCGGGCATACGACCATTGTGCCCGGCAGGTACGACAATTTAAGGCGCGGCCGGTCCGACGTCGGCCTTCGTCAGCGGGACCCGCGTCGCGCCGGAGGCGAGATACTCGTCCGCCCCGACGTCGAAGGCGCCCGTGCGGGCCTGCAGGTCGAAGTCCGTCGCCGCCGACGGGTACGAGCCCACGCCCGCGTTGATCGCCGGGCTCCCCGACGACAGCCGGTACAGCCCGGCCGCGTCCTTCACCAGCTTCGGGTCCACCGAACGAGACGGGATCCCCGCCGTGCCCCCGAAGGTGATGTTGCCTTCGTACTTCACCGTCGACCCGCTGGGCACCGTCACCAAAGTGCCGCCCGTCCCCTTGACGATGTTGTCCGCGACCACGCAGTCCTTCGGCTTGAAGTCGCCGCCGTCGCCGTCGATCACGCTCTTCGAACCCAGCACCGTGTTGTACGCGACCGTCACCCGATCGGGTCGATCGTGGAGCTTGCTCGCCGGCCCGCTGTCCGCCTCGTCGCCGGACCCGAACACGATCGCGCGGTCGCCACTGTTCGCGACGTAATTGTTCACGATCTTGTGGTCGTTGCCGTGGAACCGGATGCCCGAACCGAACAGGAGGTTGCCTTCGACGACGCTGCGGTTGCCGTGGCGCAGCACGATGTAGCCCACGCTGTCCCGGATCGTGTTGTACCGCACCACGTTGTCGGACGACTTGACCGAGATCGCCTCGCTGTCGCCGTCGGCCTTCTCGAACAGGTTGTTCTCGATCAGCGCGTTCGCCGGGTACGACTGGCGATCGCTCAGCCCGAGCCGGATCGACTCGCCGCCGTTCGAACCCGCGAACTGGTGGTTGAAGAAGTAGTTGTGGTGCACGTGGACGCGCTTCGCCATGGCACCGGACGGTCCGAGGATCTGCAGGAACACACCCTGGCTGGTGCGGTTCTGGAAGACGTTGCGGTCGACCACGGTGTCGTCACCGCTGACCGTGACCCAGTTGCCGTCACTCGTGAGCTGGAAATCGTTGCGGGTCAGGCGGTTGTGCGACGCGCCGGCCGGAATGCTCAGGGACGCACCGTTGCGGAACTTGAAGCCGCGCAGGACCACGTTGGAGACGCCGCTGCCGAAACCGAACGTCTTCGAGCCGGTGATCGTGGCCTTGCCGGTGTGTTCGGCGGCGACGGTCACGGGCGCGGAACTCGTGCCGGAGCGCTTGATCGACAGCGTCGAGGCCGCCGAGTACGAACCGTCGGCCAGGACGATCGTGTCGCCCGGATTCGCTTTGTCCAGCGCGGACTGCAGCGCCGGCAGCGACGTCACGCGGACCTGTGCCGCCGACGCGGACGGGCCGGGGACGACGACCAGCGCCGCCACGATCAGGGGAACCAAGAACAGACGCATCCGCCGGACCTCTCAGTGAGTAGCTGCGCGGCGGATGATCATCACGCTACTGAGTGGCCGGCGGAACCGTCAACAGAAGTTCCCGGTGATCAGGACTCCGGGTCGTCCTTCTTCTCGGCTTCGAGCTCGGCCGAAAGCGAACGCCAGGCCGTCTCGGCGGCCTTCTGCTCGGCTTCCTTCTTCGTCGACCCGTTGCCGTTGCCCAGCGGGCGGCCGGCGACGAGGACGGTGGCCGTGAACTCCTTGCGGTGGTCCGGACCGGTGTCCTCGACGCGGTACTCGGGCACGCCGAGACCGGCCGACGCCGTCAGTTCCTGCAGGCTGGTCTTCCAGTCGAGACCGGCGCCGCGCAGCGGGGCTTCGGCGAGCAGGCCGTCGAAGAGGTGGTGCACGAGCTTGCGGGCGATCTCGATGCCGTGCGCGAGGTAGACGGCACCGATGACCGCTTCCAGGCCGTCGGCGAGGATGCTCGCCTTGTCCCGGCCGCCGGTGAGCTCTTCGCCCTTGCCCAGCAGCAGGTGCGCCCCGAGCCCGCCCTCGCCGAGAGCGCGCGCGACCCGCGCCAGTGCGTGCATGTTGACCACGCTGGCGCGGAGCTTCGCGAGCTGCCCCTCGGGCAGGTCGGGATGCGTGTTGTACAGGTGATCGGTGACGACCAGGCCGAGCACGGCGTCACCGAGGAACTCCAGCCGCTCGTTCGGCGGCAGGCCCCCGTTTTCGTACGCGTACGAACGGTGGGTCAGCGACAGCTCGAGCAGCTCGGGGTCGAGTGTGACCCCGAGCGCGTCGAGCAACGGCGCCGGATCGGCTGGTGGTCCCCCGGGCGTCTTGCCCCCCATGTCGGCTACCCGATCAGGCGGGCTCGACGACCTGGCGACCGTTGTGCTGGCCGCACGACGGGCACGCGATGTGCTGGAGCTTCGGCTGCTTGCAGGCGCGGTTGGAGCAGGGCACCAGCTGCACCGGAGCCGCCTTCCACTGGCTGCGGCGGGAGCGCGTGTTGGATCGCGACATCTTCCGCTTCGGGACGGCCACGAGTAGATCTCCTTAAGACGGTCTGCTCGCGGTGCGAGCGAACTTCCTCCGCAACGAGCTGGGTCGCTCGTCAGGCTTGCTCAGCGGGACCCGGCGCAGGCTTTTCGCCCGCATTCTCGTCGAAGCGCTCGACCAGTGCGGCCCACCGAGGGTCTATCTTCTCATGCCCGTGTCCGGGCTCGAGATCGGCCCACTTGACGCCGCAGTCGATGCAGAGCCCGGCGCAGTCCTCGGTGCACAGCGGCGCGAGCGGCAGGGCGAGCACGACGGCGTCGCGCACGATGGGCTCGAGGTCGATCCGGTCGTCGATCAGCCGGGGGATCTCGTCCTCGTCGGTGGTCTCCTCGGTGGCCGAGCCCGGGTAGGCGAACAGCTCCTGGACCTCGACCTCGACCTCTTCGGTCACCGGGTCGAGGCAGCGCGCGCAGGTGCCCTTCGCGGTCGCCTTCGCGGTGCCGCTGACCAGGACGCCCTCGACGACGGACTCGAGCAGCAGGTCGAGCTCGAGCGTGGAGCCGGCGTCGATGGTGATGACATCGGGGACGCCGAGCGGCGTCTCCACCGGCACGCTGCGCGTGATCGCGCGGCTGAGGCCGGCATGACGGCCGAGCTCGCGGGTGTCGATCACCCAGGGGCTGCGGTCGTCGAGCTGGGGGGTCTTGTTCTCGGACATCCGGTCCAGGGTACGCACCGGTCGCCACGCCTTTTGAGCTGGACCCGCGCAGTCCCGGCGCCGGACAGCCCCCGCCGCTCCCAGGGATGCTGTTGGTTAATTGGGTTTTGGCTGCTCAGGCGGCTGGGTTGAGGGCTGCGAAGCGGCTGGTGCGGGTGCGGGCCAGCGGCGTGCCGGTGTGCCAGTTGTCGATGCGGGTGAGGTTGAGCGCAGCGGCGGTGAGTTGGTGTTGAAGCCGGGTTTTGGGGTGCCCGCGGTAGCGGGCGTAGCGGGCACCGAAGCGGTGCACGGCCTGCCCGATGGTGCCTTCGATCCCGGCCCGTGGCCGGTATTTCCGCTGCCAGGCCGGAGTTTTCTGCTGTTGGCGAGCGCGGGTGAGGGCTTCGTGTTCGGCGCGGGGCAGAAGTTTGAGGGTGCGGCCGTGGCTGCTGGCGGTGGTGCACGATTGCCGCAGCGGACAGGGCCTGCAGTCGGTGGCGGAGAACCGGACCTTGATGATCGGGTTCCCGTGCTCGTTGTTCTCCGATGACCAGCGGTTGCTGCGCTTGCCTGCGGGGCAGCTGACCTGCTTGGCGTCCCAGCTGATGGAGAAATCACCGGCGGCGTAGCCCTGACCGGCGACCGCCTGCCGGGCGGTGTCGGGCATGACCGGCCCGACCAGCTCGATCTGATGCTGCTCGCGGCTGGTGACGATCTCCCGGGCGGTGACATAGCCCGTGTCGACCAGATGCTCACCAGGTAGCAGGTCGCGTCCGGCCAGCCCGGCCTGGACCACCCCGGTCATCTCGAAGTCGGTGACAGTGGCGTCGGTGGTCTCGACGTGGGTGATCAGTCGTGGCCGACCGGGGTCACAGGTTTCGGTCAGGTGCAGCTTGTAGCCATCCCAGGCGGTGTGGCGTTTCCTGCCGGTGCGGGCGTCCGGCTCATACGGACTGACCAGCCGCCCCGCCGCCGGGGGCCGGTCTTTTGGGTCGCGCATCACCACCACCCGGCCCTCATCGAGGGTGTCGATGACCACATATTCCTGGATCCAGACCCGCCGCAACACCTGCACCTGCGGCAACTCCACCAGCTCGACCGGGGCGTCGGGGCCGGTCAGCAGGCCCCAGAGCCGGGTGCCGTCCGCGCCGACCCGCGCGGCCCACGCCTGCCGCTGCGCGTCGGTCTTGGGCAACTGGTAGTTCTCCACCCGCCGCCCATAGCGGTCGAACCAGTCCGGATCGGCGTGGGCGGCCAGCCAGTCCGGCGCGGTCTCGGCCAGCTCGTTCAACGCCGCCCGCAGCGTTTCCCCGACCAGCTCCAGCCGGTTGACCTCCCGGATCGCGGCCAGCACGTGGGTCGAGTCGGTCCGGGCCCGACCACGGGTCTTGAGCAGCCCTTTCTCCGCCGCGGCGGCCAGCACCAGGTCCAGGACCCGCTGCCCCGCATCCCCGGCAACCAGCCGGTCCCGGAACTCGGAGAGCACCGAATGATCAAACCCGGTGTCGGTCAGCTCCAGGCCCAGGGCGTACTTCCAGTCGATCCGGGCCGCGACCGCCTGCGCGGCCTGCCGATCCGAGAGGTCCTCGCCGTATTGCAGCAGCAGCAACATCGTCAGCATCGCCGGCGACAGACCGGGCTTGCCGCGAGCCGGGAACAGGTCTGCGAAGTCCGCGTCGGCGAACACCGGCCCGAGCGTGTCCCGTAACCGGAGGACCGGGCAGCCTTTCGGGAACGCCGCCCGCGCCACCCGGACCGTCTGCTCCGGAACCGGCCCCAACACCCCGGGACGCACCGACACCCTCGACCTCCACTCACCGAACCGACCATGACCACCCACATCATGCCGATCACCAGCAAAGATCAATTAACCAACAGCATCCCCAGGGGGGCGTCCCCGGCCCAGTTTATCGGGGCTGCCCGACAAAAAGCCGGGAAAGCCGTCGTCGCGGTCCGGCTGTCCACATCTCGGCTGAGCTGTGGACAAGCAGGCTCAAGGCGAGATTCGTGTCACACCTGGTAGTCGTACAGGGTCGGGCGGCCGCCCGAGTTCGGCAGGTTCGCCGGGGAGCGCAGGTGGTTGCGGCCCGAGTCCACCGTCCGCAACGTCGTCGCCAGCAGCTCCGAGAACTCCGCCAGCTTGCCGTCCACGTAGGCGTCGCAGTCGCCCCGCTGGCGGTCGGCCTCCGCGTGGGCCTCGTCGACGATCCTCGCCGACTCCGCGTGGGCCGCCTGGACGACCTCCGTCTGCGCGACCAGCCGGGACTGCTCGAGACGGCCGTCCTCGATGGCTCGGTCGTACGCGTCGCGGCCGGCCTGGATCATGCGCTCGGACTCGGCGCGGGAACGGTCGGTGAGGTTCTGGTACTCGGCCTGCCCGGCCGCGACCGTGCGGTCGGCCTGGTCGTGCGCGTCGGCGAGCATCTGCTCGGCGCGGGCGCGCGCGTCCGCCATGATCCGCTCGGCTTCGTCGGTGGCGTCGGCGATCGCGCGCTCGGCCTCGGCGTTCGCGCCGGCGACCGTCTCCCCCGCCTCCTTGCGGGCGGCGTGGATCAGGTCGTCGCGCTTGTCCAGCACGTCCTGCGCGTCGTCGACCTCCGCGGGCAGCGCGTCGCGGACGTCGTCGAGAAGCTCGAGGACGTCGCCGCGGGGCACCACGCAGCTGGACGTCATCGGGACGCCGCGCGCCTCCTCGACGATGGTGACGAGCTCGTCGAGCGCCTCGAAAACCCGGTACACGGCAACTCCAATCCCCTGTCGCTGAGATCAGTCTGCCCGTTTTCCCCGCGGAACCGGTGAACGCCACCGGCACCGGGCGTGTCCCCCTGGACCACGCCCGGTGCCGGACCCCCTTATGGCAGCACGAAGGCCGGATCGGTGATCACCTTCGTGAGCTGCTCTTCGGTCAGCGGGTAGCCGAGGCCGCCGATCATGATCACCGTCGCCCCGCCGGGGTGGTACAGGAACCCGGTGATGCCGTCACGCACGGGAGTGCCGTTTTCGTCCTGGTAGACGAGTTCGGAGAGCACGAGGACGCCGCCGTCGGGTTGCGGGAGCCGGACACAGCGCGCCGCCGAGCCGGACGCGGTGCAGAGCCGGTCGGCCGGCACGACCTGGTGGGCGGCCCGCGCCCCGCGCACGGTCAGCTGGAAGTTCCCGGGCCGTCCGCTCGAGTCGACGAACTCGGCCGTCACGCTCATCCGCTCCGGCCCGATGCTGTCGGCCGACGACCGGCCCAAGGTCAGGTCGTGGACGCCGGGCAGCACCCGCGTGACGGCTTCGCCGAGCGCCACCCGGATCCGGGACTGCTCGGCAAGCGACGGCGGCACCGGTGCCGCCGCGGGTACCACCGGTGCCGGCGACGGAACCAGGAACGCCGCGGCCACGACCGCGACGGTCGCCACGACCACCGCGGCGGATCGCCGCCGGACCTGCCTCGCCGCCCGGTCGGCGATCGCGTCGGGGTCGAAACCGAGCGGCGGCTCGGCGAGCTCCACGTCCCGCAGGCGGGTCTCGAGGTCGGTCATCACGCGCTCCTCTCCGCGCTGTGCTCGAGAACGCCCCGGAGGGTCTCGAGCCCGCGCGCGGCCTGGCTCCGGACGGTTCCTTCCGAGCAGCGCAGCACTTCCGCGACCTCCGCGGCCGGGAGGTCGACGCAGTAGCGGAGCACGACGGCGGCGCGTTGCTTCGGCGGAACTTCGGCGAGGGCACGCAGGAGCGAGGCGGAGATCCCGGCTTCGGGCTCGGTCGAGGGCCGGTCCGGCACGACTCCGTCGTGGCGTTCGCGATGGCGCCACGGCCGTCGGCGCTCGTCGAGCCAGCAGCGCAGCAGGACCTGGCGGACGTAGTTGTCGACCGGTCCGCGCCGGGTGATCTTCGGCCAGACGCGGTAGAGCTTGACCAGGGCGTTCTGCACCAGGTCTTCGGACAGGTGCCAGTCGCCGCAGAGCAGGTACGCGGTGCGTCTCAGCGCCAGCGCCCGTGCCCGGGCGAACTCCCGGAAGTCCGCGTCGTCCCCAGCGCGCATCGCGCCTCCCTCGTCGTCGTCCCGGTGTACCTCACGGACGAGGGGGCGCGGCGCGTTGCACGAGACTCAGGAATTCAGGTCGATCCGCTTGAAGGTGACGTAGTGGTCGGGCGTGTAGGCCAGCTCGCCCGCCTTGCCGGAGATCACGCGGTCGTTCGTGCCCACGTTGAACAGCTTGTAGTAGCCGGACGCGCAGGCCGGGAGCACGCCTTCGCGGTTCTCGTAGGTCGTGCTGCTGGTCGCGCCGCCGCGGACGTTGTCCACCACCGTGCGAGCCGCCGCGGAAAGCTGGGAGTAGCCGATCTTCGTGAGGCCCGACAGGTCGCCGCAGGCGTGCGTCGTGCCGCCGCCGCTGATGTCGATGACCTTGAAGGTGGCGTAGTGGTCACCGGTGTAGAAGTACTCGCCGCCCGAGCCGGTCACGATGCGGCGCGTGCCGCGGTTGCTCGAGCCGGGCGTCGGCACCGTGTACTCGTGGTAGTAGCCCGACGCGCAGGACGGGAGGATGCCTTCCCGGTTGTCGAAGACGACGCCGTCGTTCTGCGGGTAGGGGAAGGGGCCCCCCTTCTGGATCAGGTTGTACGTCGTCGTCGCCTCGGCGGGCAGGGCCGGCAGCGTCGTGTGGGAGAACCCGGAGAGGTTCCCGCAGGCGTTCTGGGCCGCGACGGCCGGTGAAGCCGGTGACGCTGTCACCGCTTCGGCGGCGGTGACCCCCAAGAACAACGCAGACAGCGTGGCCAGGAGCGCGAAGAAGACCGCGACCAGGCGTGATCGGTAGTTGGTCATTTTCGGACCGTAACCCGATCGGATGATCGTCAGAAGGCGAGAACGTGAACTCGGGCCGTGCGCGACGGAAGTCCCGACTTACGTAGGGGGCCGAACGACGGGAACCGGACGTCCGAGTTGCGGTCCTGTTTGGAGAGTCGGTCAGCGCCCGAGCTTCGGGAACTTCTCCGAGAGGCGCTCGTAGACCGATGGCGGGACCAGGTTCTCGACGTCGCCGCCGAGCGCCGCGACCTCCTTGACGAGCGAGCTGGACACGAACCCGTACACCGGGTTGTTCGCCATCAGCAGCGTCTCGACGCCGGTGAGCTCGCGGTTCATCTGCGCCATCTGCAGCTCGTAGTCGAAGTCGCTGACCGAGCGCAGGCCCTTGGCGATCGCCGCGATGTCGTGCTCGCGGCAGTAGTCGACGAGCAGACCCTCCCACGAGTCGATCCGCACGTTCGGCAGCTTCGCGGTGATCTCGCGCAGCATCTCCAGGCGTTCTTCGAGCTCGAAGAGGCCCTTCTTGCTCTTGTTCACCCCCACCGCGACGACGACCTCGTCGAACAGCAGGGCCGCCCGCTCGATGATGTCGAGGTGCCCGTTGGTGGCCGGATCGTAGGAACCGGGACAGACCGCACGCCGCATGGCGCGGACGCTACCGTGCCGCCGGTCGCCACGCCCGCTCTGCCGCGCGTGGCCCACGTCACGAAGTGCGGTAATCCGCCCAGAAGACCGCCGTGTCGCCGTACTTCTTCGCGCGCGAGGGCTCGAAGCCCTCCGGCCAGTCCGGCTCGCCGTCGCGGGCCGCGCGCTCGACGACCACGAGCGCCGCCGAACCCAGCCAGCCACCCGTCGCCAGCGAAGCCAGCACCTTGCCGAGCGCGGCCGCGTCCACGGCGTACGGCGGGTCGGCCAGCACCAGGTCGTACGGCCGCGGCGCGGGCGCGGCGACGACCGTCTCGACCTGCCCGGCCCGGACCGTGCCGCCCAGGCCCAGTGCCGCGACGTTGCCGCGCAGGACGTCGACCGCGCGGCGGTCGGCCTCCACGAACAGCGCGTCCGCCGCGCCGCGGGAGAGCGCTTCGAGCCCGAGGGCGCCGGAGCCCGCGTAGAGGTCCAGGACGTGGGCGCCGTCCAGCTCGCCCGCCGTCTCCAGGGCGTTGAACAGGGCCTCCCGCACACGCTCCGACGTCGGCCGGGTGCCCTTCGGCGGCACCTTCAGCCGCCGGCCGCCCGCCGTCCCGGCCACGATCCTGGTCACCTCTTGATTGTGCGGGGAGGACACGAAGCACTGATGGCCGGGACATCGGTGTGCCCGCCCGACCCAACGCGTAGAGTCGTTCTTCGCCCTCGGAGGCGATCCAGAGCTGTCAAGGAGCCATGCGTGTCGGAACCTCGGGTCAGACGGGCCGAGATCGCCATCGAACAAGCCCACGTCGATCGCGTGTACACCCGTCTGGACGAACTGCGCGTCCAAGCCGAGGCGATGCGCACCAAGGGCTACGAAATCGGCCAGGGCGCGCAGCGCGAGGCGATCTTCGAGCAGGCGTCGATGCTGTTCGAGCGCGACATGATGGTCTACCACGCCAACCAGACGCTCCAGACGCTCGACGCCGAGTACGAGGGGCTCGTCTTCGGCCGGCTCGACCACCTCGACGACGCCGAACGCACCTACGTCGGCCGGCTCGGCATCCGCGACGCCGAGTTCGACAACCTCGTGACGGACTGGCGCGCGCCGGCCGCGGCCGCGTTCTACCAGGCCACGGCCGAGGAGCCGATGGACGTCGTGCGGCGGCGCGTGATCCGCTGCTCCGGCCAGAACGTCCTCGACGTCGACGACGACGTGCTGATCGCCGACGCCGTGCCCGAGGACATGCAGATCGTCGGCGAAGGCGCGCTGATGGCCGCGCTCGGGCGCTCGCGCGGCGAGAAGATGCGCGACATCGTCGCGACCATCCAGAAGGAGCAGGACGAGGTGATCCGGGCGCCGTGGCGCGGCGTCACCGAGATCACCGGCGGCCCGGGCACCGGCAAGACCGCCGTCGCCCTGCACCGCGCGGCCTACCTGCTCTACCGCTACCGCCGTCAACTGGGCGGGGCCGGCGTGCTCGTGATCGGGCCGTCCGGGGTGTTCACCAGCTACATCTCGCGCGTCCTCCCCTCGATGGGCGAGACGAACGTCGAACTGCGCGCGCTCGGCGAGGTCCTCGACGGCCTGGAGGCGACGCGGCAGGACGCGGCGCCGCTGGCCGCGATCAAGGGGTCGCTGCGGATGCGGAAGATCCTGCTGCGGGCGCTGCGGGACACCCCGCCGGAGGCGCCCGAGGAGATGCGGATCGTCTACCGCGGCGAGGTCCTCAAGCTGAACGCGCGCGAGCTGGAGAAGGTGCGCCGCAAGGCCCACACGCAGGGCGCGCCGCCGAACCGGTCGCGGATCCGGGCGGCGGAGCTGCTGCTGGACACGCTGGCGGCGAAGGCCGAGGAGTACGCGAAGGCCGACGGCAAGCCGTTCGAGCGGGCCGAGCTGATCACCGACCTGGGTGAACGGATCGACTTCCACCGCTTCCTGGTCCTCTGGTGGCCGGTGCTGTACCCGGCGCAGATCCTGAAGTGGCTGGGCGAGGAGAAGCGGCTGGCTTCGGTGGCGAAGGGCGTCCTGAACCGGCAGGAGATCTCGCTGCTGGCCGCGGACCTCGCGGACCGGTCGCGGGGCTGGTCGATCGCGGACATCGCGCTGCTCGACGAGCTGCGCGTGCTGATCGGGCCGCCGCCGAAGCGCAAGCGCCGCCAGCTGATCGAGGTGGAGCCGCAGCGCTCCGGGGGTTCCCCGACCCGGCCCGAGCACTACGACGAGTACTCGCACGTGGTCGTCGACGAGTCGCAGGACCTTTCGCCGATGCAGTGGCGGATGGTCGGCCGGCGCGGCAAGTACGCGAGCTGGACGGTCGTCGGCGACCCGGTGCAGAGCTCGTGGCCGGACCCGGCGGAGGCGGCCCAGGCGCGCGACCAGGCGTTCGGCGTCAAGACGGCGCGGCGCCGGTTCACGCTGCGGACGAACTACCGGAACTCGGCGGAGATCTTCGACCTGGCGGCGAAGGTGGTCGCGAGGCACGCGGAGTCGGGCGAGCTGCCGGTGGCCGTGCGCAAGACGGGCGTGGAGCCGGAGGTCCGCCCGGTGGAGGCGGCGGGCCTGGCGGCCGCGACGCAGGCGGCGGTGAAGGAGCTGCTGGGCGCGGTCGAGGGCACGGTCGGCGTCATCACGGCGATGGACCGGGTGCCGGAGGTCGCGGGCTGGGTGTCGGGCCACGCGGACGAGCGGCTGAAGGTCGTCGGCAGCCTGGATTCGAAGGGCCTGGAGTACGACGCGGTGGTGCTGGTGGAGCCGAACGACTTGATCACGGAGTCGACGACCGGGCGCCGGGTGCTGTACGTGGCGCTGACCCGGGCGACGCAGCAGCTGATCGTGCTGGCCTCGAACCCCGACTGGATCCCGGCCGGCTGAGCGCCCCAATGTGGCCTTGGTTGCGTTCAACGCACCCAAGGGGCCCTTCGGTGCGTTGAACGCACCGAAGGCCACATTGG